>JOBE01000029.1 GCA_000717735.1 Streptomyces griseoluteus | reverse complement strand
GGGGACGGCGGGGGAGGGGGCTCGGGCGTCGGCCGTGGCGCGGGCGTCGTGGGACGCGGTGGCGACGGCGGTGGGGGCGACGGCGACGGCGGGGTCGGCCGGGGCGTGCAGCCGCCCGACCCGATGACCGCCACCGAGGTGTTCGACCCGCCGGGGCCGGTGGTGGCGTAGGCGCAGGAGTCGGCGGCGGCGGGCACGGGCGTGGAGAGCGTCCACACCAGCGCCAGCGCCGCCACTGGCCGCGCGAGGAGTGATCCGTACAGAGACACGCCGTCGAGCTTGATCACAGAAACGCCGCGCCGGGGCGGAAATCTCGTGGGGTTCGCCGGATGGTGGGGATCTCCGTACGCACCGGCTTGACGTTTGCCGCTCCGGGGGCGCGCGCGGGGCGCAATCTGAGGGGATCGTCGCCCCGATCGGATTCGCGGAGACGGCCGACTCCCGTCGTTCCGGCCTCCGAAGAGATTTCTGTCCGGTTGTCGCCCTGTCGGACGGGGCGGTGCGCGGGGGATCCTGCACCGATGACCGGCCCGATGAAGGCGACGGACCAGGCGCCGACCGGGCCTGGGGGCACATCGGAGGAGACGACTGCCGGCTGTGGAGCCGACGCACAGTCAGATGCACGTGAATATGCACAGCCTGAAGGCGTGAACTCTTCGCTCCGAGAAGCACGTGCCAATGGCGTGTGACCAAGAACGGACCGCGAATTTCCGTTTCTACTCGCTCTCTCGGCGGGTGATCAGTAGCCTCACCTCGAACACCGGCCGCGAACACATGGCCGCATCCCCCATGGCGACTTGTTGGAGACATTGATGGAGCGTCCCGCCTGGGCTCCGCCGGGTATCGACATTTCGGTGCCGAGCGTGTCCCGTATGTATGACTTCTATCTGGGCGGCTCGCACAATTTCGAAGTGGACCGGGAAGCGGCGCGCAAGGCCATGGAGTTCATGCCTGGCCTGCCCAAGATCATGCAGGCGAACCGTGCCTTCATGCGGCGCGCCGTCCGCCACGCCGTTGACAACGACGTCACCCAGTTCCTGGACATCGGCTCCGGCATACCCACCTTCGGCAACGTGCACGAGGTCGCCCGCGCCGCCGACCCCACCGCCCGGGTCGTCTACGTCGACCACGACCCGGTCGCCGTGGCCCACAGCCGCGCGGTCCTGGAAGGCGACGAGGGCGCCGCGGTCGTCGCCGCCGACCTCCGCAAGCCGGCCGACATCCTCCACAGCCCCGACGTCACCCGACTCCTCGACCTGGAGCGGCCCGTGGCGCTCCTCCTCGTCGCCGTCCTGCACTTCCTGGAGGACGAGGACCGGCCGCACGAGGCCGTCGCCGAGCTGATCGCCGCCCTCGCGCCCGGCAGCCTCGTCGTCCTCACCCACGCCTCGTACGAGGGCATCCCGCTCTCCGAGGAACAGGCGGGCGGCACCGTCGGCGTCTACCGGAACATCCGCAACCCCCTGGTGATGCGTTCCGGCGACGAGATCACCCGCTTCTTCGAGGGCACCGAACTGGTCGAGCCCGGCCTCGTCCCGATGCCCCTCTGGCGTCCGGACGGTCCGGTCGAGGAGGAGGATCCCTACGCCTTCTCCGGTTTCGCAGGGGTGGGGCGCAAGGCGTGAAGGTCCCGACGCAGCCGTCCGGCACGGTCGCCGAAGCGGACGGCCCGGAGGACAGACTCAGGCGGTTCGTCACCATCTGGAGCCGCGCGATCTTCCCGGTGACCGCCACCTCGCTGACCCGCGCCGAGTTCGAGGGGCATCTGCTGCCCCTGGCCCGCACCCTCTACGACGCCCTGCACGCCCGGCCGTTCGACACGGCCCCGGCCCAGCGCACCGGCGCGGCCCTCGTCGCCGCCCACTGCACCGACCCGGACGCGCTCGGCCGTAGTCTCGGCGTCGTCGACTCGTACCTGGTGCTGTACTGCGGTGGCGAGTCGGACCTGCCGGCCGAGGAGCTCCGGGCCCGCTGCGCCCGGCTCCAGCACGCCATGGCCGCCGGCTACGCGCAGGCGCTGCGCGAGCGGACCCGCGCCGAGCAGGAGGCCATCGCCCGGTCCGCGCTCTCCGCCCGCAGCGCCGCCGAGATCGCCCTGCACGCCACCGAGAGCCGCTTCCGGGCGGTCTTCGACGGGGCGGCCATAGGGATCGGCATCGCCGACCTCGACGGCAACGTCCTGGAGGTCAACGAGACCCTCACCCGCATGTTCGGCGGGATGGAGGGCCAGGTCCGCAGCCGGAACGTGAGCGAGTGGGTCCACCCCGAGGACGGCCCGCACGTCTGGAAGCTGTACGACGAGCTGGTCCGCGGCGACCGGGAGCACTACCGGGTCGAGAAGCCGTACTACCGCGGTGACGGAACGGTTCTGTGGACCAACCTCACCGTCTCGCTCCTCCGGGACGCCGAGGGCAACCCCCAGTACCAGCTGGCCCTCATGGAGGACACCACCGAACGGCGCCTGCTCCACCTGCGCCTGCGGTACGAGGCCACCCACGACGCACTCACGGGCCTGCCCAACCGGACCCTGTTCTTCGAGCGTCTCGAGAAGGCCCTCGCGCCCGGCGAGAACGCCCGCTTCGGCCTCTGCTACCTGGACCTCGACGGCTTCAAGGTCATCAACGACAGCCTCGGTCACTCCACCGGCGACCGCCTGCTCGTCGAGGTCGCCGACCGGCTCCAGAGCTGCGTCACCGGATCCGGCGAGATGGTGGCCCGGCTCGGCGGGGACGAGTTCGTCGCCCTCACCACCGCCCCGGGCGGCGAGCGGGACGTCACCGAACTCGCCGACCGCATCCTCGCGGCCCTCTCCACGCCCCTGCGCATCGACGGCCGCGAACTGACCGTCCGCGGCAGCCTCGGCGTCGTCGAGGGCCCGGCCGGCGAGCGCACCCCCGCCGAGGTGCTGCGGAGCGCCGACATCACCATGTACCGCGCCAAGTCGGCAGGCGGCAACCGCTTCGAACTCGCCGACGCGGAGGCCGACGCCCGCGCCATCACCCGGCACGGACTCACCACGGCCCTGCCGGCCGCCCTGGAGCGCGGCGAGTTCTTCATCGAGTACCAGCCGCTCGTCCACCTCGGCGACGGCAGCGTGCACGGCGCCGAGGCGCTCGTACGGTGGTGCCACCCGCAGCACGGGGTGCTCGGCCCCGACCGCTTCATCCCGCTCGCCGAGGACACCGGCCTCATCGTGCCGCTCGGCCGCTGGGTGCTCCAGGAGGCCGTACGGCAGGCCCGCTTCTGGCAGACCCGGCACTCCGACGGCGGCCCCCTGCGGATCAACGTCAACCTCTCCCCGACCCAGCTCCATCACCCGCGCCTGGTCGCCGACACCGTCGACGTCCTGGAACGGTCGGGGCTCGAACCGGGCGCCCTCTGCCTGGAGGTGACCGAGTCGGCGCTCATCGGCGCCGACGAGGACCTGCTCAAGCCGCTGCGGCAGCTCGCCGAGATGGGCGTGGACATCGCGCTCGACGACTTCGGCACCGGCTACTCGAACCTGGCCAACCTGCGCCGTCTGCCGGTGAGCGTCCTCAAGCTCGACCGCTCCTTCACCCGGGGCATGCAGCAGCACCCGGTGGACCCGGTCGACCTCAAGATCGTCGAGGGGATCGTCTCCCTGGCGCACAGCCTGGAGCTCGCCGTCACCGTCGAGGGCGTGGAGACCGGCGCCCAGGCCCGCCAGCTCCGCGAGCTCGGCTGCGACACGGCCCAGGGCTGGTACTACGCCCGCCCCGGAGCCCCGGACCGCATCCACTCGCTGCTCCTGGCGGACGCGGTCTGAGCGGACGCGGTCTGAGGGTCGCGCGTACAGAACCGGCCTCCCCACGCGAAGCGGGGAGGCCGGGAAGAGGTACGGGGGAGGAAAGCGGAGAGGCTATTTCAAGGAGTGGGTAGAAGGAAGCCTCTCCATGGCCTCGCCCCGGTACGACCGTAACACTCAGGCGGGCAGCAGGTCGCGCAGATTTTCCGGGGTGAGCACACGCGAGCCCGGAGCCAGGCCTTCCGGCCGCTCCAGACCGATGTACGTGACCGGTCCTTCCGGTACCGTCCGGCCGTCCCACAGCGTCGTCTTCGCCCCCGACTCCTCCATCAGCGCCACGAGGTGACGTACGGTCAGATGGGTGCGTCCGAGCAGGGCGCGCATCACGACCGCGATCGTCACCCGGTGCCCCTCGACCTGGTTCGCCGACGGTGCTCCCCTCAGATACAGGTGGAGCCAGTGCGCGTGCCAGCGGCCCTCGTCGTCCCGCCGGAAGGCGAGCGGCAGGGCCACCCGGCCGGGACCGCGCAGATCCGACTTCATCCGCACGGTACGCGGCTCGAACGGCCGGCCACGCTGCTCGCCCTCGCGGAGCATGAAGCCGAAGAAGCCCTCCGCCACCTCGTCGAACCCCTCGCCCGAGAAGACGTACACCTGCGGGACGATGAACGTGCCCCGCACCGCGCCGAGCCTCAGATCGATGAACTCCGAAGCCCCGTCCGGCGCTTCGGTGATGTCACCCGAGTGCCGGCCCTCGACGTCGGTCAGGGCCGTGTACGACAGCCACGTCACGGTCGAGTAGTCGGCGTCCAGGACGAGCGCCGAGAGATCGAGGTCGGTCGTGTACCGCGCCTGCCTCCAGTACGTGAAGAAGCGCAGCAACTCCCCCTCGACCGGCGAGACGGAGCCGCGCGGCAGCACACCGAGCCCCGCCGAGGCCGCCCGACCGCTCAACGGCAGGGCCACGTCCAGCACGTCGGGATCGATCAACAGGCGCTCCGGGGAGGGGAGTCGGCGACGGGTCTCGGCATCGAGGACCTCGATGACCCGTCGGCGGTCGGAGTCCTCCAGCGGCGGACGCGTGTCGTCCGTCACCCAGGCCTTGCCCTCCCGGTTCACGAACACCCTGCGGGCCCCGTCGCTCCCGCCCGCGCGGTTCTGGACGTGTTCGCGGACCGACAGGACGACCCGGCCCGACACCTCGGGCGCCGCCCGCTCGACGGCCGCGAGGACCGCCTCCCGCTCCTCGCCCTCCGCCGCGCCGCGCAGGAGCCGGTCCAGGGCGCGGAACAGACGTCCCGGCGCATGGGAGGCCAGCAGCTCCGCCGCGCCGGCGACATCGCCCCGTACGAGCATCTCCTCCACACGGCTGTCGAACGACGGCGCCCTGCGCTCTCCCCGGGCCACGGCGAACACCTCGGCGGCGTGCGGCCAGTGCGGATACTCGTGGGGGTGCAGCCGCTCCCCGAGCCGCTTCCACGCCTCCCCGTGCGCGGGCACGTCCGACAGCTTGGCAGACGACGCGGCCACGACCGCGTCGAGTCCCGCGAGCAGGGCACGGCGATGCGGCCGGGACAGCGCGCGGAACCGGGTGGGCTCCCGCAGCGTGACATCACCGTCCGCGAGGGCGCAGGCCAGCCGCAGGACGTCGGTCACGGTGTCGAACAGCGGCGCCGCGCCCACGCGGATCCGGGCCGCGTTGACGACGGCGCGGTTCTCCCGGACCGGGATCACCTCGGGCTGGGGGCCGTCCGCGCCGTGCTCGGCCAGCACGGCCAGATCACGCAGGTGCTCCTCGCCGAGCGGGGCCGTGCTCCCCGCCAGGGCGAGATAGAGCGCGGTGACCTCGGTGTCCGCGTCCGCGCCGAGGTGCAGCACGGTCAGCCGGTCACCGGCCGCCGCGATCAGCTCGTCGTGTACGGCGAGCATCTCCTCGTACGTGTGCTGGTAGCGGCCGTACGACGGGAGGGTCAGCAGGTCGAGGACGCCCGCGCGCAGCTGGTCGACCGTCCCCGCGCGGCCGTCGCCGTCGTCGAGCGCCTCGGCCAGGCACGCCGTCCAGAAGTCGAGCGTGTCCGGCACGTTGGCCGGGAAGTCGACGAAGTAGACGTTGTGCCGCACATGGTCGCCGACGAGCTCGCGGACCGTCTCGAGGGTGCGGACGGCGGTCCCGACGACCGTCGCCTCCGTGAGCCCCGAGAGGCGCTCGATCAGCTCGGCCGAGAGCTTGAACCCGGCGGTCACCAAGGCCGCGTCGAACCTGCGCGCGGCGGCGGTCCCGTCCCCGGCCGGACCGGTGGGGGAGGGGAGACGGCGGGTGTGCCGGACGACCAGATGTTCGAGCGAGTGAGCCATGGACGCATGCTCGCAGCCGTCCGTGGCCCGTCGCACGCGGATTTCGGGGCGAGGGGCGGGCGCCCGGCCCGGCGCCTCAGCCCCGGTCCGGTTCCCCGCCCCGGTCCGGTTCCCCGCCCCGGCCCCGGCGGGAGGCGAGCAGCATCCGCTGGAGCTCCCGGGCCGCCCTGGGGGGCGCCACGTCGCTGCGGTGGGCCAGGGCGATGGTGCGGCGCAGACCCGGCCGGGCGAGGGCGGTCACCCGCAGGTCGCGGCCCGCGCGCGCCGCCACCATCGCCGGGACGACCGCGAGCCCGAGCCCCGCCCGTACGAATCCGAGGACCGCGTCCAGCTCGCCGCCCTCGACCGTGAAGGTGGGCTCGAACCCCGCCGCCCGACAGGCCGCCACGGTCAGTTCCCGCAGGTCGTAGCCGTGCCGGAACATCACGAGCGGCTGGTCCCGCAGGTCCGTGATCCGGACCGGGCGGCGCGGCGCCGGCGCCGAGGCGGAGGAGACCACCACCAGGTCCTCCCGGAGCAGCTCGACCGTCGTCAGGGCGGGTGACGGGGTCGGCAGGGGCAGCACCACGAGGGCCAGGTCGAGGGCGCCGCGCGCCAGCTCCCGTACGAGATCGTGCGAGCCGCCCTCCTCGATCAGCAGCTCGATCCCCGGGTGCAGGTCGTGGAAGGCCCGCAGCACGTCGGGCAGGAGTCCCGTGCACAGGCTCGGCGTCGCCCCGAGGCGTACCCGGCCCCGCTTGAGCTGCGCCAGCTCCTGCACCTCGAGCCGGGCCGTCTCCGTGTCGGCGAGGATCCGGCGCGCGAGCGGCAGCAGGGCCTCGCCCGCGTCGGTGAGCGTGATGTTCCCCCGGGCGCGGCTGAACAGCTCCGCGCCCAACTCCTGTTCCAGGGCCTTGATCTGCTGGGAGAGCGAGGGCTGCGAGACGTGGACGCGCTCGGCGGCCCGGGTGAAGTGACGGGTCTCGGCCACGGCGACGAAGTAGAGGAGCTGCTGGAACTGCATGAGCCCAGGGTAAGCCACATCAATAGGCGCCACCTATCGAGATCAGCCGGACCATGTCTTGGACCTCTCGGGTCCTTCGGCCCTAGCGTCGTGAACATGGCTCTGGCACCCACGAGGGACCGGACGGCGGGCCGACCGCCGTCCCCCACACCGTCACGCGGATTCCTGTCATCGACCCTCGGCAAGAAGACGGTCATGGCCGTCAGCGGGCTGCTCATGCTCGGCTACCTCGTCGCCCACGTCGCCGGCAACCTCAAGGTCTTCTTCGGCCCCGAGGAGTTCAACGCCTACGGCCACTGGCTGCGGGTCATGGGCGCTCCGGTCCTGCACCACGAGTGGGCCCTCTGGCTCGTCCGGATCGTGCTCCTCGCCGCGGTCGTCGCCCACGCCGTCTCCGCGTACCAGCTCAGCCGCCGCGACCTGAAGGCCCGCCCCACCGCGTACGTCCACCGCCGCAAGGGCGCCTCGTACGCCACCCGCACCATGCGCTGGGGCGGGATCATCCTCGCCCTCTTCATCGTCTGGCACGTCCTCGACCTGACCACCGGCACCGTCCACCCCGGCGGCTTCGAGGAGGGCAGGCCCTACCAGAACGTCGTCGACACCTTCTCCACCTGGTACGGCAACGTCATCTACATCGTCGCCATGCTCGCCGTCGGCCTCCACGTCCGCCACGGCTTCTGGAGCGCCGCCCAGACCCTCGGCATCGGCAGCGCCCGCCGCGAACGCCTCCTCAGGGGCGCGGCCAACGGCCTCGCGCTCGCCCTGACCGCGGGCTTCGTCTCCGTCCCCGTCGCCGTCATGACCGGAGTGGTGAGCTGAATGACCTTCCCCGACCACCGCGTGGGCGAGCCGATCGCCGACACCAGGGCCCCCGCAGGACCCGTCGCCGAACGCTGGGACACCCGTCGCTTCCAGGCGAAGCTGGTCAACCCCGCCAACCGCCGCAAGCACCGGATCATCGTCGTCGGTACCGGCCTCGCAGGCGGCTCCGCCGGCGCCACCCTCGCCGAACAGGGCTACCAGGTCGTCCAGTTCTGCTTCCAGGACTCCCCGCGCCGGGCCCACTCCATCGCCGCCCAGGGCGGCATCAACGCCGCCAAGAACTACCGCAACGACGGCGACTCCATCCACCGCCTCTTCTACGACACCGTCAAGGGCGGCGACTTCCGCGCCCGCGAGTCCAACGTCCACCGCCTCGCCCAGATCTCCGTCGAGATCATCGACCAGTGCGTCGCCCAGGGCGTCCCCTTCGCCCGCGAGTACGGCGGACTCCTCGACACCCGCTCCTTCGGCGGCGTCCAGGTCTCCCGCACCTTCTACGCCCGCGGCCAGACCGGCCAGCAGCTCCTCCTCGGCGCCTACCAGGCCCTCTCCCGGCAGATCGCCGCCGGCAACGTCGAGATGCACGCCCGTACGGAGATGCTCGACCTCGTCGTCGTCGACGGCCGCGCCCGCGGCATCGTCGCCCGCGACCTGATCACGGGCGAGATCTCCACCCACTACGCGGACGCCGTCGTCCTCGCCAGCGGTGGCTACGGCAACGTCTTCTACCTGTCGACGAACGCCATGAACTCCAACGCCACCGCCGTCTGGCGGGCCCACCGGCGCGGCGCGTACTTCGCCAACCCCTGCTTCACCCAGATCCACCCCACCTGCATCCCGCGCACCGGCGACCACCAGTCCAAGCTGACCCTGATGAGCGAGTCCCTCCGCAACGACGGACGCATCTGGGTCCCCAAGGCCAAGGGCGACACCCGCCCCGCCGCCGACATCCCCGAGGACGAGCGCGACTACTACCTGGAGCGGATCTACCCCTCCTTCGGCAACCTCGTCCCCCGCGACATCGCCTCCCGCGCCGCCAAGAACGTCTGCGACGAAGGCCGCGGCGTCGGCCCCGGCGGCGAGGGCGTCTACCTCGACTTCGCCGACGCGATCCGCCGCATGGGCCGGGCCGCCGTCGAGGAGAAGTACGGCAACCTCTTCGACATGTACGAGCGGATCACCGCCGAGAACCCGTACGAGGTCCCCATGCGGATCTATCCGGCCGTCCACTACACGATGGGCGGACTCTGGGTCGACTACGACCTCCAGACCACCGTCCCCGGCCTCTTCGCCATCGGCGAGGCCAACTTCTCCGACCACGGAGCCAACCGGCTCGGCGCCTCCGCCCTCATGCAGGGCCTCGCCGACGGCTACTTCGTCCTCCCCGCCACCGTCAACGACTACCTCGCCCGCCACCCCCACGCCGAACCCGTCACCGACGACCACCCGGCCGTACGGGAGGTGCTCGCCGAGACCGAGGACCGGCTGAACCTGCTCCTCGCCGTCGACGGCGACCGCACCCCCGACTCCTTCCACCGCGAACTCGGCACCCTCATGTGGGAGTACTGCGGAATGGCCCGCACGGAGGAAGGACTCCGGAAGGCACTGCGGCGCATCCCCGAGATCCGCGAGGAGTTCTGGAACCGCGTCAAGGTCCCCGGCACCGGAGCGGAGTTCAACCAGTCCCTGGAGAAGGCCAACCGCGTCGTCGACTACCTGGAACTCGCCGAACTCATGTGCCTCGACGCGCTCCACCGCGCCGAGTCATGCGGCGGCCACTTCCGCGAGGAACACCGCACGCCGGACGGCGAAGCCGCCCGCCGCGACGAGGAGTTCGCGTACGTGGCGGCCTGGGAGTTCGACGGCGGCGGCGCGCCCGTCCTCCACAAGGAGGACCTCACGTTCGAGTACGTCCACCCCACCCAGCGGAGCTACGCATGAGGCTCACCCTGCGCGTCTGGCGCCAGCGGAACGCCGGCGCCCCCGGCGCCATGTCCACCTACGACGTGGACGGCATCTCCGCCGACATGTCCTTCCTGGAGATGCTCGACACCCTCAACGAGGACCTCATCCTGCGGGGCGAGGACCCCGTGGCCTTCGACCACGACTGCCGCGAGGGCATCTGCGGCGCGTGCAGCCTCGTCATCAACGGCGACGCCCACGGGCCCGAGCGGACCACCACCTGCCAGCTCCACATGCGGGCGTTCCGCGACGGCGACACCATCGACATCGAGCCCTGGCGCGCGGCGGCCTTCCCCGTCGTCAAGGACCTCGTCGTCGACCGCTCCGCCTTCGACCGCGTCATCCAGGCCGGCGGCTACATCACCGCGCCCACGGGCGCGGCCCCCGAGGCCCACGCGACCCCCGTCCCGAAGGCCGACGCCGACTCGGCCTTCGAGCACGCGGAGTGCATCGGCTGCGGCGCGTGCGTGGCGGCCTGCCCGAACGGCTCGGCGATGCTCTTCACCTCCGCCAAGGTCAACCACCTGAACGTCCTGCCCCAGGGGTCACCCGAGCGCGAGACCAGGGTCCTCGACATGGTGGCCCAGATGGACGCGGAGGGCTTCGGCGGCTGCACCCTGACGGGGGAGTGCGCGACGGCGTGCCCCAAGGGGATCCCGCTGCCGTCGATCACGGCGATGAACAGGGAGTGGCTGCGGGCGCGGAGGAAGGTGAAGGGGTAGGCCGGGGCCCGGGTCAGTCGCCGAGCGCCCTGGGAGGCGGGTTCACAGGGGCGCGGCGTAGGGGTCGACGGAGACCCAGCCCTGCTGCGTCAGGACGAAGACCAGGCCCCCGGCGACCAGGAGGTTCCACGACTCTCCTCCGGCGCGCGTCGCACCCGGAGGCAGCGTGAAGCGGCTCGCCACCGTGTGCCGGGTCAGGTCCACGACGGCCCCACGGGCGCCGCAGAGCACGTAGGCCCGCTGGCCGGTCACGACGGGCGCGGGGTCCTCCGGGTCACACCTCATGCCCAGCGGAAGCTGCCAGACGGGGCCACCCAGCAGTTCGGGGTCGATCTCGGCGAAGTCGTCGTCGGGTCGCTGGGAGCCGACGCGGGCGAACACATGGCCGTCGGAGACGGTCAGGGACCGCAGCGAGACGTTCGCCAGCCGGTTGCCGGACCCGGTGTCGGGCCCGTCGGCCGCGGAGTTGAGGAGGAAGCCGGGCTTTTCGCCCTCCAGGGAGGCGATGCGGCACAGGAACGTTCCGCGCGGACCCTTGAGCATCACCACGGAGAACTGGACCGGATCACAGGGCCTGGTGAGGCGCGTCGTGTCGAGCGGCCGTCCGTCCGTCGTGGCGAACGAGGAGACGCGCTCGCCACGGAAGGCGTCGGCCCCCGCTGCGTCCTTCGCCGTGACCACGTGCACGGCGAAAGCGTCGACCCGGAGGAGACTCCCGCCGAAGAGGGCGTGGTCGAGGGCGCGTTCCCACCTCCGGTGTCCGGATCGGGCGTCCACGGCGAGCAGGGTGCCGTCGACCAGAGACGCGTAGGCGCGGGTGGCGTCGCCGGTGAGATGGAGCGGCTTCCCCTTCGTCCGGAGCGTCCAGCGAGCGGAACCGTCGGTGAGCCGGAGGCCCTTCAGTGCCCGTGGTGCCGGGACGACGACCACGCCGTTCACCACGGCGGGCGACTCCCCGCCGTTCACCTCCGTCGGTACGGACCAGAGCTCCCGCCCGGTCGCCGCGTCCAGCCGGACGACCCGTCTCGGCCCGGTCCCGCCGGTGGCGGAGAGACAGACGAGCGAGGCGTCGGCGAAGACGCACTGACCGAGATCGGCCCCCCGCCGTCCAGGGCCGCCAGCCCTTCGGCCGGCGCTCGGGCGCGTCGGCGTAGGCGTGCGGAGCGGCTCCGTCGCCGCCGGCCACGGGGCGGTACGTGGTCGGTGCCGCGAGAGCGGCGGCCGACGGCACGTTCGGCTCGGCCGTACCCCGCGTGGGGGCGGACGGGGTCCGCGTACCGCTGCCCGCGTCGGCTCCGGCACCGCCTTCCGGCCACGCCACGTACGAGCCCGTCCCCACCGTCAGGGCCACCGCCGCGGCGAGGACCAGCAGCGGCCTCCGACGGGCTCGTGAACGGTCCGTGGGGGCGGCGGGCGCGGCCGGGTGGCGCGAGGGAGCGGTCGGGCGGCGGCCCCACTCGTTCTCCGGCACCGCGCGGAGCGCCGTCAGCAGGTCGTCGGGACCCGGACGTTCCGCCGGCTCCTTCGTCAGGCACCACTGGACGATCTCCCGGACGGTCCCGGAGAGTTCCGCCACCTCCGGCGGCTCGTGGACCACGTTGTACGCCGTCATGTACGGGCTTCCGCCGTCGAACGGGCCCCTGCCCGTCGTCGCGTAGCAGAGGACCGCACCCAGGGAGAAGACGTCCGTCGCCGGGGCCACCCGGTGCGGGGCGGACAGCTGTTCCGGGGACATGTACGGAGGCGTGCCGAGGACACGGCCCGTGACCGTCATGGTGCGGTGATCGGGCGCGCGGGAGATGCCGAAGTCGATGACCCGGGGGCCGTCCTCCGTGAGCAGGACGTTGTCGGGCTTGAGGTCGCGGTGGATCACCCGCACCTGGTGCAGCTCCCGGAGCGCCTCCACGAGACCCACCGCGAGGCGGCGCAACTCGGAACCGGACAGGGGACCTTCGGATTCGACCCGGTCGCGGAGGGTGCGCCCGGGGACGTACGCCGTCGCCATCCAGGGCCGCTCCGCCTCGGGGTCCGCGTCGACCACCGGCGCGGTGAAGGCTCCGCTGACCCGGCGGGCCGCCCGTACCTCCTGCCGGAACCGGGTACGGAACTCCGCGTCCGCGGCGAACTGTTCGTGCACGACCTTGAGCGCCACCGGCCGTCCCGACTCGGCCCGCGCGAGGAAGACCGTGCCCATGCCTCCCGCGCCCAGCCGGTCGAGGAGCGCGTAACCACCGATCTCCGCCGGGTCGTTGTCCCGCAGTGCCACGTCGCCCCGCCCCCCGTTCCGTGTGCGGGAGAGCGTACCGGGTCAGCTGCCCAGCGCCCTGGCCAGGTATGGAGCTGTCCGGCTCTCCGGCGCGGCCGCCACCTCGGCCGGCGGGCCCGCGGCCACCACCCGGCCGCCCTCGTCGCCGCCGCCCGGACCGAGGTCGACCACCCAGTCCGCGGTGGCGACGACGTCCATGTCGTGCTCGACGACGATCACCGAGTGGCCGGCGTCCACGAGACCGTGGAGCTGGCGCATCAGGACCTCGACGTCCGCCGGGTGCAGCCCGGTCGTCGGCTCGTCGAGCACGTACAGGGTGGGGGAGCGGTGTGGCCGCTGGAGTTCGGACGCCAGCTTGATGCGCTGCGCCTCGCCGCCGGACAGCTCGGTGGCGGGCTGCCCGAGCCGCAGATACCCGAGACCCACGTCGAGCAGGGTGCGCAGGCTCCGGGTGGCGGCCGGGGTGTCGTCGAAGAACGCGGCGGCGGACTCGACGGTCAGGTCGAGGACCTCGGCGATGGTGAGGCCCCGCAGCCGCACCTGGAGGGTCTCCGGGTTGTAGCGGGCGCCGTGGCAGTCGGGGCACGGCGCGTACGTGCTCGGCAGGAAGAGGAGCTCCACCGAGACGAAACCCTCGCCCTGACAGGTCTCGCAGCGCCCACCCGGGACGTTGAAGGAGAAGCGGCCCGCCTTGTAGCCGCGCGCCCGCGCCTCCTCCGTCTCCGTGAACAGTCTGCGCACGACGTCGAACAGTCCCGTGTACGTGGCGAGATTGGAGCGCGGTGTACGCCCGATCGGCCGCTGATCCACTGTCACGAGACGTCCCACGCCCGCAAGTTCCTCGGTCAGCGAGCCGACGAGCGTCGACTTCCCCGAGCCGGAGACACCGGTGACGGCGGTCAGTACGGCGAGGGGGAAGGCCGCGTCGACCGCGCGCAGGTTGTGCCGGGTGAGCGGGCCCGTCCGCAGCCAGCCGGCCGGCTCCCGTACCTTCCGCGCGGGCGCGGGCGCCCGGTCGAAGAGGAAGCGCCGGGTCGCGGACGCCTCGACGTCCGCGAGCCCCTCCGGCGGACCGCTGTGCAGCACGCGCCCGCCGTGGACTCCGGCGCGCGGGCCGACGTCCACGAGCCAGTCGGCGTGCCGGACGACGTCGAGGTGGTGCTCGACGACGAAGACGGAGTTCCCGGCGGCCTTCAGCCGGTCGAGGACCACGAGCAGGGCCTCGGTGTCGGCCGGGTGCAGGCCGGCGGACGGCTCGTCGAGGACGTACACCACGCCGAAGAGCCCCGAGCGGAGCTGCGTGGCGAGGCGCAGCCGCTGGAGCTCCCCGTTGGAGAGGGTGGGGGTGGCGCGGTCCAGACTGAGGTAGCCCAGGCCGAGTTCGGTCACCGTCGCGATCCGGGCGACGAGGTCCTCGGTGAGCACCCGCGCGGTCTCCGAGCCACCGGCCGGTGACGCGGCCCCGGCGGAGAGCAGCCCCGACAGGGCGGTGAGGGGCAGCGAGGCGAGGTCGGCGATCGTACGGCCGGCGAAGGTCACCGCCAAAGCCTCGGGCCGCAGCCGGCCGCCGCCGCACGCCGGGCAGGGCGCGCTGGTGAGGAAGCGTTCCGCCTTGGCGCGAAGGGTCGGGCTCTTCGAGTCGGAGAAGGTCCGCATCACGTACCGCCGGGCGCTCATGTACGTGCCCTGGTAAGGACGTTGGATGCGATCGGCCTCCCGTACCGGATGGACGGTGACGACCGGCTGTTCGTCGGTGAACAGGATCCACTCCCGGTCCTTCGCGTCGAGCTCGCGCCACGGCCGGTCGACGTCGTACCCGAGGGTGTCGAGGACGTCCCGCAGGTTCTTCCCCTGCCAGGCACCCGGCCAGGCGGCGATGGCCCCCTGACGGATCGACAGTTCACGGTCGGGGACGAGCAGTTCCTCGCTCGTCTCGTGGATCCGCCCGAGTCCGTGGCACGCGGGGCAGGCGCCCGCCGCCGTGTTGGGCGAGAAGGCGTCGGAGTCGAGCCGCCCGGCGCCCTCCGGGTAGGTCCCGACGCGCGAGAACAACATCCGGAGGGAGTTGGAGAGGGTGGTCACCGTACCGACGGAGGAGCGGGCGTTCGGCGAGGACCTGCGCTGTTCGAGGGAGACCGCCGGCGGCAGCCCGCTGATCTCGCCGACCGCCGGTGCCCCCACCTGGTGGATCAGCCGGCGCGCGTACGGCGCCACCGACTCGAAGTAGCGCCGCTGCGCCTCCGCGTAGATCGTCCCGAAGGCCAGGGACGACTTGCCGGAACCGGAGACCCCGGTGAAGACGACGAGCGCGTCACGGGGGATGTCGACGTCCACCCCGGCGAGATTGTGCTCACGGGCACCGCGGACACGGACGTACGGATCATGGGGGCTGTCGGGCATGCGGCGATGTTACCCGTTGGTCCCCTTCTGTTCCGGTCGGGGCTGTGGGGGCCTTCCCGTGCGGGCGGTGGTGTCACCGCCCGTCCCTACGTCAGTCGCGTCAGGCGCCGGCTGCCGCGGCCTCCTTCACGAACAGGACGAAGGAGCGGGGCGGCCGGCCGAGCGCGGTCTGCACGCCGTCGGACAGGTGGCTGTCCATGTCCCGCCGGATCGGGCACCGTCCCAAGAACCACGCACCCGCCTGGTTCCGGCCCACGGACGACTCGGTCGTCGCGAGCGCCCTCCGGCTGATGCACGACGACCCGGCGCACCCGTGGACCGTGGCGTCCCTCGCGGCCAAGGCGGGTGCCTCATGGTCGGGTCTGGCCCGCGACTTCGCCCGCCACATCGGTGAACCGCCCATCACCTACCTGGCGACGTGGCGCGTCGCCCTGGCGGCCGACCTGCTCCGTGACACGGACGACACGGTCGGCGCCATCGCCCACAAGGTGGGGTACTCCACCACCTTCGCCCTCAGCGTCGCCTTCAAGCGCTGCCGCGGCATCACCCCCACGCAACACCGGGCGGCGACACCGCACAGGCAGCGGGCCTGACCGAAGGTCCCGCGTGGGACGGTTCATTGTCCGGTTGCCCGCGGCCCACCGCGCCGCCCGCGCCGTGCGGCTCCTAGGCTGGGGGCGTGACCGCCGACAACAGGCCTCTGGCCGTCTTCGACCTGGACAACACGCTCGCCGCGACCGCTCACCGTCAGCACTTCCTGGAGCGGCGGCCCAAGGACTGGGACGCCTTCTTCGCGGCGGCGCCCGACGATCCGCCGCTCGACGAGGGGATCGCGCTGTGCCGGGAGGCGGCGGTGGAGTGCGACATCGTCTATCTCACCGGGCGGCCGGAGCGCTGCCGCCGGGACACCCTGGACTGGCTGGCCGCGCACCGGCTCCCGGAAGGGCCGGTGCACATGCGCCGCAACCGCGACTTCAGGCCCGCCCGGGTGACCAAGGTGGAGATCCTGCGCCGGCTCGGCGCCGACCGCACGGTCAGGATGCTCGTCGACGACGACCTGCTGGTGTGCGACGCGGCGGAGGCGGCGGGCTTCCGTGTCGTACGCGCCCTGTGGGCGACCCCGTCGCAGACGCTGAGGGACGCCCAGGAGAAGGAGGGCCGGACCTGATCGGGGCCGGGACCGCCGCTCAGGCCGTCTCGTCCTCCAGGCGGAACCCGACCTTCAGCCCGACCTGGTAGTGCTCGATCGAGCCGTCGACGATGTGACCGCGGACCTGCGTCACCTCGAACCAGTCGAGGCCCCTCAGCGTCTGTGAGGCACGGTCGATGCCGTTGCGGATGGCCTCGTCGACGCCCTCGGTGGACGTGCCGACGATCTCGGTGACGCGGTAGGTGTGGTTCGACATGGGGGCCGGGCTCCTCTCGGTGCGTTTTCTCCACGGTGCCCCAGGGCCGGTCGCCGCGCGACACGACAGCGCCCTGTCGGGCGTGCGGGGTGGGGCGGGATCGTCAAGGACTTGACCATCCCGTTGGTCCAGACCAGAATCCAGGCCACATACCCGCGCGAACAGCCCGTTCGGTCCCCCCATGCCGGGTCAGCCCCCATGCGCACGACCCCCGTGCTGCACCCGCAGAAGGTGACCTACGTGAAGAACCGCCATCTCGCCTGTCCCCTGGCAGCCGCCACCGCGCTCGCCCTCGCCGGCTGCGGGATGCTGCCGGGCGGCGACGGCGGGACGAAGACCGTCAACATCTGGCTCATGCGGGACAGCGTCAGCGAGGACTTCCTCACCCGCTTCACCGAGGCGTACGAGCAGGAGCACGACGGCGTCGAACTCCAGGTCACCGTCCAGGAGTGGACCGGCATCGGAAAGAAGGTCACCGAGGCGATCCAGGGCTCCGGCGGACCCGACGTCATCGAGGTCGGCAACACCCAGGTCGCCCAGTACGCCGACACCGAGAAGCTCTACGACCTCACCCTGGAGTCGGTCCGCGACCTCGGCAGCGAGGACTGGCTGCCCGGCCTCGCCGAACCCGGCAGCATTGGCGGATCCCAGTACGGCATCCCCTGGTACGCGGCGAACCGCATCGTCATCTACAACAAGGACCTGTTCGCGGACGCCGGCATCGACAAGCCGCCGGCCACCCGCGCCGAGTGGCTCACCGACACCGAGAAGCTCAACACCAGCGGCTCCCAGGGCATCTACCTCGCAGGACAGGACTGGTACACCCTCGCCGGCTTCATCTGGGACGAGGGCGGCGAACTCGCCACCGGCAAGGGCGGGGTGTGGACCGGGGCGCTCGACAGCGCCGCGGCCCAGCGCGGCATGGCCTTCTACAAGAGCCTCCAGTCCCTCGGATCCGGCCCGAAGGACGCCGACGAGCAGAACCCGCCGCAGGCCGACGTCTTCGCCAAGGGAGACGTGGCCCAGCTCATCGCCGCGCCCAGCGCCGTCGCCGCCATCCTCAAGGCCAACCCTGGACTGAAGGACAAGCTCGGCTACTTCCCGATACCCGGCGCCAAGGCGGACCAGCCGTGCGCCGTGTTCACCGGCGGCTCCGACCTCATCATCCCGGAGAACGCGCCCCAGCGCGGGGCCGCCCTCGACGTCGTCAAGGCGCTGGCCGGCGAGAAGTGGCAGACCGAGCTGGCCCGGACCATGGGCTACGTGCCCAACAAGAAGGCGCTCGCCTCCGTCGTCGCCGGCGAGGAGGCCATCGCCGTCATGGCCAGGGGCGCCGCGCGCGGCCGGGCCACCCCCAACTCCCCGCAGTGGGCGGACGTCGAGGCCGACAACCCCATCAAGCCCTACATGACGGCCGTCCTCCAGGGCGAGGACCCGGTGAAGGCCGCCCGGGAGGCATCGGCCGCGATCACGGACACCCTCGCCGAATAGCATTCAGCGCCTCCACACCCGCGATCCCCCGGACGGTCATGTCGAATCCAGCCGGTGACGGAAGAAGTAAGGAGCCGGGCCACCGCTCACACGGCCCGGCACCTGCCCCGTCCCCGCTTCCGTACGCCGGAGGAGCCCGACATGTCCGCACCGACCCCCACGCTCGGCGTCCACATCCAGGCCCAGCCCCAGTCTCTCGCCGTCCCCGTCCAGCCGCAGGCCGCCGACCAGCGGCCCGTCCCCCTCGTCGAAGCGCCCACGCCCCGGTACGTCGTCGGACTCGCCCGCGACCAGGAGGACGTCCGCGCCGCCCAGCGGCTGCGCCACCAGGTGTTCGCCGGTGAACTAGGCGCCCGGCTCGACGGCCCCGAGCCCGGCCTCGACACCGACGCCTTCGACGCGTACTGCGACCACCTCCTCGTACGGGAGGAGAGCACCGGCCAGGTCGTCGGCACCTACCGCCTCCTGCCGCCCGACCGGGCCGCCGTCGCCGGACGCCTCTACTCCGAGAGCGAGTTCGACCTCACCCGGCTCGCCCCCGTCCGGCACGACCTGGTGGAGGTCGGCCGCTCCTGCGTCCACCCCGCCCACCGCAACGGCGCCGTCATCGCCCTCATCTGGGCCGGACTCGCCCGCTACATGACCCGCACCGGCCACAACTGGCTGGCCGGCTGCTGCTCCCTCCCGCTCGCCGACGGCGGCACCCTCGCCGCCGCCACCTGGGACACCGTCAAGGCCAAGCACCTCGCCCCCGAGGAGTACTGGGTCACCCCGCGCAAGCTCTGGAGCCCGGAGGGCATCACCCGTCCCGAGGGCCGTACCGAGCTGCCCCCGCTGCTGCGCGGCTACCTCCGGCTCGGCGCCTGGGTCTGCGGCGCCCCCGCGCACGACCCCGACTTCGGTGTCGCCGACCTCTACGTCCTGCTCTCGCTGCGCCGGACCAACCCGCGCTACCTCAACCACTTCCTCTCGCTCACCCCGGCACGGTGAACGGGACCACGGCCCCCTCGCCGTGGCTCCCCACGGCGCCCTGCACCCCGGGCCACTGCTCCGCCCACCCGGAGCCCGAGGGCGCCCCGGGCCAGGCCGGAGTCGTACGGGCCCTGGTCCGGCTGACGGCCGGCCTCGGCACCGTCCTCCTCGGCCTGCTGGTCGCCCCGGCCACCGGGCTCCTTCCGACCGCCGTCCGGCTCGCCCTCGTCCGGCACTGGACGCGGGCGGCGGTCCGTGCCTTCGGGGTCCGCGTCCGGTACGAGGGAGTGCCGGCCGAAGGCCCGCTCCTCGTCGTCGCCAACCATGTGTCCTGGCTGGACATACCGCTGATCGCGGCCGTCCTGCCCGGCCGGATGGTCGCCAAGTCGGAGGTGCGCCGCTGGCCCGTGCTCGGCACGCTCGCCGCGCTCGGCGGCACCCTCTTCATCGAACGGGACGGCCTCAGGTCCCTGCCCGGCACCGTACGCGAGATGAGCGGGGTGCTCGCGGGCGGTGGCCGGGTGGTCGTCTTCCCCGAGGGCTCCACCTGGTGCGGGCGGGAAGGCGGGCGCTTCAGGCCGGCCGCGTTCCAGGCCGCCCTGGACGCCGGTCGCGCCGTGCAGCCCGTACGGATCGACTACCGGCCCACCGGCGCCGCCGCCTACGTCGGAGCCGACCCGCTCGGCTCCTCCCTGTGGCGGGTCGTCTCCGCCCGCCGGCTCACCGCCGTCATCCGGATGCCGGAGCCCCTCACGGGACTCCGGCACCAGGACCGCCGTACCCTCGCGGCAGCCGCCCAGCGAGCCGTCCACCAGTCAGGCGCCGACCGGCGGGCCGTCCGTCAGCCGGCCGTCGACCGGTCATGCACGGGCCGGCGGGTCGTCGCTCAGCGGGCCGTCGCCAGCGACAGCGCGAACCTGCCCTCGCTGTCCGTCCACCAGCGTTCCAGGCCCAGCCCCGCCTCCGCGAGATCGGCCCGTACGCCCGCCTGACGGAACTTCGCGGACACCTCGGTCCGCATCTCCTCGCCCGCCGCGAACGGCACCACGAGGTCCAGCTCCGGGATCTTCACGGTGAGCGCGCGGCGGGCCCGCAGCCGCATCTCGATCCACTCCCGCTCGCGGTCCCACACCGCCACGTGCTCGAAGGCGTCCGGATCGAAGTCCGCGCCCAGCTCGCGGTCGATCACGGACAGCACGTTCTTGTTGAAGGCCGCCGTCACCCCCGCCGTGTCGTCGTACGCGGCGACCAGCGTCGCCTCGTCCTTCACCAGGTCCGTCCCGAGCAGCAGGGCGTCGCCCGGCGTGAGCATCGCCCGGACCGAGCGCAGGAACGTCAGCCGCTCGACGGGCAGCAGATTGCCGATGGTGCCGCCGAGGAAGGCCACCAGGCGCGGCCCCGGGGTCCCCGGCAGCGCGAGCCCACGGGTGAAGTCGGCGACCAGCGCGTGCACGTGGAGCCCCGGCCGTTCGGCGAGCAGCGACTCGGCCGCCCCCGTCAGCGCCGACTCGCTCACGTCCACCGGTACGTAGGCGTCGAGCTCCGGCAGCAGCGCGTCGATCAGGAACCGCGTCTTCTCGGAGGAGCCGGAGCCCAGCTCCACCAGGGTCCTGGCCCCGGTGACGGCGGCGATCTCCGGTGCCCGTTCCTTCAGGATCTCCCGCTCGGCCCGCGTGGGGTAGTACTCGGGCAGCCGGGTGATCTCCTCGAAGAGTTCGCTGCCCCGGGCGTCGTAGAACCACTTCGGCGGCAGCTCCTTGGGGGAGCGGGTCAGGCCGTGGAGGACGTCGGCGCGCAGATCGGCGCCGGCGGCGTCGGGGGCGAGGGTGCGGGTCAGTTGGTACGGGCTCACGCGGACGGCTCCTTGAGCGGGGTGAGGGTGACGTCGGCGCGGGTGGCGGTCAGGAGCGTGTGCTCCGGGACCTCCCGCCAGCGCGGATCGTCGTCGTACGGTTCGGAGGCCACGACCACCCGGTCGGGACCCTTCAGGTACCAGAGGCCGTTCTCCCACGTGGTCGCGGCGATCCGGACACCGTCGGTGAGCAGCAGGTTCAGCCGCGACCCGGGGGCCGCGGCGGCGGCCTCCCGTACCGTGTCGGCCAGCGCGGACCCCGGCGCGTCACCGGCCCGCAGTCGGTGCAGGACGAGCGCCCAGAGCAGCGCCGAGTCGGTGCGCGCCTCGATCCGGAGCAGTTCACCGGGCGGCAGCGCACCGGCGAGCGCCGCCAGGGAGTCGGGCCAGCCGGCGACGGCGCCGTTGTGGCTGAACAGCCACGGTCCGCCGGCGAACGGAGCCGCCGCGGCCTCCCCGTCCGCGCCCGGCAGGGTGGCCCCCCGGACCGCCGCGAGCAGTGCCCGGGAGCGCACCACCCGGGCGAGGTCGGCGAAGGACAGGTCGCCCCAGATGGGGCCCGTGCGCCGGTAGCGGGCGGGCACGGGATCGCCCTCGGCGTACCAGCCCACCCCGAAGCCGTCGGCGTTCACCACACCGCTGCTCTGTGTACGGGGTTCCCAGGCCTGGCGCAGCAGGGCGTGCTCCGGGCCGACGATCAGCTCCCCGAGCGTCACCGGCTCGCCCACGTAGGCGATGTGACGGCACATCAGTCTAGCTCCGCGCTGCGTGCGGTACGGAAGCCGGAGAAGATCTGGCGCCGCACCGGCAGGTCCCAGTTGCGGAAGGTACCCCGGCACGCGACCGGGTCCACGGCGAACGAACCGCCGCGCAGCACCTTGTGCTCCGGCCCGAAGAACACCTCCGAGTACTCCTTGTACGGGAAGGCCGTGAACCCCGGGTACGGCAGGAAATCGCTCGCCGTCCACTCCCACACGTCACCGATCAACTGCCGTACGCCGAGCGGCGAGGCGCCCGCCGGGTAGCTGCCGGCCGGCGCGGGCCGCAGATGCCGCTGCCCGAGGTTGGCGTGCTCGGGACCCGGGTCCGCGTCGCCCCAGGGGTAGCGGCGCGAACGCCCGGAGACCGGGTCGTGGCGGGCGGCCTTCTCCCACTCGGCCTCGGTCGGCAGCCGCCGCCCCGCCCAGCGCGCGTACGCGTCCGCCTCGTACCAGCTCACGTGCAGGACGGGCTCCTCCACGGCGGGTGACTGCGCCACCGGCTCCGTCACCCCGAACCGGCGGCGCAACCACTCGCCGCCCTCCTTGCGCCAGAACAGCGGTGCCGTGATGCCGTGCTCCCTGATCTGCGCCCAGCCCTCGGGCCGCCACCAGCGCCGGTCGGTGTACCCGCCGTCGGCCATGAACGCCAGATAGGCGCCGTTGGTCACCGGTGTCGTGTCGATGTGGAAGGCGGGCACGACCCGCGGGTGCGCCGGACGCTCGTTGTCGAGCGCCCACGGTTCGCCGGAGGTCCCCATCGTGAACGGGCCGCCGGGAACGAGGACTTCTGCGGGAAGCCGGCCGGTGACCGTGGCGGGCGGCGGGGGTGCGGTCAGCGCGACCGGACCCTTCCGTAGCTGATGGGTGATCAGCATCGTCTCGTCGTGCTGCTGTTCGTGCTGGGCGATCATGCCGAACGCGAACGCCGCGTCGAGCAGCGGCCGCCCCTCGAACGGCGTGCGCTCCAGGATGCCGAGGACACGGAGCCGGACGTCCGCCGCGTAGGCCCGCGCCTCGCCCGGAGCGAGCAGCGGCAGCGAGGGGCGGGTGGCGCGCGGATGCTCGAAGGCGTCGTAGAGCGAGTCGATCTCGGGCCGCAGGGCCTCCTGCCCCGCCACGGCCCGCCACAGCCACTGCTCCTCCTGGTTGCCGATGTGCGCCAGGTCCCACACCAGCGGAGACATCAACGGGGAGTGCTGGGCCGTGAGTTCACCGTCCTCCACGCAGGAGGTCAGCAGCGCCGTCCTGGCCCTGGCGACGGTCAGGGCCTCAAGGGCCCTCCGCCGCAGGACCTCAGGATCGAGCTCGGTTCCTGTCGTCGCCGTCATGACGTCACCGCCTCGAAGTCGTCGGCCGGGCAGCTCCCGGGAATCACGTACCGCTCGTGGAAGGCGGCGACCGCCCGTCGCAGCTCCTCGCTCGCCCCGATCCGGGGCAGGGCCTCCAGGGAGGCGGAGAACACGGCGCGGGCGGCGGCGTGCAGCTCCGGGTCGGCGAGGCCCTCGCGGGCAGCCGCGAGCCAGAGCGGATTGCGCGGCGCGGGGCCGCTCCCGGCCCGCTCCGCGAGCGGCTTGACCGCTCGGTACACGGTCTCCGCCGCCTCCGGGTCGTCGAAGACCGCCGTCGTCACGGCCACCGGCACCATCCAGCCGTCCCGGCCCGGCTGCGCGTCGACCATCCGCAACTCCAGATGGCCACGGGGACGGACCGGCGGGAAGAGGGTCGTCATGTGATAGCGCAGGTCGTCGGCGTCGGCGGGCCGGGGCAGGCCCGTGCGCAGCCAGTCGCGGAAGGTCAGCCCCTCCGGCACGGCCCACGGCCCCTCCTCGGCGCGTACGCACATCACCGGGGTGTCCAGGACGTGCGCGGCCCACTCCGCGCGCGGCTCGCCGTCCGGCGGTGGCGCGAGCGCCCGCCGGGGATCGAGGTCGGTCCACAGGGCCTGCCGGGTGGAGCGCCAGCCGGTGCGCCGGCCGCCGTGCAGCGGGGAGTTGGCGAAGGCGGCCACGAGCACCGCGCCGACGAGGTGGGCGAGCCGCCACCTCCGGTGGTAGCCGAGCGGACCCGGCTCCTCGACGCCCGCGTCGAGACAGATCTGCACCGACGCCGAGTCGCACATCATCGCCCGCCCGGAGGGCCCGGTACGGTCGAGAGCGGTCTCCATGGCGTCGTACCGCGGCTCGTGGAGCACCCGGCCGCGCGGCGCGTGCCAGGGGTCCACCCCGTATCCGCTGAGGGTCAGACCGAGCGGTCCGAGCGCCGACCGCACCGCCCGCAGATCGGCGGAGAGCGAGTCGAGACACTCCATGAGCGACCCGGCCGGGAGCGAGCTGAGCTCCAGCTGCCCGCCGGGTTCGAAGGTCAGGGACGACACCAGCGGCAGGGACCGCACGGTATCGAGGGCCGCCGCGAGCCTCGGCGGCCGTACGGGGAGCCGGGGGTCACGCAGCTCGTGCACGAGCCATTCCAGCTCCACCCCCACGGTGCGGGGCGGGCCGGTCTTGAAGCAGATACACCGCAGCAGGTCCTCCGCCTCCCGCTCGGTGAGAGGGGGCCCACCACTCGGTATGCCGCTCGACGACATCCGTACACCTCCAGGTCATCGGGACTGTTCCCGGGAAGTCGCTGTCTCCACCTAAAGCCACCACCGGGCGGCGTGCAAGAGCGCCCTGGACCGGTGGAATGCGCCCCCGTGCGCCCCTGGCTGTCCGAAATCGCCCCTCCGCCCGTGTCTCCGGGGACGGCCGCCACGGAGTCCCGGGCGGCCCTCCGTCCCGGGAAAACCCGTTGTGGCGAAGGGGACGAAACGATCATGCTGAGACACATGAGTGCACGACTGCGCGCCATCGCGCGGCAGACCGAGGAGATCGTGGCGGCGGGCCGGTACCAGGCCCCCGACGGCCGGACCGTCTCCCTCACCGATGACCTGACCGCCGCCCTGGCCGGAACCCGCCTGTACGGCCCCGACGCCGTCACGGTCACCCCCGACACCGACCGCACGCCCGCCATCGACGTCACCGGCGAGAGCAGCCTGGCCGCCGCCCGCCGGATGACCGCCGCCGACAGCGGCCGCCCGGTGGCCGTCCTGAACTTCGCCTCCGCCCGCAACCCCGGCGGCGGCTACCTCAACGGCGCCCAGGCCCAGGAGGAGGCGCTCTGCCGCTCCTCCGCCCTCCACGCCACGCTGCTGCGCGCCCCCGCCTACTACACCCACCACAGGGAGGAACGGGACGCCTTCTACACCGACCGGGTCATCCACTCGCCCCGCGTGCCGGTCTTCCGCGACGACCGCGGTGCCCTCCTCGACGCCCCCTTCGCCGTCGGCTTCCTCACCTCGCCCGCACCCAACGCGGGTGTCGTCCGCCGCCGCACCCCCGAGCTCGCCGCCCGGATTCCCGCCGCCCTCGCGAGCCGCGCCGAGCGCGTCCTCGAGACGGCGGCTGCGACGGGATACCGGCGGCTCGTGCTCGGCGCCTGGGGCTGCGGGGTCTTCCAGAACGACCCGGTACAGGTCGCGGGCGCCTTCAAGGCGCTGCTCACCGGGGACGGGCGCTTCGCCGGCCACTTCGAGGAGGTCGTCTTCGCGGTCCTGGACCGCGCCTCGGGCACGCCCACGCTCGCCGCCTTCGCCCGGGTGCTGGGGCGCCCGTTCTGACATGCGGTGGCCCTGCCCCCGTGCCAGGCTGAGGGGACACGGACCGGAGTCCGACACCCGTCACGGGAGGCAGGATCGTGGGCAAGAAACAGACCCGGACGAACCGGGGAGCCCGTACCGGCGGCCACGAGCACCGTACCGAGGCGGCCGCGAAGGAGCAGACCGCGGCGGCGCCGAGGAGAGAGCCCTCGATGCCCCTCGTCGAGCACACGTCCCACCGCAAGGAACGCAAGTTCGGCCACAACTGAGGCGGCGACGCAGGCCGCCCCCGAGGCCACGCGCACGACCGGGCCCGGCGCCGCGACGGCACCGGGCCCGGTCGGTACGGACGGGCGACCCCCTCGCGTCGCTCGCTACTCCCCGTCGCTCACCGTGATCTCGACGCTCTTCTCCGCCGCGCGAGGAGCCGGCGGCTCCGCACCGAGCCGCTCCTGAGCCGCCGGGTTCATCGTCGACAGGAGCTGCCGGGCCAGACCGAGCCCGGTCCCGCCCATGGTCAGCGCCTTGGCGAACACGTCCGCCATGCCGTCGGCGCCGTTGAGCAGCACCATCTGGTCCACGTTCCCGAACGCGGACGCGCCCGCGGAGACGATCTCCGGCCACTTCTCGGCCAGCTGCTGCGCGACCACCGCCTCCTGGTTCTCGGCGAGCGCCGCCGCGCGCGCCTTGATCGCCTCGGCCTCCGCCAGACCCTTCGCCCGTGTCGCCTCGGCGACCGCGAGACCCTTGGCGTGCTGGGCCGCCGCCTCGGCCTCACCGGTGAGCCGGGTCGCCGTGGCCATGGCCGCGCTCGCCAGCTCCGTCTCCTTCGCGTCGGCCTCCGCCGCCGAGATCCGGGCGTCACGCTCGGCCTCCGCGAGCGTCCGGGTCTCGTACGCCATCGCGTCGGCGGGCTTGCGGACCTCCGCCTGCAGCTGCTGCTCCTTGCGGTGTCCCTCCAGTTCGGCCACCCGGGTCTCCTGGACCACGACCTCCTGGCGCGAGGCCGCGTCGGCCAGCGGCCCCGCCTGCCGGGCCTTGGCCGTGGCCTCGTCCCGTTCGGCCTGGTAGCCCGCCTGGAGGATCTCGCTGTCGCGGGTCGCCTCCGACATGCGCGCCGCGGCCTGCTGCTCGGCCTCGGTCGCCCGCCGGTTCGCCTCGGCCTGCGCGATCCGCGCGTCCCGCTGGACGGCGGCCGCGTGCGGGGCGGCCAGGTTCTTGATGTAGCCGGTCGGGTCCTCGATCTCGTGGATCTGCAGCGAGTCGACGATCAGGCCGAGCTTCTCCATCTCCGTGCCACAGGCCGAACGGGCCTGCCCGGTCAGCTTCTCCCGGTCACGGATCATGTCCTCGACGGTCAACCCGCCGACGATGGCGCGGAGATGACCGGCGAAGACGATGTGCACCCGCTCGCTCATCAGCTTCTGCTGGTCGAGGAAACGGCGGGCGGCGTTGGCGATCGACACGAAGTCGTCACCGACCTTGAAGATCACCACACCGCGGACCTTGAGCGGAATCCCCTGGTGGGTGACGCACTCGACGGACAGCTGGGTCTCGTTGAGGTCGAGCGAGAGCTTGCGCACCGCCTGCACACCGGGCAGGACGAGCGTGCCGCGGCCGGTGACGATGCGGAACCCCATCCCCGCGCCGAGGCCCTCGTTCTTGTGGTTGGAACCGGAGATGATCAGCGCCTCGTTGGGTTCGGCGACGCGCCACATCATTTTGAACACACCGATGAGAACGGCGAAGGCGCCGCCGACGACGCCCGCCAGAATGCCGATGCCCATGAAATGGGTCCCCCTTCACCGGAGCCGACACGGACCCGGTGAAGGGAGTGTGCGCCTGTGACGGGCGCCACTCAACGGTTGCGTCAACTGCCGTACGCGGCTGTGACATAGACGGTACGCGGAGGGAGATGTTCCATGACCATCACGACCGTTCCGACGTCGATCCGCTCCTTCGGGGAGGCCGGATGGGCGAGGAAGTGCTCGGCTCCGCCCCGGATCCGGACGATCACCTCGCCGACGAGACCGGGCCCGACGGTTCCGGTCACCCGGCCGAGCAGTCCCACCATCGGGGAGTCCATCGACGCGTCGTCCATGCCTGAACGGTACGTCAGATCCAGCCGTCCAGCGCGGACATGAACCCGTCGAAGTCGTCCCGGTGGATGGTGTGGCCCGACTTCTCCACCGTACGCACGGTGAAGCCGCGGCCCGTGAGCATCCGGGCGTCGCCGGGGGAGACCAGCATGCTCGGGTCGGCGAGGGTGACCAGGGAGGGGACGGACGCGCGGGCCGGCCACAGGTCGGCCCCCACGAAGTCAAGGAGGCCGTACGCCGTCCGCTCGTCCCAGAGCCGTACCGACGCCATCTCGGTGTCGAGGTCCTCGTCCGCCCAGTGGGGGTTGAACCCCCTGATCTGTTCCCGGGTCATCGACTTGCCCCGGACGAACAGCTCGGGCCGGTAGCCGTCGGCGCCCGCCGCGAGATGCCAGGCGGGGTCGGAGTAGACCGCGCGCGCCGGCTTCAGCCGGTCCAGCGCGCGGGCGAGGACGAGCCCGCCGAGCGAGTGCCCGACGGCCAACTCCGCACCGGATGGAAGGGTTTCGACGAGGTCGTCGGCGTAGTCCTCCGGCCGGTACTCCGCAGGCCCCGAAGCCCGCCCGCTCAGTCCGTGTCCCCGCAGATCCACCGCGATCACCCGGTAGCCGCGCGCCGCGAGCGCGGGTCCGACCCGCCGCCAGGTGCGGTGGTCGGCCATGATGCCGTGGACGAGCAGGGCGATCCGGTCGCCGGAACCCCAAGTGGTGCTGTGCAGGCGCACGGTGCGGCCTCTCTGACGGTGCTTCACGGACGCCGACGCGGGTCAGCGCACGCTGCGGATGGGGCGCACGGCGAGCGCGCCGAGTACCGACAGTACGGCCGCGACCAGGAACAGCGCCGTGTACCCGCCACTCAGCGAGACGACGAGCGAGGCCACGAAGGGGGCGACGATCTGCGGGCCCGCGTTGGCGACGTTGAGGACGCCCATGTCACGGGCGGCGTCCTCGGCCTTCGGCAGCACCATGGTCACCAGGGCCGTGTCGACGGCCATGTAGCAGCCGAAGCCGAGTCCGTTGACGACGGCGAAGGCCAGCATCGCCGTCCAGCTCGTCGAGAAGGCCGGGATCAGCAGGGCGACGGCGGCGAGCGCGGCCGAGGCGCCCACGAAGAGCTTGCGCCGGTCGAACCGGTCCGACAGCCAGCCGCCGAGCACGGTGGAGACGACCATGGCGACCGCCGTGAGCGGCGCGAGGATCGCCACGGCCCCCTCGGCGGTGAGCCCCGAGGGCAGAACGGTGTGGTCCTTGAGGATGTACAGCTGGAATCCGGCCACGGCGAAGTAGCCGAGGACCAGGAGGGCGCGGCCGATGAACGCCCACCGGAAGTCGTGGTCCTTGAGCGCGCTGCCGAAGGCGGTGATCTGCTCCTTCACCGGCAGCGGGGCCTTGGCCGGCATGCGCTCCTCGCGGGCGAGGACGGTGAACACCACGGCGGTGGCGGCGACGATCGCGCCGAAGACGAGATAGCCGGTGCGGTAGTGCTCGGAGAAGGCCGCGCCGACGAGGGCGCCGATCGTCGAGCCGATGGGGAGACCGAGGCCGACGGCGGCCGAGGCCTTGCCCCGGGCGGCCACCGGGACCCGGTCGGGCACCACGGAGGTCAGGGCGGCCTGGTAGACGTTCATGACGGCCTGGCCCAGACACCAGGCGATGGTGACCAGCAGGATCGTGTGGACACTGCCGAGGAGCAGCATCACCGGAAGGGCGAGGAGCCCTCCGGCGAGGATCCACGGATTGCGGCGGCCCGAGCGGTCCGAGAGGGCGCCGGCGACCGGGTTGAAGACGGTGGCGAAGATCGCGGATATGCCGGAGACCAGACCGAAGTTCGCCACCTTGCCGGCCGGGTCGATCTCCTCGATCTGGAGCGCGAGGAGCATGCCGGGCACACCGATGTACAGCGCGTACATCGCGGTGTTGCCGGCGAGGAGCAGCGGGAGCAGGCCACGGGTGGGCCGGGCGGAAGTGCCGGACGTTCCGGACGAGCCAGATGTTCCGGCCGGGCCGGACGCGCTGGACGGGCTGGACGGGCCGGCCGAGCCGGAAGTGGCAGATGTGCCGGACGAGCCGGTCCCTGGGGACGAAAGGGCCACGGTGCCCTCCTGAGGAGATCGCCCGACGAGGGGGGCGAGAAGCGGATCGAACGAGGGAGGTGACACGTGTCAGTGACGCGTGTCAGCATTGTGTAGCACCCGATTCCGGCCATCCGCCAGACCCTGTGCCGGATCGTTCTGGAAAGATGCCGAAGCGATGAGCCAGCCAACCGAACAGCCCTCCGGACGCCCCGCCGGGCGCGCGGTCCCGACCAGCGCCGATGTCGCCCGTCTCGCGGGCGTGTCCCGGGCCACCGTCTCGTACGTCCTGAACAACACCTCGGCCGTCCGCATCAGCGAGCCCACCCGCAGACGGGTGCGCGAGGCGGCCGAGGAACTGGGGTACGTGCCGCACGCCGCCGCCCGCAGCCTGCGCGCCGGCCACAGCCGGATGGTGCTGCTGCCGACCCCCCACGTCCAGGTCGGACCGCTGTACAGCCAGTTCTTCAACGAGTTCCAGTGGGCCCTGCGGCGCCTCGACTACACCGTGGTCCAGTACGGCAGCGTCGGCCTGGAGGCCGAGGAGGCCGCCCGCGCCTGGGCCGAACTCCGGCCGGTGGCCGTGGTCGCGCTCGGCGAGAGCCGCCTCACCGGACAGGGGGTCGAGATCCTCAAGCGGTCCGGCGCGCGGGCCGTCATCACCCTCGGCACCGAGAAGGTCGAGGGCGCCCACGCCCTCGTCATGGACCAGGGACGCGTGGGCGAGGCGGCCACCGCCCATCTGGTGGAGACCGGCCGCCGCCGGATCGGCGTCGTCGTGCCCGAGGAGCCGGGACTCGCCATGTTCTCCGGCCCCCGCCTCGAAGGCGCCCGGCGCGCCGTCGCCGGCACCGGCGCGACCGTCGTACCCCTGCCGCTGCGGTACGAGGAGGAGTCCGCGAACGCGCTCGCCGCGCGCTGGCGCGCGCTGGACCTCGACGGTGTCTTCGCCTACAACGACGAGTACGCGATGCTCCTGATGCGGGCGCTCCAGGACGCGGGCGTCGCGGTGCCCGCGGAGACCGCCGTCGTCGGCGCCGACGACCTGCTCCTCGGCCGGCTGCTGCGGCCCCGGCTCAGCACCGTGCGGATCGACATGGTGATCGGCCGCGAGCTTGCCGAGCTGGTCGACCGGGCCGTACGGGAGCCGGAGGCCCCACCCCGTACCAGCGACCTGATGGCCTCGCGGGTCGTCCGGCGGGAGTCCAGCTGAGCGTTTAGCGTCGGTTCATGAGCACAGTTCCGAAGCGATTCGAGATCCTCCTTGTACCCTCGCACGTCGAGGACCGGGGCGACGCCTCCGTGACGGACAGCGCGGTCCGCTCGGCCGTGGTCGAGGCGACAGGGCGGCGCGGCGAGTCGGGTTACCCCATCTACGAAGGGCACGGCGTGATGGCGGACATCGACCCCGAGACGCGGACGGTCGAGGCGCTCCTCGTCGACGGGCGCGAGCTCGACTACGGCCTGACGGCGCTGGTCCGCCCCGCGGCACGCGACCGAGGGGCGCCGGGCCCCACGGGCTGACAAATGCCCCCTTGAGGGGAGTCCGCCGCCCCGTCGCCCGGCTGCCTCGCCGAATGGCCGGAACTCGACCCCGAGATCGCGAACCGTACCCGTCCGCACGCACGCGAGGGGGGTACGGGAGACTCTCCCGTACCCCCCTCGCGGTGGGTCACTTCGCCTTGGAGTCCTCGATGGACTTGCGGACCTCGTCCATGTCCAGCTTGCGCGCCTGCCCGATGACGTCCTCGAGCGCGGTCTCCGGCAGCGCCCCGGGCTGCGCGAACACGGCCACGTTGTCGCGCACGATCATCAGCGTCGGGATGGAGCGGATCTCGAACGCGGCGGCCAGCTCCTGCTGCGCCTCGGTGTCCACCTTGGCGAACACCAGGTCCTGGTGGCGCTCGGAGGCCGCCTCGAATACAGGCCCGAACTGACGGCAGGGACCGCACCAGGAAGCCCAGAAGTCGATCAGGACGAATTCGTTGCCGCTCACGATCTCGTCGAAGTTGTCCTTGGTGAGCTCTACGGTGCTCATGTTCCTACCTTTCGGGGTCTCCTGGCGGGTGTCCTCACGGTCCCCTGGGGACTCGCCCGGCACAACGGCGTATCGAGCCGCGCTATTCCTGATCACTGCGCCAGACTGGGACCCATGACACGAACGGTGGAAGACGCGCGCGAGTACGACGTGGTGGTCCTCGGCGCGGGCCCGGTGGGGGAGAACGTCGTCGACCGGGTGCGGGCCGCCGGCCTCAGCGCCGCGATCGTCGAGAGCGAGCTGATCGGCGGCGAGTGCTCGTACTGGGCGTGCATGCCGAGCAAGGCGCTGCTCCGCCCCGCGCTGGCCCGCTCCGACGCCCGGAAGGTCGCCGGTCTGCGGGAGTCGGTCTACGGTCCGCTGGACGCCCTTGAGGTCTTCGCCCACCGGGACGAGGTCGTCGGCCACTGGAAGGACGCCGGCCAGGTGGACTGGCTGGACTCCGTCGGCGTACGGATCCATCGGGGCCACGGCCGCCTCCTCGGGCCCCGCCGGGTCGGCGTCACCGGGCCCGAGGGCGAGCACCACGTACTCACCGCCCGGCACGCGGTCGCCGTCTGCACCGGCAGCCGCGCCGTCCTCCCGGAGCTGCCCGGCCTCGTCGGGGCCCGGCCCTGGACCAGCCGAGAGGCGACCAGCGCCGACCGCGTGCCCGAGCGGCTGATCGTCGTCGGCGGGGGAGTGGTCGGCGTGGAGATGGCCACCGCCTGGCAGGCCCTCGGGTCGAAGGTCACCATGCTGGTACGGGGCGGGGGCCTGCTGCCCCGGATGGAGCCCTTCGTCGGCGAGCACGTGGCCGCCGCCCTGACCACGCGCGGCGCGGACGTGCGCACCGGCGTCACGGTCAGCGCGGTGGTACGCGACGGGGGTGCGGGACCGGTCACCGTGGTCCTGGAGGGCGGCGACCACGTCGACGGCGACGAGGTCCTCTTCGCGACCGGCCGGGCGCCGCGCACCGAGGACATCGGCCTGGAGAAGGTCGGTCTTGAGCCGGGCTCGTGGCTCGACGTGGACGACACCCTCAGGGTCACCGGCAGCGACTGGCTGTACGCCGTCGGGGACGTCAACCACCGGGCGCTCCTGACCCATCAGGGCAAGTACCAGGCCCGGATCGCCGGTGCCGCCATCGCCGCCCGCGCGCAGGGCGCCGGGGCCCTCGACGACGGGAGCTGGGGCGCGCACGCGGCGACCGCCGACCACTCCGCCGTACCCCAGGTGGTGTTCTGCGACCCCGAGGCGGCGGCCGTCGGCCTCAGCCTCGCCGAGGCCGAGCGGGCCGGGTACCGGGCCAGGGCCGTGGACCTCGACATGCGGCAGGTCGCCGGGGCCGGGCTCTACGCCCAGGGCTACCGGGGGCACGCCCGGATGGTCGTCGACCTCGACCGCGAGGTCGTGCTCGGCGCCTCCTTCGTCGGTCCGGGCATCGGCGAGCTCGTCCACTCGGCGACGGTCGCGGTCGTCGGCGAGGTCCCGATCGCCCGTCTGTGGCACGCCGTTCCCTCGTACCCGACGCTGAGCGAGGCGTGGCTGCGTCTCCTGGAGGCCTACCGGGGCTGACCGTCCGTCACTTCGCCTCGTCCGCCTGAGAGTCGGTGGTGCCGGACGTGAACGGGGCGACGAGCGCCCGCGCGGCCGAGCGTGCCGCCTCCAGGGCGGGCCGCGGGTCACGGCCGGACTCCTGGCCCAGGACGACCCTGGTGCTCAACCCGTCGAGCAGAGCCAGGAGTTCGGAGGCGCGGGCGCCCGCGTCGAGCGGTGCGAAACGCCGTCGCGCGACGCCCGCCGCGAGGAGGGCCTCCAGGTCCTCCTGCCAGCCCCGGTCGAGTTCCTCCTGGGCCTCGCGGAGGGCGCTGTTGCCGGGGGTGCGGGCCCAGAGCTCGATCCACAGGGTCCAGCGCGGGTCGCGCGGGCCGCGCGGCAGGTAGAGGCGGAGGAAGTGGTCGAGCTTGCGCTCGGCCGTGGTGCGCCGGGACAGCAGCGCGCGGCGCTCCTCGGCGAGCGCGGCCTCGCTCCACCGGAGCGCGGCGAGCAGCAGCAGGTCCTTGCTGCCGAAGTAGTACAGGATGTGGCCGCCGCTCGTGCCGAGCCGCTCCGCGAGCGCCGACATGGTGAGGGAGGCGAGGCCGTCCTCGGCGATCGCCGCCATGGCCTCTTCCAGCATCCGTTCCTGGGTGACGTGCCCGTCCCGCCGTCGTGCCGTCCGTGCCACCGCCGCTGTCCCCCGTCCTGCCGCTTGCTGCCGGTCGTTCATCGCTCGTCGTCTGTCGCTCGTCGTCCCCGGGCGCCGCCCTGTGCGTGATCGACCTTAACCGCAACCTCCGAAGGTCTTGACGTGGCCCGAACCCATCGCACATCTTGAATGCCGTTCTAAAACTTAGAACGGCATTCAAGACAGGAGTGCGGTGTGCTCGGACACGAGACGGCGCCCGTGACCACGGGCCGCGACGAGGTCTTCCAGGTCGAGGAACACGGGATCGACCCCATACCCGACGCCGAACGGCACGGAAGCGCCAAGGACGTCTTCTGGCTCTGGTTCGGCTCGAACCTCACCTTCACCTACGTCATCAACGGCGCCCTCGCCGTCGCCTTCGGGCTCTCCTTCTGGCAGGCCACCGCCGTCGTCGTGCTCGGCGGCCTGTCCTTCCTCGCCGTCGGCGCGGCCGGACTCAGCGGCGTGCGCACCGGCACCGCGACCCTCGTCATCTCCCGCGCCGCCTTCGGGCGACGCGGCAACTGGCCCGCCGGGCTGCTCAACTGGGTCGTCAGCATCGGCTACACCATCGTCAACACCGTGGTCGGCACCCTCGCCCTGGAGGCCTTCTTCGCCGACCTCGGCTGGAACGGCGGACCGGCCGCCCGCGCCCTCGCCCTCGCCGTCACCCTCGCGCTGACCTTCGCCGTCGCCCTCTGGGGCCACGCCACCGTCCAGTTCGCCGAACGCTGGATGGCCTACGTCCTCGCCGCCGGCTTCGCCGCCCTGCTCGTCCTCGTCCTGCCCGGCGCCGACACCTCCGCCCCCGCCGCCGCGCCCGGCGCCTCCGCCTGGAGCCTCGCCTTCGTCGTCATGCTGGCAGGCCCCTTCTCGTACCTCCCGATGCCCGCCGACTACACCCGCTACCTGCCCCGCACGACCTCCCTCAAGGCCGTCACCTGGAGCGGAGCCCTCGGCGGCTTCGTCTCCTCCGTCGCCCTCGGCGTCGCGGGCGTGGCCGCCGCGACCCAGACCGACATGACGGACGCCGTCGCCGGCGCCGAGAGCCTGCTCCCCGGCTGGTTCCAGCCCCTCTTCCTGGCCCTGGTGCTCGGCGGCTCCGTCACCAACTCGATCATCACGCTCTACTCGTCGAGCCTGAACCTCCAGGTCCTCGGCATCCCGTGGAGCCGGGCCCGGGCCATCGTCATCAGCGCGGCCGTGACGGCCCTCGGCTCCCTCGGCGCCCTCTTCCTCACCGACTTCACCACCTCGCTCCTCTCCTTCCTCTCCCTCCTGATCATCGTCTTCGCCCCCTGGGCCGGGGTCTTCCTCGCCGACATGGTGCTCCGCCGCTGCACGTACGACTCCGCCGCCCTGCACGCGCGCACCGGCGGCGCGTACGGATACCGCTCGGGCTGGCACCCGGCAGGTCTGACCGCACTCCTCTGCGGCCTCCTCTTCTCCGCGCTCACCTGCGACTCCGCGCTGTGGACGGGCCCGCTCGTCGCCCCGCTCGGCGGCGCGGACCTCACCCTGCTCGGGGCGGGAGTCTCGGCCCTGGTGTACGTGCTCCTCGCCCGGGGGCACGTCACGCCGGTACGCGACTGAGCCTCGCCCGTCCGACCCCCTCGCCTGCCCGACACCCTCGGCCGCCCGACACCCTCGTACGTACGTCACGGAGCCACCCCGCATGAACAGCACCACACCCTCCCCTGCCGATCTGGTCCTCACCGGGGCCCGCGTCCACACGGTCGACCCGGCCCTCCCCGAGGCCCAGGCCCTCGCCGTCCGCGCCGGGCGCATCGTCTGGATCGGTTCCGACGCCGGGGCCGACGCCTGGACCGGGCCCGACACCCGGGTCCTCGACGCCGGCGGACGGCTCGTCCTGCCCGGCTTCGTCGACGCCCACAACCACGTCCGCCTCGGCTCCGACGACGCCTGCGTCCAGCTCGCCGGCGCCCGGAGCCTCGGCACGATCCACGCCCGTGTCCGCGCCTGGCACGCCGAACACCCGGACGCCGACTGGATCGAGGCCGAGGCCTTCGACTACTCCGCCGTCCCCGGCGGACGCATGCCCACCGCCGCCGACCTCGACCCGGCCACCGGCGACACACCCGCCCTGGTCCTCAGCTACGACGTCCACACCGCCTGGCTCAACACCGCCGCCCTCCGGCGGCTCGGCGTCGACCGCGACCACACCGACCTCCCCTTCGGACGCGCGGTCACCGACCCGGCGACGGGCGAACCGACCGGATTCGTCCAGGACTTCGCCGTCAAGGGGCTCTCCCGCGACGGGCACCGCGCCCTCCGCGCTCTCGGCGTCCCCTGGGCGTCGCGGGAGCGGCAGTACGGCAGGCTCGCCAAGAGCCTCGACGATGCCATCGGCTTCGGCATCACCACCGTCGTCGAACCCCAGAACTCCCTCGACGACCTCGCCCTCTTCGAGCGTGCCCGGACCGAGGGAAGGCTCCGCTCCCGGATCGTCGCCGCCCTCTTCCACCCGCGCGGCACGACCGACGCGGACCTGGACGCGTTCGAGTCGGCGGCACGGAAGTTCGCGGACGACCGCCTCCGGGTCGGCCCGCTCAAGCTGTACATCGACGACGTCGTGGAACCCCGTACCGCCGCCCTCCTGGAACCGTACGCGGGCTGCACCCACCACCGCGGCGACACCTTCTACCCGCCCGAGGAGTTCGCCGGACTGCTCACCCGCCTCGACGCGCGCGGCTTCCAGTGCTTCGTCCACGCCACCGGCGACCGGGGCATCCGTACCGTCCTCGACGCGGTCGAACGGGCGCGCGCGGCGAACGGGCCGCGCGACGCGCGCCACCAGATCGTGCACGTCGAGTGCCTCGACCCGGCCGACACCCCGCGCTTCGCCGCACTTGGGGTCGTCGCCTGCATGCAGCCACGGCACGCCGCCCCCGACATCGCGGGACCCGGCCAGGACTGGGCGGAGAACGTCGGCCCCGACCGCTGGCACAAGGCCTGGCCCCTGCGCAGCCTGCGCGCGGCCGGCGCCGTCCTCGCCCTCTCCAGCGACTGGAACGTCGCCGAGATGGACCCCATGGTCGGCATCCACGCCGCCGCCACCCGCCGCCCGCCCGGCGGCGGGGAGGCCTGGACGGAGGGCGAGACGATCGGCGTCGCCGCCGCCGTCGAGGGCTACACGATGGGCTCGGCGTACGCCAACTTCCTCGAACACGAAAGGGGTTCGCTGACGGTCGGCAAGCTGGCCGACTTCGTCGTCCTCTCCCGCGACATCCTCCGCGTCGCGCCGGAGGAGATCCCGGGCACGGTGGCGGAGACGGTGGTGGTGGGCGGCGAGGTCGTCGTGCAGCGCTGAGAGAGGCGTCCGGGGCGGCCCGCCCGGAGAGGCGGGCCGCCTTGACGTCACGGAGGACGTCACGGAGACGGAGGACGGGACGGGAACGGACCCGGCCAGAGCCGGGGACCGCATCAGAGTCGGTCGAGGACCTTCCGCAGGGCGGTGATCTCGGTGGACTGGGTCCGTACGACGTCGTCGGCGAGGGCCTTGGCCGTGGCGTTGCGGCCGTTCCTCTGCTCGACCTCCGCCATCTCGACGGCGCCCTCGTGGTGGGCGATCATCAGCTCGGCGAACTTGCGGTCGAAGGCCTTGCCCTTGACGGCGGCCAGGTCCTTCATGTCCTGCTCGGACATCATCCCGGCCATGCCGTGGCCCCCATGACCGGCGGACTCGGGCTTCCCCCAGCCCTTCAGCCAGGCCTTCATCTTCTGGATCTCGGGGTCCTGTGCCTGCTCGATGGCGGCGACCAGCTTCTTGACGTCGGCGTCCTCGGCCCGGCCGTCGGCGAGCTCGGCCATCTCCAGGGCCTGCTCGTGGTGGGGGATCATCATCTGCGCGAACATGACGTCCGCGTCGTTGAAGGCTCCTGCGGCGGCTCCGGCGACGGAGGCGGTGGGCGACGCGGCAGCGGAAGTGGACGCGGACGGGGAGGCGGAAGCGGACGTGTCGGCGGACGCTCCGCCGTGGTGCGTCGTGTTCCCGGCATCGTCCGTGCCGCAGGCGGAGAGCAGGAGCCCGGTCGCGGTGGCGGCGCCGACGAGGGCGATCTTCCTGGCGGTTCGGTGGGTGAAGGCACGCATGTGGGTGATACCTCGTGTGCTGGTCGTACGAACGGAAAAGGGCAGGCCGAAGACGTTCACGGGCAGCGCGGGGCGCCCGCGACGGTGGCGGTACGGCCTAGATCCGTAGGACCGACAGCTGGGCGAGGTCGGGAGGGCGGGGCGGCGGTGCGTGCGGCCCCGGCGCGGGCATGAGCCGCGCGAGAAGGAGGGTGAGCCAGTCGGGACGGCGTCCGAGCGCGGCCCGGACGAGCCCGGCGAGCAGCCAGCCGGCGAGGACGGCCACGCAGAGCGTGGTCATGTCCATCGCCGTGCCCGGTTCGTGCGAGGAGCCGGAGTCGTGGCTCTCATGGCCGCCGGTGTGGGGAACCGCGCCGACCGAGGTGGCGAAGGTGGTCTCCGTGCTCCCGCCGGACCCCTCGGGGTGGCCGACCGCGTGCATCAGGAACACGCCGAGCGCGAGCACGACGACGAGCAGAAGGTGCGCGAGGGCACCTTCCGCTCGTCTGTGGCGTTCCGCTCGGTATGTACGCACTGCCAGGACCTCCTGGCGGCGAATATACCGTGCGGGGGTATCAAGGCCGTGTCAGGACGGCGGCGTCTCGCCCGCCATGGCCGCGGCCATCCGCAGATGCGGCGCGGCCTCGTCCGCACGCCCCTGGCGCTCGAGCGTGCGCCCGAGCATCAGCCGCGCGTAGTACTCGACCGGGTCACGGTCCAGGATGGCCCGCAGCTCGGTCTCGGCCGGGGAGAGCTGGGCGGAGTGGTAGTAGGCGCGAGCGAGGAGGAGGCGCTGGGCGGTCTGCTCCGGGTGCTCGGCGACCAGGCCGCGCAGGATGCGGACGGCGGTTCCGTACTCCTTCGCTTCGAAGAAGAACTGGGCGCGGTCCCAGCGCTCGCCGGCCGTTCCGAACTCGTAGTACGTGTCGCTCACTTTGCTCTCGCTTTCCGGAGTGCCCGATCTGCCACTCTGTGGGGTGGACGACCGCGTCAACAAGCCAAGATGGTTGAATATTTCACTATCACCTCTCCGGACAGGAACAGGTTGAGCATGAGCAATCTTGATCGCCAGGCCACGCTGACCGTGTGCGGCGGCCGCGGCTTCGTCGTCGCCGAGCCGGTACGGGAACTCCTCAGCCCGCGCCACGTCCAGCTCGGAGAGTCGACCCAGGTCCGCCGACTGCTCCCGAACCTGGGCCGGCGGATGGTCGGAGCCTGGGCCTTCGTCGACCACTACGGCCCCGACGACATCGCCGACGAACCGGGGATGCAGGTACCGCCGCACCCCCACATGGGCCTCCAGACCGTCAGCTGGCTCCACGAGGGCGAGGTCCTGCACCGCGACTCCACCGGCAGCCTCCAGGCCATCCGCCCGCGCGAACTCGGCCTCATGACCTCGGGGCGGGCCATCTCCCACTCCGAGGAGAGCCCCCGCCCGCACGCCCCCCTCCTGCACGGCGCCCAGCTCTGGGTGGCCCTGCCCGAGGCCCACCGCCACGTCGAGCCGCACTTCCAGCACCACGCCGACCTGCCCCGGGTCGCCGCGCCGGGCCTCACGGCCACGGTGATCCTCGGCGAACTCGACGGCGCCGCCTCGCCCGGCACCACGTACACCCCACTCGTCGGAGCCGACCTCGCCCTCACGGCCGGCACCGAGACGAGCCTTCCGCTGGACCCCGACTTCGAGTACGCGGTCCTGGCGATGTCCGGCGAGGCCCACGTCGACGGCGTCCCGGTCCTCCCCGGCTCCATGCTCTACCTCGGCTGCGGACGCACCGAACTCCCCCTCCGCGCGACCTCCGACGCAGGCCTGATGCTCCTGGGCGGCGAACCCTTCGAGGAGGAGATCGTCATGTGGTGGAACTTCGTGGGCCGCACGGACGAGGAGATCCGCAAGGCCCGCGAGGAGTGGATGACGAGCGACCGCTTCGGCGAGGTCAAGGGCTACGCCGGCGCCCGCCTGGATGCTCCGGAGGTCCCGGCGACCCAGCTGAGAGCGCGGGGTAGGGTGCGCTGACCTGGGGCTTTCTCTGTCGGGTCGATGTGGGGGCGGGAAATGCCCGGCCCCTGCCCGTGGCTGTCGTCGCGACCGTGGGAGGGGTGTATCGCAATCCCTCCCGGTCGCGCAGTCGGCGGGTGTGCTCCCAGCGTGTGCTCGTGAGCGAGCAGGTCTGGTCAGCTGGATGCCGACTTTGCTGACCAGCTGTCAGGTGGCGCGGCGGTGCGCCGCAGGGTGTGGCGGCGGGCCGTTCTTGCCACCCGAGCCCGCGTTGCACCTTCACCGCCCCGGCGGCGAGCTTCTGCGCTGCGACCCACCTCCGCCTGGGCGGAGGCGGGTGGATCGAGCAGCGCATTGCGACGGTCCAGAACCAGCCCTCTCCGCGCAAGCAGAGGGCACTTTGCGGGCACTGCGCGCGGCGGGACCATCAGCACGACGGGCATGCATGGTCCGGGCCCAGCACCTGCGATGCAAGGGCGGCCCGGACCATCGCTTTGTGGCCCTGGCCCACGGGAACGACCTGCGCTCCTTCCCGACCGTGCGGGATGACCGCGACCGCCCCGTCCGTGCGGGGTGGCCGGCCGGTGGAACGTGATCGGTCATGTCGGCCGTGACCGTCGGTCAGGCTCGCGGGGCGCGTGGCTCCAGCCGGAACTCGAAGCCGAGGGTGCCCGGGTCGAGGGCGGTCGCCCCGCCGTCGACGGTGAGCGTCGCCCCGTTCACGAACGAGGCGGCGGGCGACAGCAGCCAGGCGATGGCCTCTGCGACCTCGTGCGCCTCACCGGGCCGCCCGGCGGGCAGAACCCGGGTCACCTCCTCGTACGCCGCTTCCAGACCGTTCCCGCCCAGGCCCGCCTCCTCGGCGAACCGGTTCATCCGGCGGTCGGCCATGTCGGTGCGCACCCAGCTCGGGCACACGGTGTTGGCGCGCAGCCCCGCGCCCCCGTAGTCGACCGCGAGCGAGCGGCACAGCTGGAGCAGCGCCGCCTTGGAGGTGGCGTAGGCGGCGTTCCCGACGCCGTTGCGCAGGGCGGACACCGAGGCCACCGCGACCACCGCGCCGCGGGCGTCGAGCAGATGCGGGAGCGCGGCGCGCAGCAGCAGGAACGGACCGGTGAGGTTGGTCCGCATGACCTCGTCCCAGTCCTCCAGGGCCACTTCGCCCACCCCGCCGCCCCGCCCGATGCCGGCGTTGAGCACCAGACCGTCGAGCCGCCCGTACGCGCCGACCACCGTCTCGACGAGCGAGGCCACGGCGGCGGGGTCCCCGATGTCCGACGGTACGGGCAGGGCGCCGATCTCCTCGGCGACCAGCCGCAGCGGCTCGGGGCGGCGCCCGGACACCGCCACCTTGTGTCCCGCCCGGGCCAACGACCGCGCGGTCGCGGCCCCGATCCCCGTTCCGCCCCCGGTCACCAGGTACACGCGCTCGTCCGCCACGTCCGCCGCCTCTCCCGTGCCTCGTCCGCTCTCCCCGTCCCGGTGATCTTAGGTGTGGGCGGCCCTGGGGCCATCCCCACGCCGGCGGCTCACTCCGGCGGGTGGGTGCGTAGCCACTCGGCCCAGGTGAGGGTGCCCCGCTTGCCGGCGGGGCAGGTCAGGTCGCGGGCCGCCCGCTCGACCGCGGACGGTACCGGGATACGCATCATCCTTGGTTGCCTGCCGCGGATCTGACGCCACGTCGTGAGAAGTGCGCCGAGTGTGAGCACCTCCGGTCCTCCGAAGTCCGCACACTGTCCGCCGGGACCTTCGGCGAGGCGTCCGACCAGGTAGGCGGCGAAGTCGCGCGAGTCCACCGGCTGGGTGCGCAGATCGGTGGGCAACGGCACCACGGGCAGCCGGGCTGCCTTGCCCAGCATCCGGTCGGTCAGCCAGTGGAACTGGGTGGCCCGGAGGATCGACCAGGGCACCTGCCCGGTGCGTACCAGCTCCTCGGCGGTGTGTTTGACTCGCATGTACGGGATGCGGGCCCGGTCGACGCCGACGATGGACACATAGGCGAAGTGGGCCACGTTGGCCCGGACAGCCGCGTCGAGCAGTCGGCGGGTCCCGTCGACATCGGCCTCCGGCGGGCTGCGCCAGAAGTCGACGGGCAGGAGGTAACCGCGCCTGGCGGCGGGGGAGAGTGTCGCTGCGTGAACGACCACCTGGGCCCCGGACACCGCCGCCGTGATCCCCTCGCCAGTGGCGAGGTCTCCTCGGATCCACTCCACATCGGGATCCGATCCCGGTGAACGGGCGAGCACGCGCACCCGGTACGACGGCTTCAGCCGCGCGACCACGCTCCGTCCCAGATGCCCCGTACCACCCGTGACCAGAACGGTGTCCATCGGCAGCACCTCCGGTTCGAGCACGTCGCTCCCCCTCAGATCCCGTGGTCCTGCTTCTCCTCCACTGACAGCAGGAAGTCCGCGAAGTGCTCGGTCAGAGGTTCGCCCGTGAGGGGCTCCAGGAACAGGAACTGGCCTTGTGGGTTCACCTCCAGCCACACCGGCTGCCCCTCCGGGGTCAACTTCAGGTCGACCACGCCCATGCGCAGACCGAGGCGCCGCAGGACAGCCGCCACCTGGCGCTGGAGGGAGTCGGGTACGCGCCATGGGTGGATGGGGACTTCGAGGTCGGGGCGCCAGTCCAGTTCATCCGTCTCGATGAGGGCCGCGTACATGCGGTCGCCGAAACAGTTCAGCCTGACGTGGTGACGGCCCTCGATGTACTCCTGATAGGTGGCGGGGCACACCTCGAAGGAGGAGGTGGGGAAGGTCTCCGGGGTATCGATGCGGCGGGTCCAGAGGGACGGGCCCCGTGCGCCGACCACGGGTTTGACGATGGCCCGGCCGACTTCGCGGGTGAAGGCGATGACCTCCTCGCGAGACTGCGAGACCAGGGTGCGGGGCACGCGGAATCCGGCGTCTCGCGCGACCACGAGCTGGTACACCTTGTCGGCGGCACGGTCGGTGGCGTCGGCCGTCGAGATCCACTCGCCGTGGAAGGACGCGGCCAGAATGCCGCCCAGGGCACCTCGGCAGTCGTTGTTGACCAGGCTGCGTTCGTGGGCGCCCGCCGCCGAGGCGGCGACGGTCTGGTCAGCCCTCGGGCGTCGCCACCACAGGACGTCGGCCTCCTCGGGTGCCACCCGGACACCGTCCGCCGTCATCACCGTGGACGAGCCGAAGGCGCCGTCGGACCGCCAGGACACCGTCTGCCGGCCGCCTATGGTGTCGCTCTCCAGGACGTGGAACTCCTGCCCCCGGCGGCGGACCGCGTGCTGGACGGCCAGGGCGTGGAGGTCCTCGTGTACCGATACGGAAAGGATCACGCCATACCGCAGTCGTCGCTGTGGCTGGCCTCGCCGTACGAACATCCGGTCTCGGACGCCACCCCGGCCAGGTTGTCGGCGACGATCTCCAAGCCGGTGGTCTGACGGACCGACTGCTCCCATGCCCGAAGCTGCTCGGGCGTCTTGAGCACCACGTAACTGTCGGGCTGGGAACGGAACACGACCGGCGGCGGCATCCTCACGACGTCGTCGTCATAGCCGTCCAGGGAATCTCCGAGCTTGAAGTCAGGCATCCTGCCCACCTCGGAATCGGTAGAGACGTTCGGGTTCGGGGGAGGCATGCGCTCCCTTCCACGAAACCACCGATGAGATGGCCGTGCATGTCGGGGCGCGGAGGCCGTCAACCCGGACCGGACGTCGCTTCGGACACGGTGCAGGCGCTCGTATCCGGGCGCACTTCGAGGAGGGCCCGTTCCCCCGCGCCTCTGGAGCAGACCGTCTCGACGTACGCGGAACTCGCGATGGCGCGCACGGTCGCCGTGCGCGCCATCGGCCACGGCGGAGCACCTGCCTGCCCTGCTCCTTCGCCGGCGGGCCGGAGCGGCCGGGCCCGTATCGACCTCTGCATCGGCATCTGTGACTCGTTCGTCCCGACGCCCAAGCCTGGCCCTTTCGCTTCGCGCCCCCGTCGTGGCCGGTGGGGGCGCGGAAGTCGTGTCTCCGTCGTGGCTCAGTGTTGGAGGAACCGTGGCGCCAGGGTCTCGGCCGCCGCCGCCACGCCCTGGAGGGGGACGGCGTTCATGCCTGGCACGGTGGGGAGCAGCGTGCTGGAAAGGCAGGTGTTCTGCGGTCTGGAGGCGTAGCGGCCCGCGGCTCTCGGGACCGGGTTCACCAGGGTCGTCGGGGCGTTCAGGGCGCGGGCGATCTCTTGGGCCCAGGCCGCTCGGGAGACGCGTTCGGGGCCGCCCAGGTGCAGTACGGGCGGGAGGTCACCCTCGTGGGCGAGGAGGCGGGCGACCACCGTGGCGACGTCGTCCACGAGGACCGGAGTGGTCCACTGGTCGGCCGGTGCCTCCACCGGCTCGCCCCGGGCCAGGCGGTGGGCACACGACGCGAAGAAGTTCAGCCACTTCTCGCCGCCCGCGGGCTCGTGGCCGTAGACGAGACTGACGCGCAGGGCCGTCGCCGGGGAGGCCGCCCCGGACAACAGCACCTCCTCGGCGGCGCGTTTCGCCACCCCGTACGCGTTGGCGGGTGCGGTCGGGGTGGACTCGACGTTCTCGGCCCCCCTGCCGTCGAACACGTTGTCCGTCGAGATCATCACGATGCGGTCCAGACCCGGTACCGCGGCGAAGTGGGCCGTCGCCGCCCGGTGTGCCGCGGCCGCCTCCTCGGGATGCGCCTCGCACCACGTGACGTCGGACGGCCCGTGGACCAGGACGACCGTGCGGGGCGCGACCGTCGCCACCGCCCGGTCGCAGGCCTTCGCGTCCGTGGCGTCCAGCGACTGCCACCTCGCCCCGTAGTCCTCGGGTGCGACCGTGGGCCGTCCTCGTGAGCCGAGCGTCACCTCATGGCCCTCGGCGACGAGTCGGCGGGCGATCTCGGAGCCGACGAAGCCGCTGCCGACCACGAGGGCCCGGCGAGCCGTGCCGGTCGGCGTGTTCTCCGTACGCGTCGGCATCAGAGGGTCACCTTCTCGCGGTGGGCCGCGAGACGGCGGCCCATCAGCCGGCCCACCCCGATCAGGCCGTGGTCGTCGTCGTCCTCGCCCAGCACGACCATGGCGTCGACCTGAGCGGCCGTCAGTCCGAAGCACCCCTGCCGTACGAGCTCCTCCACCAGCAGTTCCCGGTAGCGCTCGCCGATCGCGAGGGCGAAGCCTCCCATCAGGACGTACCGGCGGATCCCGATCGACGCGAACACCCCGCCCACCGCGGCCGCCAGGTGAACGAGGGTGGAGCGCAGCACGGCCGTCGTGAACGGGTCCCCGTTCCGTACGGCCCGCGCGATCTCCGGATTGCCGAGGAAGCGAGGATCGGCGGCCCCCGCGAGGGCCGGTGCCGACCGGGCGTATCCCGCCGGGTCGGAGGCCGCCGCCCGGCGCACCGCGGCGAGGACACCCCGCCCCGAGGCGATCGCCCCCAGGTGCCCGCGCCCCCCGCAGTCGCACAGCGGGGCGTCGGGGGAGCGGTCACAGGTCCAGTGGCCGAGCTCCCCGCCGTACCCCTCGACGTCGAGGAGCACGTCGCCGTCGCGGAAGACCTTGTTCCCGATGCCGGAGCTGATCGTCAAGAGACAGAACGGGACCGGGCTTTCCGTCCCGTACCGCCAGGCGGCCGCCGTGAGGTCGTTGACGACGAGCACCGGTACGGACAGCCGGGCGCTCAGGATCTCCCGGAGCGGGAGGGGTTCGCCGCCCGCGCCCCACACCGTGGGAGCCCCCAGGACGGTCCCGTCCCGGGTGACCGGGCCGGCGAAGGCCACGGCCAGGGCGGGCGGGGCGGTCGGTGCGGTGCCGGGGCGCGCCCCGGCCCGCCGTTCGGCCTCGCGCACGATCTGGTCGACCACCTGCCGCTGGAGCACCGGCACGGGAGCATCCGGGTGGCTGACCATGCCGTCCACCCGTGTCCTGCGCACGTCGGAGAGGCGTCCGCCACCCTGGGTGTCGAACGTGCCGACGCGCAGTGTCGTCCCCCCGACATCCATCACGGTCACGGCCTCGCCGGTCTCCGCCACCGTCGGGTCACCGGGCGGGATCGCCATCGATGTCCTCCCTCTCGTACGCCGCCACCTCGAAGACGAGCAGCGCCAGTTCCGTGTCCGTGTCATTGCGCAGACCGTGCTCGCCGAACGGCTCGTTGGGGATGACGTCCCCGGCCTCCACCCGGAAGGCCTCCCCGTCCCGGTACATCACGCCGCTCCCGCTGAGCACGACGTACGTCTCGCGGTCGTGACCGTGCCGGTGCCGTCCTATGGATGTCCCCGGCGGCAGGACGGCAAGGTCGATGAAGTCGGCGCCGGCCCCTTCGCCCCGCGCGAAGATCCGGTGGGCGAGTATCGTCCCCGCCCCGCCGTGGTCGTGAGGTTTCGGGGACAGCAGGTGCCGCAGGTTCACGAGGGGCCGCGTGGTCCCGGCGCCAGGGGTCACAGCGCGGCCTCGTGGGCGAAAGCCCCTGCTCGTCGGGCGAGTTCGTCCAGGGCGAGGCCGAGCACGTCGCGGGGCACGTCGGCGAGGTCGTCGACGAACGTGGCCTTGCCCGCGGCGATGGGGACCACCAGGTGCAGCCGGCGGCCGCGGCGTTCCCAGGACTCCTCGAGCGCCCGGGTCATCAGTTCCGGTGTGCACGTCTCCGCGTCGAAGACGGGCAGCCCGATGCGGGCCAGGAGACCGATGATCCGGTCGCACTCCCGCTCGTCGACCAGACCGAGCCGCAGTGCCAGGCAGGACGAGAGCGCCATGTCGACGGCGACGGCCTCGCCGTGTTCGAGGCGGTGGTCGCCGGCCGTCTCGATCACGGGGCTGAAGGTGTGGCCGAAGTCCACCAGGCGGGCGAGCTGGTGCTCCCGCAGGTTCGGGCACAGCTCCTCCATCATCAGCCGCATCGAGGTCCGCAGGATGTACCTCTCGACCTCGGGCGGTGTCGGGACTCCGGTCCGCCGGAAGGCGTCCGGGTACCGCTCCAGCGTGCGGAACAGCTCGTCGTCCAGGATCACGGCCATCTTCACGATCTCCGCGAGACCGCAGCGGATCTCGCGGAGCGGCAGCGTGGAGAGGAACGCGGGATCGCTCAGCGAGGCGTGCGCCGGGTGGTAGGCGCCGAACATGTTCTTCGTGTGGAGGGCGTTGACCCCCGTCTTGACGCCGACGCCGACGTCCACCTGGCCGACGAGGGTGGTGTTGATCCGGACGTAGCGGATCCCCCGGGAGTACATCGAGGCGGCGAAGCCCACGACGTCCGAGACGATGCCGCCGCCGAGGGCCAGCATCACCCCGTGCCGGTCGAGTCCGTGCGCCTTGGCCAGCGCGCAGACCCGCTCCGCCATGGCCAGCGTCTTGTTCTTCTCCCCGGTGGGAATCGTGTGCAGCGTCCACGTCCCCGGGGCCAGGTTCGCCTCCAGGTAGTCGCGCAGCGCCTGCCCGTACAGGCGGTCGACGGTCGGCCCGGTGAAGGCGACGACCCGGCGTCCGCCCACGGCGCGGGCGAGTGCGGGATTCCCGGGGGAGAGCACCTGCGGGACGAGGTCCGACCGGTACCCGGTGCCGTCCGGCGCGAGCAGGCTGAACCCGTCGGCGTCCTCCCACACCCCCGACAGGCGTTCCTCGTCAACTAGAACCCGGCTTGACATGCCTCTCCTCGTCAGTCACTCGGTGTGCTTGCGGCCGGCGTGCGTACACCCCGGCCAGGTGGCGGAGGAGCGGAGCCTCGGACAGCTCCTCCAGGGACACGGGACGGCCCTGCTCGTCGGCGATCGGCAGGCACCAGTTGGGGTGGATCCCCGCCGTGCCGGGCAGGTTCTGCGGCCGCCGGTCGCCGGTCGTGTCCGGGAGCCAGACTCCGATCATCCGGGCCGGCGTCAGACCCAGGTACGTGTGCAGTGCCGCGACCTCGCCGGCGGGATCGGGCAGGAGCCCGAGGCGTTCCAACTCGGCGATCCAGCCGTCCCGTTCGCCGGCGGCCTCGGCCTTCTCCTCCTCCGGCGGCCGGGTGAGCAGCCCCAGCGAGGCCCGCAGGTCGACGTGTTCGCCGCTGAGCCAGGCCGCTGTGGTGGGCAGGTCGTGCGTGGTCAGGGTGGCGAGACAGTGCTCGCGCCACTGTTCCGGCGGCAGGGGGCCCACCCGGCCCTCGGAACCGCCCTCGTACTCGAAGCGCTGCACGGCAGTCCCCAGCACGCCCCGGGCCGCCAGCTCCTCGCGGACCTCCGGCTCGACCGTGCCCAGGTCCTCCCCGATGACGAACGCCCCTGCGGCCTCCGCCTCGGCGCCCAGCACGGCGAGCATCGCCGCGCCGTCGTACCGGACGTAGGTGCCGTCGGACGGGGGACGCCCCTCCGGCACCCACCAGAGGCGGAAGAGCCCCATGACGTGGTCGACGCGCAGCGCGCCCGAGTGCCGCAGTCCCGCTCGCAGCAGCCGGGCGAACGGCCGGTAACCCTCCGCGGCCAGCGCGTCCGGACGCCACGGCGGCTGACCCCAGTCCTGACCGGACGGATTGAAGTCGTCCGGCGGGGCCCCCACCGACATCCCCTCGGCCAGACAGTGCTGGAGCGCCCACGCGTCGGTCCCCTCGGGGGCCACGCCCACCGCCAGGTCGTGGACGAGCCCGACGCGCATCCCGGCCTCCCGCGCGGCGCGCTGGGCGCCGGCGAGCTGCTCGTCGGTGATCCAGGCGAGCCACCGGTGGAAGTCGACGGCGCCGGACAGGACCCGGCGGGCGTCGGCCACGACCGTCGACCGGGGGTCGCGCAGCGCGGCGGGCCAGGAGCGCCACGCCGGACCGTGGACCTCCGCGAGCGCGCACCAGGTGGCGAAGTCCGTGAGGTCGCGGCCCTCCCGCGCCACGTACGCGGCGAACGCCGCCTCGCGCCCGGGCGAGCGGGGCACCTCGTACACCTCGCGCAGGGCCAGGTGCTTCAGCTCGCGCACCTCCTCGCGGCGGATCAGTGACTCCCCTGCGAGAACGGCGGAGTTGAGGGACGCGGCCTGGTCCGCAAGCCGCCGGACGCGGGCGCGCGGCCCCTCCGCCAGGTACGCGAACTCGGGGACGGCCTCGACCCGCACGTGCATCGGGTCGGGGAAACGCCGGCTGCTCGGCCGGTAGGGCGAGGGGTCCGGCAGCGGACCGGGCTCCATCGCGTGCAGCGGGCCCAGTTGGACGAAGTCCGCCCCGAGGTCCCGTCCCGTCCAGGAGACCAGCTCGGCGAGGTCACCGAGGTCGCCCATGCCCCAGGAGCGGCGCGAGAGCAGGAAGTAGAGCTGGACGAGGAGTCCCCACGAGTACGGAGCCGGGGCCGACCGCTCCGGCGCGACCAGCAGCACCGCGGCGTCGTGCCGTCCGTCCCGCTCCACTCTCAGCGTGTGGGACCCCACCGGCAGCGGCTCGTCGAGTCCTCGCGTACGGCCGTCCGCGCAGAGCACCTCGGCGCTGGTTCCGGCCGGCAGCTTCGGCCGTGGGCCGCGAGGTCCCCGTACGACCACGCACGGTGGAACGAGCCGGCGGGCCCGCTCGGCGCGGTGGGCCGCGAGGGCGGCCTCCGCGGCGGCGGGCGTCGAGGCGTCGACGCCGCAGGCGGCGAGCACCGCGACCAGGGTGTCCCGGGGGACGTCGACCGGGCGCCCCCGGTCGGTGCGGTAGCCCGTCGCCACGCCATGGGCCCCCGCGAGACGGGAGAGGGGATCGCTCACGCGCCACCTCCCATCGGGGCAACCGGCGTGCCGAAGAGTCGCTCCAGGACCGCCGCCACACCGTCCTCCTCGTTGCCCGGCGCGATCTCGTCGGCGACGGCCCGCAGCGCGGGATGCGCGTTGGCGACCGCCACCCCGTGGCGGGCGAGCGCGAGCATCGGCAGGTCGTTGGGCATGTCACCGAACGCCACGGTCTCCTCGCCCGTGCGGCCGAGGACCTCCAGGACCCGCGCCACGCCGGTGCCCTTGGTGACGCCCCGCGGCAGGATCTCGACCATGCCCTGGACGGAGTGGACGACGGTCACCTCCTCACCGCAGAGCCGGCGCGCCGTCTCGGTCAGCTCGTCGTCCCCGAGGACGCGGTGGTGCAGCACCAGCTTGTCGATCGGCGTCTCCCACAGCAGCGACCGGTCGGCCGTGACGTCCCAGCCGTGCCGCACCCGCTCGCCGAAGCCCGGTGTGACCTTGAACCGGCTCTCCGGGGGCGAGGTCACCACCCCCAGTTCGAGCGGCCCGACGAGGTCCTCGACGCGGGCGACGACCGAGCGCGCGAGCCCGGTGTCGAGCCGCTCGGCGGACAGCAGCCGGTCGGCGCCCGCGTCGTACAGCTGCGCGCCCTGTCCGCAGACGGCGAGTCCCGTGTAGCCGAGGGAGTCGAGGAGCCGGCGGCAGGCGGCGGCCGGACGACCGGTCACCACGAGGTGCCGGGCCCCGGACGCGGCCACCAGATCGAGCGCGCGCCGGGTCCGCGACGAGACCGTCAGGTCGCCGCGCAGCAGCGTGCCGTCGAGGTCCGTCGCCACGACGCGGAAGGGCGGGGCCTCGGGGACGGGGACGTTGTCCCAGGTCACCCGGCCGGAGGCGAGCGTGAGCCGGAGGACGAGACCGGCCCTCAGGTCATCGGCCCTGACGGAGCCCCGGAAGACGCCGTCGGTGTCCCGGCGCAGTGCGGCGGTCCGGGTCCTGCCCGCCGGGGGCACCGGCTCGTCCGACAGCGCGGCCTCGGCCGCCGATTCGAGAGGTTCCGGACCGGACGGGTCCGTGGCCGCCGCGGCCGGCGGCGCGTCCCCCTCGACCACGACGTCGACCGCCGCCACCTCCGGATGCCGGTACTCCACCCGCAGCGTCCCGTCCGGCCCGGCGGGGGAGACGCGGCAGCGGTGCCGGACCGGGGACATCAGCGCCTCGCGGCCCGCGGCCTCCGCCAGCTCGGCGCAGCGCGGGAAGTCCGCCCGCGCGAACGCGGCGGCGAAGAGCGCCTCGTACGCGGCGGCGTCGAGTTCGGCGCACCGCCCGTAGGCGGTGGCGTCCCCCAGTTCGAGGGAGCGCCGGACGATCGCCTCACGGTGCTCCGTCCACTCCGCGTCGTCGAGCAGGTCGAACCAGCCGTACCGGATCGCGTCCCGCGCGGGCAGCCGGCGCGGGACGTCGTCGAGGAGCTCCCGGAAGACGGCGAGGCGGCGGCGCGCGCTCTCGCCCCAGGTGAACCCGCGGGCGGTCCTGGAGGCGGCGGCGGACAGGCGCGCGTACGCCTCGGGTTCCTCGCGGAACATCCGCTCCGCGTCACGGATCCGGTCCGCGAGCAGCGCCGCGAGCTCCCGGTCGTCGTCGCGGAACGAGCCGCGGACCGCGAAGCCCGTCGCCTTCGGGTCCTCGTGGGGACGAGCGTGGCCGAAGTGGGCGGTGGCCCGCTGCGAGGTGCCGACGGGTACGGCGCCGCAGGCCATCGCCTCGGCCTGCGCGATGAGGAATCCGTCGAGCTCGAACTTCGACGGGTAGACGCAGAAGTCGGCGCAGGCGGCCTCCGCGAAGAGCGCGTCCTCGTCGACGAGCCGCCAGTCGAGCCGCACCCGGTCCGGGTACGCGTCGGCCACCCGCTGGAAGTACGCGTTGGCGGGCGACACCTCCGTCACCCCGCCCGCGCCGGTCGCGCACCGCAGGAGGAAGGAGACCTCCGCCCCGCCGGCCAGGACCTCCTCCACCGCGCGGATCAACTCCAGCTGACCCTTGTGGTGCACCGCGTACCGGGCCGCGTGGTAGAAGACGGGCCGGGCGGGATCGAGGCCCAGGGAACGCAGCACGGCGTCGCGGTCGACGCCGTCCGGGTCCCTCGCCAGCCACGGGCCGGAGACTCCGCAGCCTCCGTCGAACAGCTTGCCCGCCTGCTCACGCAGCAGGCCGGAGACGGGCAGCGACGCGACGTACTGCTCCATCGGGGTGTCGGCGAAGGTGCTGTAGTGGTCGCGCTGTCCGGGAGAGACGAAGTCCACCAGATCGGCGTGGGCGAGGAGCTGCGGGAAGAGGCCGACGTGGTCGGGGCCGTACTCGGTGTGCAGTCGTGTCGCCGACAGCGCCCGCACCATGGCGGCGGCCGGCGAGTCCTCCGGCGGCGGCGCCTCCTCCCAGGCGTCGAGCGAGCTCCCCTCACCGGCCGCGGTACCGGCACCGGCCGGCCCGGGTGACGCGTCGAAGAGACCCAGCAGGGCCTCGACCTGGGGCCGGTAGACCTTCTGCGTGATCGGCGCGTTGGCCGCCACCGTGCTGACACAGCGCCACCGGGGGTCGCCACGCAGCACCAGCGGGACCAGGTAGTGGTAGGACGGCTCGAAGCCGTGGACGATCGCCTGCTCCTCCCCGCCGAGCCACTCCCGCAGGAAGCGCAGTCCTGCCACCTGGAAGACCAGCGGCTTGAAGAACGACAGGTCCCGGCCCTCGGAGTCCGGCGGCGGATACAGCCGGTCCGGCAGCAGGTCCAGCTGGGCGTCGGACAGGAAGTACACGTCCACGCCGTCGAGCCGCAGCAGATGGGCCCGCGTCGTCAGCGGCAGCAACGCCTCGGCGGGCCGGCCGGGCCAGGTCTTGGGATCGAGCACCAGCGGCACCGCGTGGTCGATCCGGAAGTCCAGTTCCTCGATCGCGTACGACGCGCGCAGCCGCTCGAGGTGTCCGTGCGCGGGTGTCACGATCGAGACGCGGTGCCCGAGGGAGGCGTACTCCCGGGACAGGTTCCACACCAGTGGCGACAGGCCCCCGCGCATCAGCCGGGAGTCGAAGCCGCCGCATTCGTAGGCGAAGTTGACGATGTGCATGAAGGTGCTCCCTCAGCGTACGGGGTTCGGTGCGAGCTCGACGTGCTGGACGAACCCGTCCTCCAGGACGACCGCGGAGTCGATGTCGGCGCCGTCTGGCACGACGGCGCCGGGCAGCACGACACTGCGCCGCACCCGGGCGTCCGTGCCGATCCGTACGCCGGGGAAGAGCACGCTGTCCTCGACGTCGCCCCGGCTGACCAGGTCGAAGGGGACCACGGAGCGGCGGATGCCGGGCGACTCGGCGACCCGGCGCCGGTGCAGGTACGGCGAGATGGTCCAGGGCAGCGACCGGACCGGCAGGGTGGCGTCGGGGCGGGTCATCGCTAGATGGGCGCGGTGGTACCGCTCCACCGTGCCGATGTCCTCCCAGTGGCCCTCGACGCGGTGCCCCCGGATCCGTTCCCCTGCCGCGAGCATCGCCGGGATCACGTCCCGGCTGATGTCGTGCTGCCAGTCCGTGCCCTCCAGCTCCTCCAGGTACCGCTGCAGAACCGTGGCGTCGAAGGCGCAGAAGGCGGCGAACACCAGGTCGGACGTGGGGTGTTCGGGCTTCTCCACGAAGGTGGTCAGGGCGCCGTCCCGGTCGAACGCGACCATGCCGAAGAGGTGGACCCAGCGCGGGTCGATCCGCTGGTAGGCGATCGTGAGCGCCGCCCGCGAGGTCATGTGCCCGCGGATCAGCGGACCGTAGTCGAAGCGGTAGACGTGGTCGGCGTGGAGCACCATCACGTGCTCGGTCCGGGGGCCGAAGATGTACTCCCCCTTGCGGATGAGGGCGTCGGCCGTCCCCTTCTCCAGGGGCCAGGCGCGGTCGGGAAGCCGTGCGGGCAGCTTCTCGCCCGCGGCACGGTACGCCTCGTCGTACGGCCCGAAGTGGATCCGGAAGTCGCGCGAGACGCCGTTCCAGGCGGAGTGCAGGTCGTCCATCAGCAGGCGCTCCTCGTACTGCGAGAGCAGGAGCACCTCCCCGAGGCCGGAGTCGCGCGCGTTCGCCAGGCTGAAGTCGATGAGCCTGCAGGCGCCGCCGTACGGCACGAGCGGCTTCAGCCGGCCGGTGCCGAGCCGGCCCATGCGTTCACCGCGGCCGCCGGCGAGCAGGACGGTGCGGACGGAGTCGGACTCAGCCATGACGCACCTCGTCCCAGGCGATCCGGCCGTTCGAAAGGGTCAGGAGCAGCTGGGCGGCGGTGCCCGCCGGCGGCGCGGCGCCGACGAACTCCCCGGTCGCCCCGCGGGTCCACTCGGTGATCTCCGCCTCCGCCCGGCCCCCGGCGTCCCGGGGGCCGGGGACGACCAGTTCGACGCGCTCCGCGTGGGCGAGCCGGTAGCGCAGGCCCTCGCCGTGGGGCGCGCACCGGTCTCCGAGGAGGGCCACCCGCTCCGGGGGTATCGCGTCCGGCCACCGTCCTGCCACCTCCTCGCACACGGCGAAGTCGGCGCGCGCCCAGGCGGCGTCGAAGAACCGGAGGGCCAGTGCCCCGGTGAGGGGGCCCAGCCGTTCGGCGGCGGCCAGGTCGCCGGTCTCCACGGCCGCGTCGAGCACCTCCTGAGGGCGCTCCTCCCAGGTACGGGACGGCAGGGTGTCGAACCAGCCGTGCCGCAGGGCCGCGTCGGCCGCCGGCTCGGGGGCGACCCCGTGCCAGAGGTCCCGGAAGACCTCCAGATGGAGATCGGCGCAGTGGTCCCAGGTGAAGCCGCGTGCCACCTGCCGGGCGCGGGCCGACAGGGCCCGGTACTCGTCGGGCCGGTCGTGGAAGAGGCGTACGGCCTGCTGGAAGCGGTCGGCGAGGCCGTCGACGAGGAGCGCGTCGTCCTCGGCGAAGGACCGGTTGACCGAGAAGCCGGTCCGGGTCGTGCCTTCGTCGGCGTGCCGGAAGTGGGCCATGCCCCACTGGGCGGTGGCCACCGGCACCGCCCCGCACGCCATGGCCTCGCCCTGGGCGATGAGGAAGGTGTCCATCTCGAACTTGGACGGGAACACGCAGAAGTCGGCGGAGGCGGCGTAGGCGAAGACCCGGCTCTCGTCGACCCGTTCCCACTCCAGGTGCACCCGCCCCTTGTGGCGTTCGGCGACGTCGTGGAAGTACGGGTCGTCGATGCCGGTGCCGGTGATGCAGCGCAGGACGAAGTTGGCCGCGAGGCCTTCGGTGAGTACCCGGTCGATCGCCCGGACCAGTTCGATCTGGCCCTTGTGGTGGACCGCGTAGCGGGCGTTGTGGAAGAACGTCGGGAGGGACGGGTCCAGACCGAGTCCGGAGAGGACGGCGTCCCGGTCCACCGTGTCCGGATCCGGGGCGAGCCAGCTGTCCGAGATCGCGCAGCCGCCGACGAACTGTTTGTGCGCGTTGCGGCGGACCGTCCGGGAGACCGGCAGCGCCGCGAACAGGTCCTCGAACGGGGTGTCGCGGAAACCGTTGTAGAAGTCCCGCTGGCCGGGGCAGAGGAAGTCGATGGCGTCGGAGTGGTCGGCGACCAGGCCGTAGACGGTGAGGTGGTCGGGCGGGTACTCGTAGTGCAGATGGGTGAGCGTCTGGTACTGGCGCTGGGCCTCGCGCTCGCCGGCAGGCAGCGGCGGTTCCTCGTCCGGCAGCGGCGGCGCGCCGAGGAGGTCGAGGAGCCTGCGGACCTCCGGTCCGTACACCTTCTTGGTGATCGGCATGTTGCTCTGCACGGTGGTGACGACGCTCTTCAGCGGGTCGCCGCTCAGCGCCGGCGGCAGGAGGTAGTGGTAGTAGGGCTCGTGGGCGTGGACGATCGCCCGTTCGTCGCCGAACCAGCCGCGCAGGAAGCGCACGCTGTCGGCCTGGAAGACCAGCGGCTTGAAGAAGGTGAGGTCCCTGCCCTTCGCCGAGTACGGCGGGTAGAACGTGTCGGGCAGGCGGTCCAGGTAGTCGTTCGACAGGAAGTAGAGGTCGACGCCCTCCTTGCGGATCCGGTGAGCCGTGGTGCGCAGCTCCACGGACACCTCGGCGGGGAAGCCGCGCCACACCTCGGGGTCGAGGACGAGGGGCAGCGTGTAGCGGTCCTCGTACGGGAGGTCCTCGACCGTGTGGCGGCGGCGCAGGTCGTCGAGACGCCCGTGGGCGGGGGTCACGATGGACACCCGGTGGCCCTTGCGGGCGAAGGCGCGGGAGAGGTTCCAGAGGTACACCGAGGTGCCGCCCTGGAGGAAGGTGTGGTCGAACCCGCAGCATTCGAAGTACGTCTCGATGACGTGCAGCGGTTCGTCGGTCACGTCACTCACGTCAGGTCCTCGTGGTCAGGGTGAGGGGGAGCGGGGAGGGAAGACCGAGCGCCATGGCGTGGCGCAGGTCGATCGCGGCGTGGTATGGCCGGGCGTGCGCGAAGTTGTAGTCGAGTTCGTGGAGCAGGCGGCGCAGGTAGAGCAACCGGCGCAACGGCTCGTCGGGGAGCCCGCGTCCGGGTCCGGCAAGGGCCTCGTGGGACCCGCCGGCTCCCTCGGACCCGGACCCGTCGGACCCGTCGGACCCGTCCGCCCCGTCGCGCGTGAGCAGCAGACCGGCGACGTGCCGGCGCCACCTGTCCGCCGCCTCGAACACGAGCAGGAGCACGGACCGCTCCCGTGGCGGCATGCCGGCGCCGCCGTCGAGCGAGGCGAGCATCGTCTCCGTCGAGTCGACACCCAGGAGCCGGGCGCTCTCGTACGCGGCCTCGTCGGCGCTGAAGTACTCCAGGGCGCGTCCCAGCGCCACCAGGTCCTGCAGCGGCGACTGCTCGGCCCAGCCCGGTTCGTCGGGACCCGTGCCGGGGGTCGAGATGTCGATGAGGCGCGGCGGGTCCCACAGCAGGTGCGACAGATGGAGGTCCCCGTGGCAGGGCCCCGCGGGGTGCGTGCCGGTGGTGTCGAACGCCGTCCGCAGCAGCTCGATCTCCGAGGCGAGCGCGCCGAAGGCCTTCTCCAGTGCCGCCGGGGGGAGTTGCACCCCGTCCCTGGCCCGCTCGGCGAGCGCGCGGTACCGCTCCTCGGCGGCCCGGAGGGCGTGCTCGACGGGGTAGTCCGGCGGGGGAGTTCCCCGGCCCAGGCGTGTGCGCAGCTCCTCGTGGAACCCGCCGAGGAACGAGCGGGCGGTGCGCAGCGGGCCGGCCAGCGGAGCGAGGTGCTCCCGGACCAGGCCGTCCAGGCCGTCGGAACCGCCCGCGCCGCCGGTGTGACCGGGCTTCTGAGTGCCTGTCAGCCGGGGCCAGAGCGCACGCAGGTTGGCGCGCAGCGGGGTGTCGATCCCGCTGCCCGGTGTGTACGTGTAGACCACCCCGAGCGCCAGCCGCTCGGCCCCGCCCGGGGGAACGTAGCCGTAGTCGCCGAACCAGCGGGGCGTGTGGCCGCTGCCGTGCATCAGACGCAGCAGTTCGGGCTCCCGTACCTCGGCACCGAGGGTGCGGTAGGCCTTGTGGAGGTGGGGACGGCCGTCGATGTCGAGGAGCGAGAGCGAGTTCGAGGACCAGCCCTGCGCGAAGGGGAGGGGGGAGACCGCGCGGGCCGCGGTTCCGTCGCCGCGGAACTCGACGTGACCGCCGCGGGCGGTGGGGATCCGGCCCCCGGCCGCCATCAGCCGCACGCAGGCCAGGTCGAAGGCCTCGGAGCCCTGGGCATCGGTCAGGCGGCCCGTCGCGTCCGCGTGGGCCGGGGCGAAGAGGAGCCTGCCGTGCGCCGGGCCGCCGACGACGGACACGAGGAACAGCGTGGTGCCGGAGCCGAGGGGGGCCTCGTCGATCGGCGCGTAGCGGTCGGCCCGGCGGACGTCCTCCGGCAGCCAGGCCGCGCCGCGCAGCAGTTCATGGAGCTGGGTGTCGCTGGTCACGCAGTTCGTCAACTCCCGGTCATCTCGTATCTGGAAAGGCCACGCCGCCAGAGCGACAGCGCGGCGAGCAGGGAAAGACCCGTCACGACCGGAAGCCACCGGATCAGTCCGGTGGAGCCGTGCAGCAGGTAGACGGCCGGTGCGTACGAGGTGAAGGCGAAGGGCAGCACCCAGGTGAGGAGCATCCGCAGCGACGGGTGGTAGAGGTCGAGCGGATAGCCGGCGAACTCGGACACCTGGGTGACCGTCTGCATCGCGGGCATGCTGGTCACCGTCCAGAACGACAGGGACGCGAAGAAGAGCTTCACGGCGGCGTGGATGAGCGCCCCGCAGACGATCAGCGGGAGCACGAGCGCCCATTGCAGGGCGGTGGGGTCGAGACCCAGCTCGGCTCCCGCCCAGAGCACCAGGACGGCGCCGACGGCCAGTTCGCCGAATCCGTCCGGGTGGAAGAAGCGTTCCGACAGGAGCGAGAAGAGCGGGTTCACCGGGCGGATCAGGTAGCGGTAGAACTCGCCCCGCTGGATCAGCTTGCGGCTCAGCTCCCACAACTGGTCGGTGAAGAGGTGGTCGAGTCCGCGCGGCAGCAGGGAGCAGCCGAGGAGGAAGAGCACCTGGGGGTAGGACCAGCCGGCGATGGCGGGGACGTGGGTGAAGACCACGCCCACCGCCAGGGTCTGGAGCCCGACGCGGACGAGGAAGGCCCCGGAGCCGAGGAGGAAGTCGAGACGGTACGCGGTGAGCCGGTGCAGGCCCACCCCTCCGAGGAAGAACGCCAGGCGCAGATGGCCGCCGGGGGTCCGGTTCATCCGCCCAGCACCTCCAGCCGGCCCACCGCGCCGCGCCACAGGACGGCGCACAGCAGGACGAGCCCCACGGCCCAGCCGAGCTGGTGGCCGAGGACGGCGGAGGCGCCGCCGACTCCCTCGTACCGGCCGAGCAGGAGAGTGAGGGGCCCGTCCGCCAGGGCGCGGAACGGCAGGACCATCGCCAGGGTGTGCAGGGGGCCGGGCAGCAGGGCCAGGGGGACCATCTGTCCCGCGAAGAACGCGACGATCCCCTGTTTGACCATGCGGACGCCCCAGGTGTTCGTGGTGACGAACCCGGCCATGCCGGTCAGCAGGTTCACGCAGAAGGCGATGACCGCCGAGAACGCGGTGGACAGCACGAAGAGCGCCGCGTCCACCGGGGCGGGGGTGGTCAGCGGGACGAGGACGGAGAAGAGCACGAGCAGCGGGACGCCCACGAGGAGCGCGTTGGCGGCGATCACGGGCAGGCAGGCGGCGAAGCGGACCAGCGGATAGCTCACGGGACGCACGAGCATCACCGCGATGTCGCCGCGGTAGACCTCGGCCGCGACCTCGTCGTCGACCCGGTTGGCGTGCACCACGGCCAGGACCTGGGCCACCACCAGATAGGTGGTGATGCTCGCCGGGGTGAATCCGCCGGGTCCGGGGCCCGGGGAGCCGGCGTAGACCGCACGCCACAGGAAGACGGTGACGGCGGCGCCCGCCGCGGCGGTGACACCGGTGATCAGGAAGGTGGAGCGGTACTGCAGCAGGGACTGCAGCCCGCTGGTGGCGAAGGGCACGTAGGTGCCGGCGCGCAGCGGGGCCCTCACACGGCACCGCCGTCCCGCGCGGCGGGGACGCCGCCCCGGTAGGTCTGGCGGAGCACCGTCTCCAGGTCCGGTTCGGGGGCGTAGCAGTCGGCGAGCTCGAAGTGCTCCAGGAGGAAGCCGAGTACATGCCGGGAGGTGAAGGCGTCCGCCGGGTAGTCGACCCGGATCCGGCCCTCGTTCGTGAGGCCCGCCGTGGCGCCCGGAAGCCCCGTCTCGATCCGGAGCACGGTGTCCTGCGCTCCCGGACCGCCCCGGTGGTCGAAGACGACCGACCGCCGGTCGGCGCGGCGCAGCAGATCGTGGAGCGTGCCCTCGTGCACGACCCTGCCGCCGTCGACGACGAGCGCGTCGTCGCAGATGGCCGAGATGTCGGAGAGGTCGTGGCTGGTGAGCAGCACGGTCGTGCCCAGCTCGGCGTTGGCGCGGTTGACGAGGGTGCGGACGGCTTCCTTGAGCACCATGTCCAGGCCGATCGTCGGCTCGTCCCAGAAGACGACCTTCGGGTCGTGCAGCAGGCTCGCCGCGATCTCGGCCCGCATCCGCTGCCCCAGGCTCAACTGGCGTACCGGTGTGGTCCCCAGGGCGTCGATGTCGAGGAGCTCGCGGTAGAGCGCCAGGTTCCGCTCGTACACCGCGTCCGGTATCCCGTAGATCCTGCGCAGGATCTGGAAGGAGTCCGGCACGGAGAGGTCCCACCACAGCTGGCTGCGCTGCCCGAAGACCACGCCGATCGAGCGGGCGTTCTCCCGGCGCTGCCGGTAGGGCTCGACGCCGTTGACCAGGCACCGGCCGGAGCTGGGGGTCATGATGCCGGTGAGCATCTTGATCGTGGTCGACTTCCCTGCCCCGTTGGCGCCGATGTACGCGGTCTTGGAGCCGGCGCGGAGCCGGAAGGAGATGCCGTCGACGGCGCGCACGGTCCGGTACTCCCGGGTGAGGAGCGTGGAGAGGCTCCCGAGCAGACCGGGTCGCCGCTCGGCGATGCGGAAGTCCTTGGTGAGCCCTTCGGCGACGATCACGCGGCCACCACGCGTTCGATGGCCTGCCCGAGGATCCGTACGCCCTCGTCGAGGAGCGCCTCGTCGAGGGTGAAGGGGGGCGCGAGCCGGATGATGTGGCCGCCGACCGAGGTCCGGAGCCCCAGGTCGAGGGCGGTGGTGTAGACGGCGCGGGCGGTCTCGGGGGCGGGGGCCCGGGTGGCGCGGTCGCGGACGAATTCGAGACCGTGCAGCAGGCCGACGCCCCGGACCTCTCCGAGTACCTCGAAGCGGCCGTGCAGGGCAATGAGTTGCTCGCTCAGCCGGTCGCCGAGCACCCGGACCCGTTCGATGAGCCGGTCGCGCTCCACGACCTCCAGCGTCGCCCGTGCGGCGGCGATGCCCAGCGGGTTTCCGGCGTAGGTGGACGCGTAGGCGCCGGCCGGTGCGGCGGCGGGGGAGTGCAGGAGGTCGTGCCGTCCCGCGAGGACGGCGAAGGGGAAGCCGTTCGCCATCCCCTTCGACATGGTCACCAAGTCCGGTTCCACGCCGACGAGTTCGGAGGCCAGGAAGGCGCCGGTGCGGCCGCCGCCCGTCGCCACCTCGTCGGCGACCAGGAGGACGCCGTTGTCGCGGCAGGCCTCCGAGACGCGCTCCCAGTAGCCGGGGGGCGGCACGATGACGCCCGCGGCGCCGAGCACCGGCTCGAAGACCAGGGCGGAGACGTTCGGCTTGGAGGCGATGTGCCGGTTGACGAGGGAGGCGCACCGGACGTCGCAGGCGGGGTACTCGAGTTCCAGTGGGCAGCGGTAGCAGTACGGCGCGTAGCCGAGGACGCTGTTGCCCGCGAAGGCCTGATGGCCGACGTCCCAGTGGACCAGCATGCGGGCGCCCATGGTCTTGCCGTGGAAACCGTGCCGCAGCGCGCCGACGCGGTTGCGGCCCGGCTCCGCCGTGGACTGGACGACCCGGAGGGCGGCCTCCACCACCTCCGCGCCGGTGGAGAACAGTGCGTACGTGTCGAGGTGTTCGGGAAGCAGGCGCGCCAACAGCTCGAAGAAGGCGGCCCGTTCGGGTGTGGAGCTGTCGTGCACGTTCCACAGCCGCTCGGCCTGGCGGGTCAGCGCCGCGACGACCTCCGGGTGGCTGTGCCCCAGTGACTGGGTGAGCGTGCCGGCGGCGAAGTCCAGATACTGGTCGCCGTCGAGATCCGTGAGGACGGCGCCTCGTCCCTCGGTGAAGACGCGCCGGGCGAGCGCGGCCTCCTCGGATGCGCCGGGCGCCAGATGCCGTGCCTCTCTGGCCAGCAGTTCTCGCTGGTGACCTGCCACCGGTTGCCCCCATGGGTCGGACGAACTGAAGTGCACTGGAAGCCAGTTGATCGTTCTGATGGGCGAGTGAAGCACCCTCCGGTGACGGCTAGCAAGAGATTTCAGAAACTTTCAGACATGACTTGCAGTGCATGGCGCGGCTCTGCTTGAGTCGCCGATGCGACCGCCGACAAGTGCCTCGAGAGCGAGGAGGGACCGTGCCCAGACACCGCCAGGCCGCACCCGACCGAAGGCAGCCGATGTGAAAGCCCTGGTCCTGGCCGGTGGAACCGGCAGTCGACTGCGCCCCTTCACCCACTCCGGGACCAAACAACTCCTGCCGATCGCCAACAAGCCGGTGCTCTTCTACGGCCTGGAGGCCATCGCGGAGGCCGGCATCAGCGAAGTGGGCCTCGTCGTGGGCGACTACGCGGGCGACATCCGAAGGGCCGTCGGCGCCGGAGGCTCCGCCTTCGGACTCGACATCACCTACATCCCCCAGAGCCGCCCGCTGGGCCTCGCCCACGCGGTGTCCATCGCCCGCGACTTCCTCGGCGACGACGACTTCCTCGTCTACCTGGGCGACAACTACCTCCAGGACGGCATCAGGGACTTCGTCGCCCATGCCACGCTGCACCCCGCCGCGGCCCGACTGCTCGTCACCTCCGTCGCCGACCCCAGCGCCTTCGGCGTGGCGGAGGTCGAGACGACCGGCCGCGTGACACGGGTGGAGGAGAAGCCCGCGCACCCGCGCAGCGACCTCGCCCTCATCGGCGTCTACGCCTTCAGCCCCGCGCTGCACGACGCGGTGCGAGCGATCCGCCCCTCCGCGAGGGGCGAACTCGAGATCACCCACGCCATCCAGTGGCTGATCGACGACGGGCGGGACGTCCGCGCCGAAGCGACCCCCTCCGTGTGGCGCGACACCGGAAGCGTCGACGACATGCTGGAGGTGAACCGCCACGTCCTGGACGGCCTGAGCGGGCGGCTCGAAGGAAAGGTCGACCCCGACAGCGCCGTCGTGGGACGAGTCGTCCTCGGCGAGGGGGCCGTGGTCAGGGGATCACGGATCACCGGGCCCGTCGTCATCGGCCCCGGCAGCGTCATCAGCAACGCCGTCATCGGCCCCTACACCTCGATCGGCGCCAACTGCCGCGTCCACGACAGCTCGATCGAGACCTCGGTCCTCCTCGACGGGGCCGACGTCGACGGCGCCGGCCGCATCGAACGCTCCTTCATCGGCCGCGACGCCGTCGTGGCGGCCCCCCGGTTCCCGTACGCCCATCGCCTCGTACTCGGCGACCACAGCAAGGTGCAGATCCACCCATGACCCGACGCATACTCGTCACCGGCGGCGCCGGATTCATCGGCTCGGCCCACGTCCTGCGCCTCCTCGGCCCCACGGGGCCGCCGGAGGTCTCCGTGACCGTCCTCGACAACCTGACCTACGCGGCGGGCCCCGCCCATCTGGACCCGCTGCGCGACGACCGGCGCTTCCGGTTCGTGCACGGCAGCGTCACCGACGCGGAGCTCGTCGACACCCTCGTCCCCGGCCACGACGAGATCGTGCACTTCGCGGCCGAGTCCCATGTCGACCGGTCGATCGAGGACGGCTCGCTCTTCGTCCGCACCAACGTCCTCGGGACGCAGACCCTCCTGGACGCGGCCGTCCGCCACGGCGTACGGACCTACGTGCAGATCTCCACCGACGAGGTGTACGGCTCGATCGCCGAAGGCGCGGCGGCGGAGGACGCACCGCTCCTGCCCACCTCGCCCTACTCGGCCTCCAAGGCCGCCGCCGACCTCATGGCACTCGCCTACCACGCCACCCACGGACTGGACGTCCGCGTCACCCGCTGCTCCAACAACTTCGGACCGCGCCAGCACCCCGAGAAACTGATCCCGCGCTTCGTCACCGCTCTCCTGGCGGGCGAGGACGTGCCCCTGTTCGGCGACGGCTCCCAGATCCGGGACTGGCTCCACGTGGAGGACCACGTCACCGCCGTCGAACTCGTCAGGACCGGCGGACGCCCCGGCCGGGTCTACAACATCGGCGGCGGCACCTCCCTCACCAACCTGGACCTGACCCGCCGCCTCCTCGCGCTCTGCGGTGCCGGGCCCGGCCGGATCGCCAGGGTGACGGACCGCAAGGGCCACGACCAGCGGTACGCGGTGGACGACACCCGCATCCGGCGGGAACTGGGCTACGCACCCCGCGCCGACTTCGCCACGGCCCTCTCCGACACGGTCCGCTGGTACGCGGACCGGCACCCGCGGACGTCCGACGGCAGCCCCGTGGCCGGGACCCGCTCCTCCTGAGCCCCGGCCGGCGCCCCCTCGCGCCGAGCCCGCGTTCTCGCATCCCCGGCCGTGCCCGGCCGCCCCCTTCCGTACCCGCCCCTCCACGCTCCCGAGGAGCAGCACACCCGTGACCGGACCTCTCCGGCGCTCCGCCATGACCCTGGCGACCGCCCTCCTGGCGACGGCCCTCACCGGCACACCGTCCACGGCGACCACGACACCGGCACCGTCGCGGGCCGCACCACCCCCGTCGGACCGGGCGCTCGCCGCACAGCCCGCCCGACACGACCTGACCCGCGAGCAGTTCTACCTGGCGCTGCCCGACCGGTTCGCCAACGGCGACACCTCCAACGACCGGGGCGGGCTCACCGGCACCCGCATGGAGACCGGCTTCGACCCCACCGACAGGAAGTTCTTCCAGGGCGGCGACCTCAAGGGGCTCACCGAGCGGCTCGACTACATCAGGGGCCTCGGCACCACCGCCCTCTGGATGGCCCCCGTCTTCACCAACATCCCCGTCCAGAACAGGGGGGACGCGAAGGACGCCACGGCCGGCTACCACGGCTACTGGATCACCGACTTCACCCGGGTCGACCCGCACTTCGGCACCAACGAGGACCTGCGGACACTGGTCGACACCGCCCACGCCAAGGGCATGAAGGTCTTCTTCGACGTCATCACCAACCACACCGCCGACACCGTCGACTACGCCGAGAAGGAGTACGGGTACCGCCCCAAGGGCGCGTTCCCCTACCTCGACAGCACCGGCCGCCCCTTCGACGACACCGCGGAGGCCCCCCGGATCGACGCCGACTCCTTCCCGTACACCCCCGTCGCCACGGCACGGACCAAGGTGCCGGACTGGCTCAACGACCCCACCATGTACCACAACCGGGGCGACTCCACCTTCGTCGGCGAGAGCGGCCTCAACGGCGACTTCTTCGGCCACGACGACCTGTGGACCGAGCGTCCCGAGGTCGTCGAGGGCATGAAGAGGATCTACGAGAGGTGGGTCGAGGACTTCGGCATCGACGGCTTCCGCGTCGACACCGCCAAGAACGTCAACATGGAGTTCTGGACCGAGTGGGCCACCGCCCTCGACGCGTACGCCGAGGAGCGGGGACGCGAGGACTTCTTCATGTTCGCCGAGGCCTTCTCCGCCGACGCGACGATCACCGCCCCGTACGTCACCCGGGGCCGGCTCGACTCCACCCTCGACTTCCCGCTCCAGTCCGCCCTGCGCAACTACGTCTCGCGCGGCGGACCCGCCGGAGACCTCGCACACGTCCTCGCCCAGGACCACCACTACACCACCGACAAGGCCAACGCCTACGAGCAGGTCACCTTCCTCGGCAGCCACGACATGGGCCGGATCGGCACCTTCCTCACCCAGGACAACCCCGGCGCCACCGACGCCGAACTGCTCCGCCGCGACCGGCTCGCCCACGAACTGCTCCTCCTGAGCCGGGGCAACCCGGTCGTCTACGCCGGTGACGAGCAGGGCTTCACCGGCGCCGGCGGCGACGCCGACGCCCGCCAGACCCTCTTCGCCTCGCAGGTCCCCGACTACCTCGACGACGACCTCATCGGCACCGACCGCACCCACGCGACCGACGCCTTCGAGCCGGGCCACCCCCTCTACCGGGCGATCGCCCGCCTCTCCCGCCTCACCAAGCGCCACCCCGCGCTGCGCGACGGCGTCCAGATCGAGCGCCACGTCGCCGGGGGCCAGGGCGTCTACGCCTTCTCCCGCGTCGACCCCCGCAACCGCACCGAGTACCTCGTCGCCGTCAACAACGCCGAGGAGCCCCGGACCGCCGAAGTCCCCACCGGAGCCGCCCACCAGGACCTCCTCCCCCTGTACGGCACCCACCGGCCCCTGCGCAGCGGACCCGCCGGCACCGTGACCGTCACCGTGCCCGCCCTGTCGGCCGTCGTCCTCAAGGCCCGCACCCCGCTGCCCCGCGGCGTCGTCGCGCCCTCCCTCACCCTCTCCGTCCCCCCGGCCGGAGCACGCGGCACCGTGGAGATCGGCGCGACCGTCTCCGGAGACCCCCTCACCCGTGTGGTCTTCGCCGCCCAGGTCGGCGACGGACCCTGGCAGGTCCTCGGCTCCGCCGACCACGCCCCGTACAAGATCACCCAGAACCTGCCGGGCGACACCGCCGCGGGCACCCCGCTGCGCTACAAGGCCGTCGCCGTGGACGGCTCGGGCCGCACCGCCGCCGCCCTCGGCACCACCACGAGCGGCGAGAACCCGCCCCCGGCAAGGCCGAAGGCCGAACGCCGTTACGTCGTCGTGCACTACCAGCGCCCCGACGGCGACCACGACGGCCTGCGGCTGCGCACCGGGTCCGGCACCGCCGAGTTCACCGGCCGCGACGCGTACGGCGCCTTCGCCTGGGTGACCCCGCCCGAGGGAACGACGAGCCTCTCCTTCACCGTGGAGAAGGACGGCGTCCCCGACGGCCCCGAACGCGTCCTCGACGTCACCGCCGCCGGCGAGATCTGGACCCGACAGGGCTCCACCCTGGTCGACGCCACCCGCCCCGCCGCCGCCCAGACCCCCCAGGACCCGGCCAAGGCCGTCATCCACTACCACCGGCCCGACGGCGACTACGACGGGTGGGGGCTCCACGCCTGGACCGGCGCCGCCCACCCGCCCGAATGGAACGACCCGATCCGGCCCGTGCGCCGCGACGCCTTCGGCCTCGTCTTCGAGGTCCCCCTCAGCGCGAGAGCCCGCTCCCTGAGCTACATCCTCCACAAGAAGGAGGAGAAGGACGTCGCCACCGACGAGGCCCTCGACTTCCGCCTCCACGGCCGGGAGGTCTGGCGCATCGCCGGAGACCCCGCCTACCTGTCACCCTCCCTCGGCGGGGCCTTCCCGCTCGACCTGAGCCGCAGCGACGCCGTCTGGCTCGACGACACCACCGTCGTCTGGCGCGGTACCGGCACCGGGATCGCCAGTCAGCAACTCGTCTACGCCCCCGGGGGCATCGCGCTCACCGACGGGGCCCTCTCCCACGAGGGCCGGTGGCTGCGTCTCACCCCCACCACCCTCTCCGCCGACCAGCGAGCACGCCATCCCCGGTACGAGGCCTGGTCGGCCTTCGCCCTCGACCCCCGCGACCTCGACCGAGCCGCCGAGGCACGACGAGGACAGCTCATCGCCACCCAGCGTGCCGCCGACGGCGCACTCCTGGGCGCGACCGGCGTCCAGCAGCCCACCCACTGAACCGCCCCTCTGGAAGGGACCCAGACGTGCACGAGCCACACACCCCCACGCGAGCCGCACACCGCACGGCCGCACACCGCACCGCACGCCCGGGAGCGCGCCTCGCCATCGCCACCGCGGTCGCGCTGATGACGACGGCCGTCGCCGCCCACACCCCGGCGGCGGCCGACCACCGGACCCCGCCGCCGCCCTCGGACCGGGCACTCGCCGCACAGCCCGCCCGGCACGACCTCACGCGCGAGCAGTTCTACTTCGAGGGCTTCTACCAGGGCGGCGACCTCAAGGGCCTGACCCAGCGGCTCGACTACATCAAGGGCCTCGGCACACTTCGGGACCAACGAGGACCTGAAGAAGCTGATCGCCGCCGCCCACGCCAAGGGCATGAAGGTCTTCTTCGACGTCATCACCAACCACACCGCCGACGTCATCCGCTCCGGCGAGAACCGGTACGCCTACCGGAGCAAGGGCGCCTACCCCTACCTGGACAGCACCGGACGTCCCTTCGACGACACGACCACCGCCGCCCCGGTGGACGCCGACAGCCTCCCGTACACACCCGTCGTCCCCCCGGCGGAGCGGAACGCCAAGAAGCCCGCCTGGCTCAACGACCCCACGATGTACCACCACCGGGGCGACTCGACCTTCGTCGGCGAGAGCGGCCTCTACGGCGACCACACCGGCCTCGACGACCTGTGGACCGAACGCCCCGAGGTCGTGCGCGGGCTCGCCGAGATCTACCAGCGCTGGGTCAGGGACTTCGGCATCGACGGCTTCCGCGTCGACACCGTCAAGAACGTCGACATGGAGTTCTGGACCCAGTGGGCCACCGCCCTGGACGCCTACGCCGCCCGGCAGGGACGGAAGGACTTCCTCATCTTCGGCGAGGTCCTCTCCTCCGATCCCGCTGTGACGGCTCCCTACGTCACCCGGGGCCGGCTCGACTCCACCCTCGACTTCCCCCTCCAGCAGGCCGTCCGCGACGTCGCGTCGATCGGCCGCCCGGCCTCCTCCCTCGCGGACGTCTTCGCCCAGGACTACCGGTACACCACCGGCAAGGCCAACGCCTACGAGCAGGTGACCTTCCTCGGCAACCACGACATGGGCCGCGTCGGCGGGTTCCTCCGCAAGGACAACCCCGGCGCCGACGACCGGGAACTCCTCGCCCGGGCCCGCCTCGCCAACGAGATCCTCTTCCTCTCCCGCGGCAACCCGGTCGTCTACGCCGGCGACGAGCAGGGCTTCACCGGCGCCGGCGGCGACAAGGACGCTCGCCAGACCCTCTTCGCCTCACAGGTCCCCGACTACCTCGACGACGACCTCATCGGCACCGACCGCACCCACGCCACCGACGCCTACGACCCCACCCATCCGCTCTACCGCTCCATCGCCGGCCTCTCCCGCCTGACCAAGGAGCACCCCGCCCTGCGCGACGGCGTGCAGATCGGGCGGTACGCGGACGCGGCCGGCGCGGGAGTCCACGTCACCTCCAGGATCGACCCGAAGCGTCGGACCGAGTACCTGGTCGCGGTCAACAACGCCACCACCCCACGGACCGTCACCTTCCGCACCGGGACGTCCCGCACCGCCTTCACTCCGCTCCACGGACAGGCCACGACGGTCCGCAGCGACGCCGACCGCGAGGTCACGCTCACCGTCCCGGCCCTGTCCTCGGTCGTCCTCAAGGCCGGCCGCCCCCTGGACACCTCCCGCACCGCACCGGCCGTGACCCTCACGGCCCCGGCAGCCGGAGCCACCGGCACCGTCGAACTCACCGCCGACGTCCGGGGCGGAGAACTGAGCCGCGTCGTCTTCGCCGCCCAGGTGGGCGACGGACCCTGGCAGGTCCTCGGCTCCGCCGACCACGCCCCGTACAAGGTCACCCAGAACCTGCCGGGCGCCACCCCCGCGGGCACCCCGCTGCGCTACAAGGCGGTCGTCGTCGACGGCCGGGGACGCGTGGCGAGCAGCCGCGCCGCCTCCACCGCGGGCGAGCCCGCCGCGCCCACCCGCCCCAGCGCCTTCGAACGCGACTACGCCGTCGTCCACTACCGGCGCCCCGACGGCGACTACACCGGCTGGAAGCTCGCGACCGGCGGCACCACCGCGGAGTTCACCGGCCGGGACGCCTTCGGCGCGTTCGCCTGGGTCAAGGTCACCTCCGCCACCGGCAGCGTCTCCTACACCGTCGAGAAGGACGGCACGACGGACGGGCCCCCGCGCACCATGGAGCTGCGGCGCACCGGGGAGGTCTGGATCGAAGCGGGGGCCGACGGCCAGTCCGAGACCGTCCCGGCCGGGGTCTACCCGCCGCAGGACGAGCGGAAGGCCGTCGTCCACTACTACCGTCCCGACGGCGACTACACGGGCTGGGGGCTGCACACCTGGACCGGCGCCGCCGCTCCCACCGACTGGTCCCGGCCGCTGGCCCCGGTCAGCAGCGACGCCTTCGGCGCGGTCTTCGAGGTGCCGCTGGCCGAAGGAGCCACCTCGCTCAGCTACATCGTCCACCGGGGCGACGAGAAGGACGTCCCCGGCGACCGCTCGCTCGAGTTCGGCTCCCACGGCAAGGAGGTGTGGCTCGTCGGCGGCGACACCGGCTACCTCCTGCCCGGCATCCGCACCACGCCGGACCTCGACCTCTCCCGCTCCAAGGCGACCTGGCTCGACGCCACCACCCTCGTGTGGGACGTCAAGGCCACCGACTCCACCAGCCAGCAGCTCGTCTACGGTGCCCCGGGAAGCATCGCGGTCGAGGAAGGGGCCCTCACCGACGAGGGCCGCTGGCTGCGGCTCCTCCCCACCGCCCTCACCGAGGAACAGCTCACGGCCCGACCGGAGCTGGCCGGCCGTCAGGCCTTCACCGTCGACCCGCGCGACCGCGACCGGATCGAGGACGCGCTGCGCGGGCAGCTCGTCGCCACCCAGCGGAACACCGCGGGTGCCCTCCTCGCCGCCACGTCGGTGAGCGGCACGGACCCGCGCTGAGACGACCCTGAACGCGTAGTGCCCCCGAACGAGAGTCCGGGGGCACTACGCGTTCGCGCGTCCCTCCGGCCTCAGCCCCGCGAGAGCGCGTACGGGGCTCCGGTACGGCGCAGTGCCTCGCCGCGGCGCCGTATCAGAGCCGGTTCCCGCAGCTCGCGGGCGAGGAGGAGACCGGCCAGCTCCTCGCCCCGCACCTCCGTGCGCAGGGCGCGTACCGCGTCGATCAGCGCGGCGACCGCCGGCGCGTCGCCGGCCGGAGCGCCGTCCAGGAGCCGGTCGAGCGCGCGGGCCGAGGGCCCGGGCGGCCCGGGCGGCCCCGTCGGCACCCCGAGAAGCGGTCCGGCCGCTTCGGCGGGGAGCAGCGTCGCGTACCCCGCGAGCTCCTCGTCGGGTGCGATCAGCAGCAGGTGCTTGGTGAGCAGCGCTGCCTCGGCGAAGGGACCGGGGGAGGCGAAGGGGGCGAGCGTGGCCGCCGGGAAGCCGAGTACGCAGCCGGCGTGGAGCAGGATCTGCCGCAGGCGTACGGACTCGGGTACGTCGGGAGCGTCGGGCAGCAGCTCCGCGGTCCTGGCCAGGAACCGCGCGACCACTCCGTCGGCCTCCCGGGTGTCGAGCGCCTCACCGCCCTGGAAGTACCGGCCGAGGTAGGACCGCCACCAGGCGAGCTGCACCGCGTAGAGCCCTGCCACGACCTCTTCGTACGCCCTACGGGACATCGTGTCCCGCTCCGCGAGTCCGCGCAGCAGCGGCACGAGCTCGCGGTAGACCAGCCGGATCCAGGTGTGGGGCGAGCGCTGTACGTCCCAGCACTGCTCCCGCACATGGTCGGCGAGGACCTCCTCGACGCTGCTCGCGCCCGCGGTGAGATCCCTGCGCAGCCCGGTCGGCGTGACGTCGAACCGGTAGAGGTGGTCCTCCGCCAACGGGTCACGCGGGACGGGCAGTTGTGCGTCGATGAACTGCTCGAGCTCGGCGAACCCGCTCAGGAGCGGTTCGGACGCGACCGCGATCCGGGGGTACAGCGGGTCCGTGAACCGTCCCTTGATCTTGGCGATCTCCTCGGACAGCGCCTGGTAGAGGAAGACCTTGTCGAAGCGGTAGCTGAAGGAGAGCCCGACGTACGGGAAGACGGTGCACCCCCGGCACTCCGGACGGAACCCGACCTCCTCGTCCCTGACCCGCTGGAACTCCTCGTCCCGCACCAGCTCCGCGAGGTCCCGGTCCCACACCACCGAGTTGTCGAAGGCGTGGTAGCAGGGCAGGACGAGCCGCCCGTCCGGACCGACCGTCAGGATCCGCTTGTTGGCGTAGCACTGCGTCGGAGCGCTCGGGTCCTGCGTCTCCACGTACTTGCGGAAGTGCAGGTTGATCAGCGAGAACGGCGCGTACAGCAGACCGAGCAGCAGGTCGGGGAGGGAGCCGTCGTCCGGGCCCGGCGCCTCGGCGCGGGCCGGTCCGCAGGAGCCCCCCACCGGCTTGCCGTTCTGCTCCACGAGCTTCAGCTTCCGGGCCGTCCTGCGCACGTCCCGGACGGTGTCCTGCGCGTCGAAGTACTCGAACATGGTCGAGAAGTAGACGGTCACCCGGTTCTCCTGGGCGAAACGCAGCAGGTCGGGAACCTCGTCCACGTTCTCGCGCGTGACCACGCAGATGAGTTTCAGGTTCCCCGCACCGGAGGCGACGATCCCCCGGATCACGTCCAGGGCCCGGTCGAGCGTCGGCACGCCCCGGATCGCCCGGTAGCGTTCGGGCCGCAGCGTGTCCAGGGACACGTTCATGGTGTCGACGTACGGCACGATCGCGTCGATGTGCTTGGCGAACCTGATGCCGTTACTGGTGATCTCGACGGTCATGCCGAGGGACTTCGCGTACTGGACGATGCCGTCGATGTGCGGGTGGAGCACGGGCTCCCCGCCGGTGAAGTCGACGTAGCGGACGCCGAGCGCGTGCAGCTCGTCCAGGATCCGGCGGCCCTGTTCGAGGGTGAGCTCCTCGTAGCCCTTGAACTTGTCGTCCTGCCAGACATTGCAGTAGCCACAGAGGGAGTTGCAGCGGAACGTGATGTAGAACCGGGCCGACTCGAAGGAACTCGCCACGGTCGCGGCGGTGGGAATCACGGTGTCTCTCCGTCCGAGGGGGAGGCGCGCGGGCAGGGGCCGGGCGCGCAGGGAAAGACCCGGCGCCGGAGCGGCGCCGGGCGAGGGGAAGGCCGGGCGAGGAGCGGATGGCCGGGTGACGAGGGGAAGCCAGGTGTGGGCGGCTCAGGGGAGCGGCGCGCCCCGGGCGGCCGTCCACAGCGCGTACCACTCCTCGTGACCGAGACCGGGCGGCCGCCCCACCGCGTCGCGGCAGGCGCGGATCCGCTCCGGACGGGAGGTCCCGACCACCGGCACGATCCCGGCCGGGTGACGCTGGAGCCACCACAGCACCACGGTCTCCGGGGTGGTGCCCTTGGCCTCGGCGAGCCGGGCCACGAGCGCGGCCGCGGGACCGGCCTGCGGATCGGAGAAACGCCCGCCGGCGAGCGCGCCCCAGGCCTGGAGCTCGATGCCCCGCTCGCCGCAGTACTCCACCGTGCCCGCGGGGAACCCGACCCCGGCGCCCGCCGGGGTGTTCACGAGCACCCCCTCCTCCACCCAGTCCCTGCGGTGGAGGCTCATCTCCAACTGGTCGACGGTCAACGGCACATCGAGGAAGGACTGGAGACGCGCGATCTGGGCGGCGTTCATGTTGGACACGCCGAAACGGCGCACCAGCCCCTGCCGGTGCAGGGAGGTGAGCGCCTCCGCGAGTTCCTCCGGGTCGGCCAGCGGGTCGGGCCGGTGCAGCAGCAGGACGTCGACCGCGTCGGTCCGCAGCCGGGCGAGGCTCTCCTCCACCCGGCGCAGCACGCTCGGGCCGCGCAGGTCGTACAGGCCCGGCCGGCCCTCCTCGGGGAGCCGGATGCCGACCTTGGTCTGGAGGGTGATCCGGTCGCGCAGCCCAGGGGCACGGGACAGCACCTCACCGAAGACGGCCTCGGACTTGCCGTACCGGTAGATGTCGGCATGGTCGAAGGCGGTGATGCCGGTTTCGAGCGCCGCCTCCACCGCGGCCTCGGCACGGGCGATGTCGCCGGGGCCGTACGGCAGGGTGTCCCAGTCGCCGCCGAGCCCCATGCAGCCGTACACCAGACGTCCGCCGCGGGCGGCGGGACTCTTTGTCATGCGCGTCGGTCCTCCGGGGCCGGTGTCGCGGTTCATGAGCCCGCCATGGCGGCCGCCAGCATCTCGGCGACGGCCAGGACGGGCAGCTGCGTGTTGGCGGCGGGAACCGTCGGCAGCACGGACGCGTCCGCCACGCGCAGGTTCGCCACACCGTGCACCCGGCCCTCACCGTCCACCACCGCGGACGGATCGGCGGCGGGTCCCGTGGCGCACGTCCCCACCGGATGCCAGTACGTGCCGAGGCGGGCACGCAGCTCCGCCTCGGGCAGTTCGTGCGCGGGCGGGCCCTCCGGCAGCGCGGCGAGCCCCTTCAGGGCCGCGGACCCGGCGAACCGGCGGGCGGTCGCGAGCCCCGACCGGAGCACGGCCACGTCGCGCCCGTCCGGGTCCGACAGGAACGCCGGATCGATCGCGGGCGGCTCGTCCGGGTCGGCGGACCGCAGCGACACCCTGCCCCGGGAGACGGGCTTCACGAGGAAGGCCGATACCCCCGCCTCGTACCGGCCCGGGGGCAGGGACCCGAAGAGCGGGGGCCCCGCGGAGGGAAGGATGTGCAGGTCCCAGCCGTCCGCGGGGGCGTGCTCGCTCGCCGCGCGGACGAGCACGCGGTTGACGTACAGCTCTCCGTCGCGCTCCTTCTCCGCCAGGGCCGCGTCCAGCTCCGGGGTCGGCACGAGCGGCAGGAAGACGCCGGGCTGGTCGCTCAGGTTCGCGCCCACTCCGGGCAGGTCGACCGCCGGGTCGATGCCGGTGTCCCGCAGCCGGTCGGCCGGGCCCATGCCGCTGCGCATCAGCAGCGCCGGGGAACCGAAGGTGCCGGAGGCGACCACGTACAGTCCCGCGCGGAGGGTGCGCGGCACGCCGCCGGTGCGCACGACGACTCCCTCCACCCGGCCGTCGCGCAGGATCAGCCGGTCGGCGACGGAGTCCCCGAGCACCGTGAGGTTCGGACGCCGGCGGGTGTCCGCGTCGAGATAGGCCAGTGCGGCGTTCCATCGCCGGCCGTCCACGGAGTTGATCAGGGGGAGGCCGTGGCCGGGCGGGCCGGGCAGGCTCATGTCGACCTCGTGGTGCCCGAGTTCCCTGGCCGCTTCGAGGGCGGCCCGGCTCCACGGGGACAGTTCGCGGTCGGGCACCTCGCGCAGACCCATCCGCCGTACGGCCGCGGTGCGGTACGGCTCCATGGCCGCGGAGCCCCAGCGGGGACCGCCCGCACGCTCCCACTCGGCGTGGTCGGCGGCCGAACCCCAGGTGTTCCAGCAGCCGTTGACGCAGGAGGAGCCGCCGATCACGCGGCCGCGGAACCGGTGGACGGGCACGTTCCGTTCCCACACGTCCTCGCGGGGGAGCGCGCGGGAGTCGAGCGTCCCGGCCGGCCAGCCGCCCGGGTCCGGGCCGTAGTCGGGCCCCGCCTCGACGAGGCACACGGAGCGCCCGGCGTCCTCGCTCAGCCGGGAGGCCAGGACGCAGCCGGCCACGCCTCCGCCCAGGACGACGACGTCGTAGGAGCCGGCGGTCACTCGGCGTCCTTCGCGGCGGACCGGGAGCCGGTGAGCACGGCGACCTCGTGGATGAGGGCGGCGCGGTCGATGGCGTCGCTCCCGGTGGCGGGCACGGTGCAGGCGTAGGCCCCGGCGACGGCGCCGTGGAGGGCGCACCGTCGCGGGTCCTCGCCCGCGAGGTGGGCGAAGAGGAAGCCGGAGGCGTAGGCGTCGCCCGCGCCGTTGGAGTCCACGACCGGTGCGCGCGGGGAGACGGCGGGGATGTGGACGAGGCCGTCGTCGGCGGTGAGCAGATAGGAGCCCTCGGCGCCCGCGGTGGCGACGACGACCTCGGCCCGGCCCCGCTCCATGATCCGGCGCATGGTCGACTCGGTGTCCGTCAGGGCTGTGGTGGAGACGAAGACGATGTCGGCGCCGTAGGCGAAGGCCTCGTGGTACGGGTTTTCGCCGTCCCAGTTGTGCAGGTCCGTGGAGACGGTGAGCCCGGCCTCGCGCAGGAGGGGCAGGGCGAAGGCGCACGGGTAGGTGATGGAGACGTGAGCGTGGCGGCTGGCCGCGGCCAGCTTCCGGACCAGGTCCTCGGGGAGGCGGTCGGACTCCTGCGAGCGGCTGTCGTCGTACAGCGACAGCCTGCGGCCGTCCGGGCTGACGAGGTTGACGGCCCGCTTCGTACCGCCGGGCAGCGGGACCTCGGTGAAGTCGATGCCCCGGTCCCGGTGGAACGCGCGGATGAGATCACCCGACGGGTCGTCGCCGATCATGTCGACGTGGTGGGTGCGCAGTCCCAGCGTGCTGAGGCCGAGCGCCACGAAGTCCCCGGTCTGGCCCGCCCGGGTCTCGATGCCCGGTCGGATCATGTAGCTGTCGGCGTAGGGAAGGGGGAGTTCGGGGACGTACACGATCGTGTCGACGCCCGACCCTCCCAGGACGAGGACGTCGTAGTCGCTGCTCATGGGTGTTCCTCTCGCGTGCAGGTGCTTCAACTACCGCGGATCGCAGGTGAGTCAAGCAGTCCGCGATCTCGGTCGGCAAGATCTTGCGACAACTTTCAGGAAGAACTTGCACGTTGGGGCGGAGAGCGGGGGGTTCCGCCTTCGCTCAGGCGCGTGGGCTCCACGGCTGGAACCACGGGTCCGGCCACCTCTCGGCCGTGGCGAGCAGCGGGTAGAGGGTCGCGCCGTCGATGCTCTCGCGGATGACGTCGGCGTGCCCGCCGTGCCGTGCCGTCTCCTCGATCAGGTGCAGCAGCACCCAGCGCACCGACCATTCCCGCACCTCGGCGGGGAACCAGGGAAGCCCCTGCGGCACCGGAACCGCCCGGCCGAGGTCCGGAATTCCGGCGATCGCCGCGTCCGTCCGCTCGGCCGCCGCCGCGTGCGCGGCCAGGGCGCCGGCCAGGGTCTCGTCCGGTGCGAGTGTGAACTCGTCGGCGCCCGACTCGTCCTCCGACCGTTGCGCATCGCTCGGCTCCCGAAGGATGAGGCCGGTCCAGAAGATCTCGCACCGCGCGGCGTGCTTGATCAGTCCGCCGATGCTCAACTCGCTCGCGGAGGGCGCCACGCGGGCCTGTTCCTCGGTCAGGCCGTAGGCGGTGACGCGCAGCGCCCGCCGCTGGTGGGCGAGGTAGGCGGTCAGTGCCGTGCGCTCATCGGCGACGGGCGGGGCGAATCCTGGCATGGCGGGGCCCTCTCGGCTGTGCAAATTCTTGCAGCAAGTTTCGGCGGGACTCTACTGCTCCCCCCGACCGCCGTACACCGAATTGATCCACCCGATCCCCCGGGCGTCTCGCGGCCGGCGCCGGGCCGCGACGCCAGGTCGTCATGTCGCGCTGCCCGCCGTCCCGTCGTCGCACCGTTCCTGGCCCCATGACCCGGCCCGGTGCATCCTGGACGCATGGACAGCGTTCCGATAGTCGTCCACCGGCCCTCTCCGACGGGGGGCCGGCGCGTCACCGCGCACGGCGCCATTCTGGGCCTGGCGCACAGTGACGAGGACGTGATCGAGTTCCTCCGGCGCGCCGGTCTCCCGGACGCCGAAGCCCTCCTCGACGACCCGGGCTGGGTGACGTGGCGGGGCGGCCGGGCGCACGAGTACGAGGCGGCCTGACCGGCTCAGGGACCACGTCGTCCACTGGAACGACGTCCCGCGGGAGACGTTCCGGCATGAGACGTTCCGGCAGGTCGGCGGCGGCGCTCGCGGCCCCCCTCGCCCGGAACGCCGGCCCTCACAGGCGCTTGGCGCTGCGCAGGGTCTTGGCGTAGTAGCCGTTGCCGTCGAGCCGGGAGACCCCGCCGACGTCCCCGATGGTCGGGCCGTTGACCTCCTCGCGGCTCGACACGAAGATCAGGTGGCCTTCGGTGTCGTGCCCGAGCACCATGCCGACGTGGTCGAGCCGCTGCCCGGTGCGCGCGTCGAGCTTGAAGAAGACCAGGTCACCCGGCTGCAGCTGGTCGATGGCGGTCGGACGGTTCCCCGCCGCGACGCCGGTCAGCGGCAGCACGTCCACGCCCTCCCCCGAGCGGGCCATGCCGTTGGCGGTGCGGGGCAGACCGTCACCGGTCTTGTCCGAGGACATCAGCGGGTAGCGCGCGCGGTAGCCCAGGACCATGCGGACGTAGCCGGAGCAGTCCAGGGACCGGGCGCGGACGGCTTCCGGCGTTCCGACGGAGCCGTCGCGGAACGGGTAGGGCGTGCCGAGGTAGTCGTAGAAGTCGGACTGTTCGAGGCGGAGGTCGCCGCCCTCGGCCCCGGCGGTGTTCAGCGGTCCGAAGTTCGCGTCACCCGCGTAGAGGACTCCCTGCCCGTCCTTCCGCTGCGGCGCCCCCGCCACGTACTGGAAGGCGAACGCGAAGAGGTCGTCCTCCTCGCTCCCCGCGTACTCCGCGTACCAGTCCTTGAACCACTTCTGCTTCTCCGCGCCCTTGGTCCAGGGCTCGGGCATGAGCCGGACCCAGTCCGTGGTGGAGACCTTGGACGCGGTGGAGGCCGGCTCGGCGAAGGTACGGGCGGGGCCCGTCAGCTTCGCGGTGCGCGCGCCGTCGGTCAGGACCGCCCTGACCTGGCCGTCGGCGCCGCGGAGCACGCTGCGCGCCGGGCTCTCGAGCCGGGACCACCGGTCACCCGACGCGTCCGCGGGCTTGCCGGACTGCTTCCCGGCACCGCTGAGCACGCCGACGTTGCGCACCTCGGTGACGCCCTGTTCCTCCTGCTTGCGCAGTTCCAGGGTGAGGTAACCCGAGGTCGCGACGAGCCCGATGACCACGAGGCCCGCGAGCAGCGGGCGCGACTTCTTCTTCCCAGCCATGGTTGTTCCTCGATTCTCAGACGGCGGGCATGACGCCGAGCAGCAGGCCGGCGGCGACGACGATGTAGGCCAGGAGCGACACCGAGGCCGTGGCCAGCAGGGTGGGCCCCTTGGGCTGGCGGACCAGCTGGTAGGCGATCAGGCCGGGGACGATGAAGCCGAGGGTCTGGTTGCCGTACAGCAGCGGGAACTCCAGCGAGAGCACGATCATCACCGTGGCCTGGAGCAGTACCCCGAGGAGGACCACCGCGGCGAAGAGCCGCTTGCCGTAGAGGATCACGAGCCGCTGCATCACCTTGGTGCCCGCGTAGGTGAGGGCGGTGACGCCGACGACCATGGCCGCCCGCTGCAGGTCCTCGATGAGGGTGAGGGCGAGCCAGCCCGGTGTGATCATCCCGCCTGGTGAGAGGTTGGTGGTGAGGTAGCACAGCAGGGAGAAGAACAGGCCGATGGCGATGCCCAGGGCGGCCATCTCGGGGGTCAGGGCGGCGGTGGTCAACGGGGGCTCCGGGCGCGTGTACGGGGTGGTGAGGGCGGGACGGTCGGCAGCGGCCTGCGGGGTCAGGCGGGCGGAGTCCGCGGGGCGCCCTCCTGGGCCGGCTGCCGGAACCAGCCGAAGGACTCCTGGCTGCCGGGCGGGGGAGGTGTGCCGGCGGCCTGGGCGGGGATCCGTACGAGGGGGATCTCCTGGGTCTGGGCGACCTGGTACCGCTCCTCGTAGGCCACGGGATACGAGGCGTACGGGTCCAGATGCATCCGCTGCGGGGGCACGGGGAAGGCCGCGACGGGATCGGTCCCGGATCCGGTCCCGTCTCCACCCTCGGCCCCGGCCGCGGGCTCGCCCCCGGCTACGGGTACGCCTCCGGTCACGGGCTCGCCTCCGGCTACGGGTACGCCTCCGGTCACGGGCAGGCCCCCGGCTACGGGTACGCCCCCGGTCACGGGTACGCCTCCGGCTACGGGCACGTCCCCGGCTACGGCCACGGGCCCGCCTGCCGCCCCCGTCTCGGCTCCGCTCTCGTCCGCCGGGAGTTCGGCGAGGTACTCGAGCAGCTCCTCGCCCTGGCCGTGGATGTTGCCGATGGCCACGAGCGACGAGCCGTCGGGCATCCGGTCGAGCATGGCCGGCATGAACTCGTCGGCCGCGCGCCGCTCGCCGCCCAGGTCGACCGCCCGGTCCCGCCAGGGCGCGGGAATGGCGTCGATGGCGCTCTTCGCCGGGTGTCCGATGACGAAGACGTTGTCGGGCCGCAGGTCGGGGATGATCTCGCCCATCTGCCCGTTGCGTTCGACGCGGTCGGGCCGGCAGTTGATCACGACGTTCAGCGGACGGCTGACGGCGCCGAGGTCGAGCAGCTGGTTGACGTTCATCAGCGTCGACTCGGGGTCGTTCGCGGCGAAGACGTTCGCGAAGGCGAGGCGCCTGTTCCCGGGCGCCACATAGCGTTCCACGGAGAGGACACCGGGGTCCGGCGGCGCGTCGTACATGCCCTGGAGGGCGACCTGCCGCTCGACGCCGACCAGCTCCGCCACGGTCAGGGCGATGGCGACGTTCTCCTTGAAGGTGAACCAGCTGAAGCCGCGCAGCTCGTCGTCGGTGACCGTTTCGGGGTCCGCGTACACGAGCCGGCAGTTCCGCGCGTCCGCCTCCTCCTGGAGGATGTGGAACCGCTCCTTCTCCGCCGTGACACAGATGCCGTTCTCGGGCATCGAGCGGCACAGCGACCGGGCCACGTCGTCCAGGGTCGGGCCCATCTCGGCGAGGTGGTCCTCGCGGACGTTGCACAGGACGCCGATGGTGGAGCGGATCAGCTTGCTCTGGTTCACCTCCTGCAGCGCGGGCATCACGGCCATGCACTCGATGACGAGCGCGTGGGGCCGGTACGCGGCGGCCCGCCGCACGATGGCGATCTGCTCCACCACGTTGGCGATGCCGAACTTGCGGTAGACCGGCTCCTCGGTCGCGTCGGGATGGATGAAGCGCGCCGCCGTGCCCGTCGTCTTGGCGACGGTGACGAGACCGCCGCCGCGCAGGGCTCCCGCGCACAGCCGGGTGATGGAGGACTTGCCCCGGATGCCGTTGACGAGCACCCGGGTGGGGACGGTGTGGAGGGCGGCGTAGTGCCTGCGCTGTTCCACGATGCCCGCGACCAGCAGGAACACCCCGCCGATCAGCAGGACGAAGTAGAGGTAGAGCACGGCCTTGTCACCTTCCGCCGACGTGCGGCCGCGGCTCCGCGGACCGGCGCGCCTGGTTGTGTCTGTGAGCCTGCGCCTGCTGGCGCAGCAGTTCGAGGCTGCGGACGACGGCGCCCACCTCGTCCTGGTAACGGGGGTACAGCACGGTCTTGAGGTCGCCGTCCGCGAGCTTCTCGGCACCGGTGGCGAGGGCCCGCAGTGGCCGCACGACCACCAGGTAGACCCAGCCGAGGCAGAAGATGATGGCGGCGAGCCCGAGCATCCCGGCGAGCACGCTGCGGTCCTCGCGCTCGTACGGGGCGATCTGGAAGCGCTCGGCGTCCTGCCAGCTGACGACGGTCCAGCCGATGTCGGCGGTGACGCCGCCGCCGGAGAACGGGGCCGCCGCGGCGACGGTGACACCGCTGCCCTCGCGGATGAGCAGGCCGTTCTCGACGGGGCCCGCGCCGACGCGTACGCCGGCGGCCCTGACGAGGTCGGTCAGGCTCTCGCGGGGCAGCCTCTCGAAGGCCAGGAATCCGTCGCTGGCGGCGATGGTCCGGCCCGCGGAGTCCACGACGCGGACCTCGCCGAGGCCGGGCCGGGCAAGCAGGGAGTTGAGGAACTCCACCCGGATCTCGCCGACCAGGGTGCTGCCCTCGCCCTCCGGTACGGGAGAGCCGGCCTGGACGACCGGCTCCTTGCCGCCGTGCCCTGACACCCGGACCAGCGGCAGGTCCTCGCCGCGGGCCCAGGCGTGGGGGTCGCCGCCCGCGCGGGCGGTGACCCGGCCGTCCGCGTCGACGACGTAGAGGGCCTGGTAGCGGGGGTGTTTGGCCAGGGTGTCCTCCAGCAGGGGGCCGGCCGCGTCCCCGTCCTCCGCACCGATCAGGCGGGACGTGGAGACGAGGTCGGCCTGCGCCTCGTTGAGCGCCCTGCGCAGCCGGTCGGTGATGAGGTCGGTACGGTCCCGCTGGTCGTTGACCATGGTGGTCGGCACGCTCACCGACCCGTCCGTACGGTTGAGGAGAAGGCCGACGGGCACGCACCACACCAGCAGCAGACCGGCCGTCAGCACGAGCGGACCGCGGCCGCCGACCCGGATCCTCCGGCGCGGAGCGTCGCCGGAGACCGTGGGCTCGCCGCCGAGCTGCCCGCGCAGGCGTTCGAGGGCGGCGCCGATCCGGGCGGCCTCGCCCCAGCGGGGCACGGTGACGGGCCGGGTGAGATCGCCTCGGGCGAGGCGGCGCGATTCCAGGAAGAGCCGCAGCAGCGGCCGCTGGACGGTGGCCCACAGGACGGTCGCCGCGAGCAGCCCGAGCAGGACGAGGACACCGGCCGCCGCGAGACCGAAGAGCTCGCGCCCCTGGTCGGTGGCCTGCTGCTGCACCACGGGCATCAGGGCCACGACCGTCAGTCCGAGTCCGGCGGCCGGACTCCGCTTCTCCTCGGGGTCGGCGGAGGAGAGCGAGGCGTATCCGGCGGTGGCCACGCGGCCGCTGTACTCGCCGCCGACGAGGCTGCCGCTGACGCCGGGGTAGCCCCGGGAGCCGGGTTCCTTGGCGCGGACGGGATGCTGCTCGGTCCGCACGGCGGCCTGGTCGGCCAGCCGGCTCATCTGCTTGCGGAGGAACGCCAGCTCCTGGCGCTCCTGGTCGGAGTTGAGCGCTTCGGCCTGCTCGAAGCCGGCCGTGGCGAGGACTTCGCCGTTCTCGGCGACGACGGCCATGCTGCGGAACGGGCCGAGGTTGATGGCGGGGACCGACAGGCTGCTCGACGCGATCAGGAGCTGCTGCGGCCGGTCCTTCCAGTCCAGGACGGCCATCGTCATCAGGCGTACGTCGCCGGCCTCAAGCCGCACCATGCGGGGCGTCAGAGCGTGGTCACCGGTGAGGACGTCCTCGTCCAGCCAGGCGAGAGGAATCGTTTCTCCTCGCGCGGCGAGCACATCCCCGCTCTCCAGGTCCAGGACGGTGGTGCCGGTCCACTTCTGGTACGTCCGTCCCAGGTCCGACAGGATCCGCTCGGCCTTCACCGGACGGCCCGCGCTCAGCGCAGCCGTGGTGCGCTCCAGGTCCGTGACCCGCTCGTCGATCGAGGCGCGCAGGGCGATGGCGCCGTCCTCCGCGAAGTGCTGCTGCGAGGAGAGCACCGCCTTCGGCGCCACCGCCTCCTTGCCGGGACCGAGCACCTTGGCCGTCAGCCCGGCCAGGGCGAGGATCAGCACGCACAGGACCGCGATGGGCGGACGGATGCCGCCGAGGAGCGGCATGTCCGCGCGCCGGCGGCTGCGTCGCCGCCCTCCGCGCACGGAGTACGCGGCACTGGCGGCCTTGCTCGATGTCACTGCTGCTCTTTCCTGATTCCTACGGCGCCGCGCACGGGGGACCGTCACTGAGGCGTGCTCCGGGACCCCCGGGGCCCACGAACGCATGAAACGGGCTCGGTACCGGCTCAGTCCTTCAGGGAGAGCTCGGCCAGGCCGTCGCCCCCCGGCGCTCCCCGATTGAAGAGGAACCCGCGAGTCCGCTCCTCGGCGAGGCGGTAGCGGGCGAGCCGCTCCTCGGGCAGATCGCCCGGTTCGTCGAGCACCCGCCTCACGTCGACGAGCCGGTGGTCCTCGACGGCGCCCGCGGGCGGCTCCTCCCCGGGTTCGACCTCCGGGGGGATGTCCACCAGCGTGGTGCGGTAGCGGGCGTCGACCGCCCACCCGGATTCCGTCTCCCGGAACTCGAACCAGCCGAGCGCCCCCTCCTCGGTGAGCCCCGAGGGCGAGGAGTGCCGGGCCACCTGGTTGCCCAGGCCGAAGGCGACCCAGGTGCCGTTCAGCTTCTGGATCGGCTGCACCACGTGCGCGTGGTGACCGATGACGAGGTCGATCCCGGTCTCCCCGGTGATCCGCTCGGCCAGCTGCAGCTGCGGCAGGCTCGGCTCGTTGTAGTGCTCGAGGCCCCAGTGGACCGAGAGGATCACCACCTCGGCGCCCTGCTCGCGAGCCCTGGCCTCGGCCTTCTTGATCTCGTCCGTGCCGACCCGGTTGAACGCCCAGCGCTCCTTCTGGGGCGTGGGATTCAGGAAGGACTCCCACGAGTAGGAGAGGTGCGCGACCTTGACCCCCTTGACGTCGCGGATGTTGATCTTCTCCGCTTCCTCGGGAGTGCGCGCGGAGCCGGCGTGACCGAGCCCCACCCGGTCCATGGTGTCCAGGGTGCGCCGGACGGCCTTCAGGCCGTGGTCGTAGGTGTGGTTCGAGGCGGTCGAGCAGGTGTCGTAGCCCACGTCCTTCAACGCGGTGAGGATCTGCGGCGGCACCAGGAACTCCGGGTATCCCTGGAAGGGCCCGCGGGGCGTCCCCACGGGCGTCTCCATGTGGCAGACGGCCAGGTCGGCCCTGCTGATCACCGGCCGCACGCCGGCCATCAGCGGGCCGAAGTCCAGTCCGGCGCTACCCTTGCCCGACCGCTCCGCGTCCTCGGCGGCCTGCTCGACCAGCTCGGGATGGATGAGAACGTCTCCGGCGGCGGCGACGGTGAACGTCCGCCCGCCCGGCTTGGTCCGCGACTCCGTCGGGGTCGACGCACAGCCGGTGACGAGCACGGCAAGAGCCGCCGTCACTGCCAGTGCACGGCCGATGGGGAGAGAATCGCAGAATGTCACCGGCCGATCTTCACACGCGCCCCAAGATCAACTATCCGCAGGGCGTTACGAGATCATCACTTTTTCTTTACCTTCTCGCCCTTGCCGTGATCGTTCCTGTTCTGATTGGGTGTCAGGCCACGCCGAGCGACGAAGGGGCAGCGGAGCGTCCGCACGGCCGTGAGCTGGTGGATCTCGACGACCGGATCCTCGGGTACGCCGAGCAGGCCGAGGCCCGCGATCCGTACACGCCCCCGGGCGAAGAGCAGCGGGACCGGCTCGCCCGCGGCGTGGGGCACCTCCTCGACGGCGACCTCGAACAGGCCGACGAACAGCTCACCCGCGCCGGCTTCCGGCTGACCACGATCACGGACACCGCGTCCGGGCGGCGCTACCGCGAGGTCGCCGCCCGCGGGCCGGGCCCCGAGGAGCGATGGGGCCGGCTGTACGTCAACGCCGACGCCGTCGTCCGGTGGAACGTGCAGGTGCCGCACCCGGTCGCCGACCGCGCCACCGAATCCCTCGGCGTCCGGCTCCTGGAGAACACGGCGGGCGGCGCGCTCGTCCTCGCCGGCGCGCATCGCACCGCGGGCCGAGGGGACGCGGCGGACGTCGCCCACCGCACCGACAGCGCGTTCCACGTGATCGTCACGGAACTGCAGAAGCGCGGCGTGCCGGCAGTACAGCTGCACGGCTTCGCGAAGACCCCCGACCGCCCCTACGACGCCATCCTCTCCACCGGCTCCGCGCAGACGGCACCCGCGGAGGCCGCGACACTGGCCGACCTCATGGCGGGACGTGACCTGCGCGTCTGCAGGGGATGGGCCGACCGGTGCCCGCTGGAGGGAACCACCAACGTCCAGGGCCAGGCCGCGCAGCGCGCCGGAACCACGTTCCTCCACGTCGAACTCGCCCCGGCCGCGAGAGGTGACGGCGACAAGGCCGCCCGGGCGCGCAAGGCCCTCGCCGGGCTGCTCGACACCTGGTCGTCCGCCGGGAGGTGACGGCGCGCCGTCACCGCCAGGGCGATCGGTGGGGTCATCGTCCGGGAAGGAGACGGATCCGGTGAACCGCGGGGTCGTGTCCGACCGGATCCCCCGGCTCCTGGAAATGCAGCGCGACCGCCGCACCGGCCCGGTACGCGTCGAGCCCGGCGCGGCAGTAGGCCACCATCGGCTCCGGCAGGGCGTCGAGCGGAAACCACTCCATGCCGTCGCACACCTCCGGCTCCAGGATCTGTGGCGTCCCGGCCCAGCGGCGCACCTCGAAGAAGAACCCGACGCGGGCGCCACCGGCCGGCGACCGGTGGTGCACCGTGACGGCGGCGCGCACGTCGTCCGGATCCACGACCAGGCCCGTCTCCTCCCGGCTCTCCCGCACCAGCGCGGTGACGACGTCCTCGAAGGGGCCGTCGACATGACCGGACGGAAAGTGCCAGTGCCCGGCGGCGTACACGGCACCGGCCCGCCGGGACAGCAACACCTCCGGTCCGTCGTCCCCGTCGCGTACGGCGATCAGGTGCACGTCCACCGGCACGGCGTGCCGCCCCCCGCCGCTCACGCTGGTGCGGCCGGCGGGCCCGGCCGGATCGCGGCGCGCCAGGGTGTGGACCTGCCGGCCCATGTCCCGGTAGGGGCTGAGCCAGGACGCGGTCCACTCCGTCCGCAGCGCGGACTCGTACTCCTCCTCGCCGGGGGCCCAGGCGTCGGTGAGATGGTCGTGGAAGACGCGAACGCCCTGCCACGGCAGCGGAACGAGGCCGTGGTCGCGGGCGAGACCGTCGAGGGCCTCGGCGGTGTCGCCACGGGTCGGGAGCCCGAGATGACCGAGGCTCGTGTCAGCGGCGTGTTCGATGAGGTGGCGCGCCGCCGCGTAGTCGCCGCGCAGCGCCTCGCGGACCCCGATCGCCGCGCGGTTCTTCGTGAGAAGGCTCAACAGGCCGCCCTGCGCAACAAGTGGGGCGAGACGGGCCACCGCGTCCGCGGTGTCGTCGAGGTACATCAGCACGCCGTGGCAGCAGACCGCGTTGTACGGCCCATCGTCAGCGGGGAGCGTCGCGATGCCGGCCTCGCGGAACCGGACCAGCGGCCTGAGTTCGGGGTGGGCGTCGAGGCGGCGGGCCGCCGCGGCGAGCATGTCGGCCGACGGGTCCACGGCGGTCACGTGGTGACCGGCCGCGGCGAGCCGCAGGGTCATCTCGCCGTTGCCGCAGCCGACGTCCAGGACCCGCGCGGGGCGGCCCGGGAGTTCGGCGAGGAGACGGCGGGCGACGAGGTCATGCCGAAGACGGCCGCGCGCGCTGCGAGAATGCGCGGCGTACGCGTCGCCGACGGCGGCGAAGTCCGTCACGACGACCACCCGACCGTCGCCGTCTCCGCTTCGAGATGACGTGTCATTGCCCAGGCCGTCTGAATCATCGACTCAGGATGACTCGGGAGGGCACGCGAGCGTACGGGAATGCCTACTTCTACGCCGGATCGTGTCTACGACTTCTGGCTGGGGTGGGCTGCCGGCAAGCCGTCACCATGGGCGCTGCTCGCAGTTGCCGACGCCCATGCGGCATTCGGCGCCACCTGCCACGCGGCCGTCATGCGAAAGTACTTCTCCCGGACGTGCCCGTGCGTGACTCGATTCGGTGGCGGACGACGGCCGTCAGGGCCGTCAGGCGGGTCGACGCCGTCGGTACGGGGGGCACGGGGTGCTCGATGCGCCGGGCCTCGGGCGGCAGGGCGGCGAGGTCCGCCTCGAAGCGGGCTCTCGCGGCCGCCGGGGTGTCGGGCGGCTCCGTGCGCAGGCCGCCGCGCATCACCGTCCGCAGCAGCGGCTCCGTACCGTTCGGCGGTTCCTCGTTCGCCAGGCCGATCACGTCCCGCAGGCCGGGCCCGCGGAACACCTGCTTCGGGCCCGGAGCCGTCACCTTCCCCGGCGAGAGCTTCATGACGGGCCGCCGCGCGTACTCGACCAGTTTGTACGCCGCGTCCAGATACGGGGCGTCGGCGGCCGTGCCGACCTTGCTGCCCACGGCGTACGCGTCGATCGGCGCCCCCTCGCGTACGAGCCGGTCGACGGCGTACTCGTCGAGGCCCCCGCTCGCGATGATCTGGACGTCCGCGAGCCCGGCAGCGTCGAGCGCGGTACGGGCCCGGCGGGCCTGCTCGCCGAGGTCGCCGCTGTCGAGGCGGATCCCGCATCCGGGACCGAGGCCCAGGTCCTTCAGGACGCGCGCGGCCGTCGCCACGCCCCGGTCCGTGTCGTACGTGTCGACGAGCAGCGTCACGGGCCCGGGGTGGGTGCGGGCGAAGGCCCGGAAGGCCTGTTCCTCGGAGGCGAAGGCCTCGACGTACGAGTGGGCCATCGTGCCGGCGGCCGGGATGCCGTACCGGCGCGCGGCGGCGACGTTGCTGGTGCCGGCGAAGCCGACCAGGCCGCACAGGCGCGCCGCCTGCATGCCCGCCTCGGGCCCGTGCGCGCGCCGCAGCGAGAAGTCGACCAGGGGCCTCCCGGCGGCGGCGAGGACACACCGGGCCGCCTTCGAGGCGACGGCCGTCTGGTGGGAGAGCAGGGCCAGCAGGTACGTCTCCACGAGCTGCGCCTGCGGCAGCGGCGCGGTGACCTCCAGGAGCGGCTCACCGGCGAGGACGAGCCGCCCTTCGGGCACGGCGCGCACCTCACCGTCGAAGGAGAGGCCGTGCAGCGGTGCGAGGTCCTCGACGGGGCGGCGCAGCACCTCGGCGAACTCCTGGACGTCGGTGCGGCCCACCCGGAAACGGGACAGGTGGTCGAGGGCGGGTTCGAGCCCGGCGGCGACGAGGAACCCACGCCCCGGCGGCAGGTCGCGCACGGACAGGCTGAAGGTGGCCGGCGCCCGCATGTCCTCCCGCAGGTACGAGAGCGCCATCGTGACCTCGTACAGATCGGTGGTGGTCACCTCGGACATGCTTCGAGCATGCGCTGCCGCCGAGCGGCCCGCACGCCGCATATACCCCCTCGGGTATAGCTGTTAAGGTGGTGAAAAATACCCCGGGGGGTACGTACGTAAGGAGTCGTGAGTCGTGTTCTTCGTCGACACCATGGAATTCGAGGGCCTGGGCAACCGCAGCTACCTGGCCGGTGGCCCCGAGACCGCCGTGGTCATCGACCCGCCGCGCGACATCGACCGGGTCATCGCGGCCGCGGCCCGCCGCGGGGTGCGCATCGCGTTCGTGGCCGAGACCCACGTGCACAACGACTACGTCAGCGGCGGCCTGGAGCTCGCCCGCGTCACCGGCGCCGTCTACCTGGTGCCGGTCGGGGCGCACGTGTCCTTCGCCCGTACTCCCGTCACCGACGGCGACACCGTGACGGTGGACGAGGGCCTGGTGCTGCGCGCGCTCGCCACTCCCGGGCACACGCCGCACCACACCTCCTACGCCCTCACCGAGGACGGGCGCGGTGTGGCGGCGTTCACCGGCGGGTCGCTGCTGATCGGCACCGTCGGCCGGCCGGACCTGGTGGAGCCTCGACTGACCGAGCGGCTGGCGCGCGCCCAGCACGCCTCGGCCCACCGGCTGGCCGACGAGCTGGACGACGAGGTTCCGGTGCTGCCCACCCATGGCTTCGGCAGCTTCTGCTCCTCGTCCCAGGCGACGGGGGACGCGACGACGATCGGCGAGGAGCGCAGGCACAACGAGGCGCTGACACTGGACGTGGACGCCTTCGTCGCCCGGACGCTCGCCGGCCTGGACGACGTGCCCGCCTACTACGCCCACATGGGCCCGGCCAACGCCGCGGGCCCCGCACCGGTCGACCTCACCCCGCCCCGGCGGGCGGACGCCGAGGAGATCGCCGCCCGGCTCGCCGCGGGGGAGTGGGTGGTGGACCTGCGCAGCCGTACGGCCTTCGCCGAGGGGCACGTGGCCGGATCGTTCAACTTCGAGGGCGAGGGCAAGCTCGCCACGTATCTGGCCTGGCTGATCCCCTGGGGCAAGCCCGTCACCCTGCTCGCCGAGACGCCCGGGCAGATCGCCGAGGCGCAGCGGGAGCTGGCGCGGGTGGGCATCGACCGACCGGTGGCCGCCGCCACCGGGGATCCGGCCGGCTGGGTCCGCGAGGGCGAGCGGCTCGCCTCCTTCCCGCGAGCCCGCTTCGCCGACCTCGCCGCCGCCCGCGGGCGCGCCGGTGCCCGCGAGCGCGCGGGGCGGACGGTGGTGCTGGACGTACGGCGCGACTCCGAGCGCGCGGACGGATTCGTCGACGGCTCGGTCCACATTCCGGTCCACGAACTGCACGGCCGCGTCGGTGAGGTGCCGGACGGGGTGGTGTGGGTGCACTGCGCCGGCGGGATGCGCGCGGCGATCGCCGCTTCCCTGCTCGACGCCGCGGGCCGTGACGTGGTCGCCGTCGACGACGGCTTCGACGCCGCCATCGAGGCGGGCCTCGTGACGAACCGCCCCGACGCCACCGCCTGACACGCCCTTCGCCGCCCCCGCCACTCACACGAAAGGGCCCGATCGATCGATGTTCTCGCTCTTCCGGCGCGGCCCTGCCCGCCTCACTCCCCAGCAGGCCCATCAGCGGACCGGTGACGGCGAGGCCGTTCTCCTGGACGTCCGCGAGGCACCGGAGTGGAAGGCCGGGCACGCGCCCGGCGCCTCGCACCTGCCCCTCTCCCGCCTGATGGCCGGGGCGCCGCTCCCGGCCGCCGCGCAGGGCAGGCCGGTGGTCGCGATCTGCCGCTCCGGTCGCCGTTCCCAGGAGGCCGCGAAGCTGCTGGCCGCCCGGGGCGTCGAGGCCACCGACGTCGCCGGCGGCATGACGGCGTGGGCGCGGGCGGGCCTGCCGGTCACCGGTCAGGGTGGCGGCGGCGGTGTCATAGCGTGAGTGCGCTGATCCTGGCCCTGATCGCCGGGGCCGTGGTCGGGCTCGCGCTCGGCGCGCTCGGCGGGGGCGGCAGCGTCCTCGCGGTGCCCGCACTGATCTACCTGCTCGGCTTCACCCCGGCCGCCGCCACCACCGCCGGCCTGATCATCGTCACCGCGACCTCGCTGGCCGCGCTCTACGCCCACGCCCGCGCCGGCAACGTCCGCTGGAAAGCCGGTTCCCTTCTCGCCGTGGCCGGACTCCTGCCCGCCGCAGCGGCAGGGGCCGCCGCCGCCCGCCTGCCCCAGCCGGTACTGACCGCCGGCTTCGCAGCCGTCGCCGCACTCGCCGCCGCCAAGATGCTCCGCCCGGGCCGCGCCGCCGTGGGCCGGGCGGCAGCCACGGCAACGCCCGTCAAGGCCGCGGGCGCCGGCGCCGGCCTGGGCGCGCTGACCGGACTGCTCGGGGTCGGCGGAGGCTTCCTCGCCGTCCCCGCGCTGGTCACCGTGCTGGCGTTCGAGATGCAGGCCGCCGTCGGCACCAGCCTCCTGGTCATCTCGACGAACTCGCTGGCCTCCCTGGCCACCAGGGGAGCCACCACCGCCGGCATCGAATGGGCCGTCATCGCCCCCTTCACCGGCGCCGCCGTCCTCGGCGCCTGGGACGGCAGACGCCTGGCCACGAAGATCACCGGCACCCTGCTGCAGCGCACCTTCGCCGTCGTCCTGCTGACCGTGGCGGCCCTCATGCTCGTCGACGCACTCACCTGACGGCCCGACAGGCGGCGCAAACCGCGCATCGAAGTGCCCAGGCAGGTACACGCGAACCTGCTCACCGCCTTGCACACCCTCACCGTCCAGGGCCCCGCGCTGGTCGGCGAAGCCAGGCCCCTCGTCCTACGCCTCCGCCGGTACGGCCGGCGCGGGAAGGCCGACAACGCGGGCGAGGGCGGCTGTCACGGCAGCGCAGTGGCCCGGCAGGTGCCTGGAGGCCCAACCGGCCGCCAGCGCCAGGAAGTCGGCCAGGTCGCGCTCGGCACCGGCGAGCAGGCCGCGGAGCTCGGCGACGGACAGCTCGATCACCGGACTGTCGCTCCGATCGGCGTTGACCGTGAGCCGGACGGTGTCGCCGAAGCGCTCGGCAACCGGTGACACGGGGTCGTGGCCGAAACCGAGCAGGCTCCCGTCGTCGATGAACCGGTGCCAGTCACGCCAGTCCTCCAGACCATCACAGCAGCCGGGCTGGAAGGTGACGCCTGTCGAGTGGTCGGTGACCCGCAGGCCGCCGGCGGCGAAGAGGGTGTCGAACGTGAGCAGTCCGTGAAGGAACGAACCGAGAGCGTCGGCCGGACGAGGCGGGCGGTCGCCGTCCGGGTCGATGTCGTTGCAGGCGGCGATGCGCATCACCGCCGCCCCGACCTCAGCGGGTGAGAGCTCACCGCCGAGCGCCAGAAAGCCGAACGGCTCGACCTCGGCGACAGGCCAGAGGGCGAAGCCGTCAGGTGCGTACATCTCCAGGACGGGCTGCATCACGATCACCCGGCGAAGTGTCCCGCAACCCCCGCCCGTACCGCCTCTGGATTGGGCCGATCACCCTGGCCTCGGCCAAGGGAACCGAGCCCTTTCGGATCCTGCCCCTCAGACCTTCCTGACGTCGAGCGGCCCGGCCGGGCCGGGGCCCGCGGTGCGGGCCGTGGCGAGGAGGAAGAGTCCGCAGGCCCAGACGAGCAGCCAGCCCGGGCGGATCTCGGCAGCGAGGTCGGCCGGGCCGGCGCCCGCGACCAGGCCGCCGGCGCCGGCGATGCCCACCGCCGCACCGAACTGGCGCGCCGTGGAGGTGATCGCCCCCGCCACTCCGGCCCGGGACGGCGGCAGACCGCTGACCGCGGTGTTGGTGAGGGGGCGTTGGCGAAGCCGAACCCGATGCCGGTCAGCAGGAGGGCGAGGAGGATCAGCGACACGCTCGTGTCCTGGTCCAGGCTCACCGGGTGCGCACAGAGTGGCCCCGAGCGCCATCGGGAGAGTCGCGGCGCCGGCCGCGAGCGGGGTCCAGCCGCGGGTGTGCCGGAGGTAGAAGGTGTTGAGCAGGAAGGTCACGTTCACCGCGACGAACACCGCCGTCGCGCCGAGCACCGCGGTGACGAACGGCGGCCGACGGAACAGGCCGAGGTCCATCAGCGACACCGCGGAGCCGGGAGCGCGGAAACGTCCTCGTCCCGCTGACGCAGTACCCGGGCCGGGTCCAGGTCTTCAAGCAGGTCCTCGCGTACCGCGAACCGAGGCTGGTGACCCACGCCGGTTACGAATGGCTCTACGCGCTCGCCGGGGAGCTCCGCCTCATCCTCGGGGAACGCGAGGTCACCCTCCGGCCGGGCGAGGTGGCCGAGTTCGACACCGGCGAACCCCACTGGTTCGGCCCCGCCGGCCGCGACGCGGTGGAGATCCTGCACCTGTTCGGCCCCCACGGGGACCAGGCCGTCATCCGTACCGGCCGGACGACGAGCGGCGAGCGCTCCGAGACGGGGGAGCGATGAAGCCCCGGGCAGGGTTACGGGGCTCCGTCCCCGCTCCGCGCCGAACGGCAGGCGGCTCAGAGCCGGTCCCAGGGCTTCGGCTCGCCCACCGCGGGGTGGGCGTGTGCCTGCCGGGTGACGGATCCACGCCCAGGTGCCGTCCCGCTGTCAGGGCCGGAAAAGGTTGTCGGGGGCGAACGCCCAGTCGCCCATGCGTGTCCAGTGGAAGAAGTCGTAGACGACGGTGGCCAGGGGCAGGCCGCGCCGGTGGTACTTCCGGGCGAGGGCGAGCAGTTCGTCCTGGGGCCGGTGGCCGACCACGCCGGGTGCGGCCATCGGACCCGGCGTGTGGACCGGTCCCGCCCCCTACTGGTCGATATTCACTGCTGCGCGGTTGATCACCTCACATCCCCTTGGTAGAAAACGGGTCCATGGAGAAGGTTCGAGCCCGTCTCGACGAGCCGCCGGTGCTCGCCGCCGTCGGCATGGGCGTGCACGGACCCGCCGGCCACGTGGACGAATTCCTTCTACCGGACCTGTGGCAGTTCCATCTCTACGACTACGAGGCGGACTTGCGGGTCGACGGCACCGGCCATGCGATCCGTCCCGGCCGGGTCAGCCTGATTCCCCCTGGCACACAGGCCCGCTATACCTATCGCGGCCGCTCCCAACACCTCTACGTGCACCTGCGACTTGCTTCGACCGGGACACCCCTCAGCCTTCCGCTGATCCAGCACGCGGGTGCAGAACTCGCGTCGCTCACCGCACAGTTGCGGCAGGCGCTCGCGGTCTGGCCGAGCGCCCCGGCCCGGGCGACTGCCGAGGTGTGGGCCGCCCTGTGGCGGGTCGCCCAGCTGAACCCGGCTCGTGTGGAGGGCAGGCAGGCCAACGCGCCGTCCGCGCATCCGGCCTTGGCGGCCGCGACCGCGCTCATCGAAGAGCGGCTCGCGGAGCCCCTCACCGTGCCCGAGATCGCCCGGGCCGTCGGTGTCTCGCACAACCACCTGACCCGCCTCTTTCGAGCCACGATCGGCGAGACCGTCGTCGGCTACATCCGAGCCCGGCGGATGGAGCGGGCCGGCCACTTCCTGCGCGCGACCACGCTGTCCATCCCGGCGATCGCGGCCGCCGTGGGCATCCCCGACCTCCAGGCCTTCAACAAGACCTGCCGCCGCGAACTCGGCGCCGCCCCACGCGCCATCCGCGCCACGCAGTCGGCCGTTCAGTGAGAGAGGTGTGCTCGGAGTCCGGGCGGGGGCACACGCGAGTTCGCCCCACGAGGGCCGGCACCGGTTGGCATGTGCCGCGCCTCGTGGCCGCCGACATGTCCAGGCCGGCGATCGGGGTGACCGCAAATCGGTGGGGTGATGCAGGGGAATCTGCCACGATCACCGGATGGGTGCGTTGGATGCAGTGGCGGGCAGAGTTGCTGACGGCGCCACCGTGACGTTCCGGCCCAGCGGCTCCTCGATGGTCCCGCTGATACGCAGTCGGCAGCAAGTGGTCGTTGCTCCGGCCGACCCGTCGAAGTTGGAGGTCGGGGACATCGTCCTCGCCCGTGTCGCCGGGACGGTCTACTTGCACTTGGTGTCATCCGTGGACCCCGTCAGGAAGCGGGTGCAGATCAGCAGTAACCGTGGCCGCATCAATGGCTGGACCGGCCACGATCGCGTCCTCGGTATCTGTGTGGCAGTCGACGGCGTCACCCGGTCAGGCATCGAAGGCAAGACGTTCGCGGTCGACTCCGACGACTCCCCTAGAACCTGATGCTCCAGCGGGATCGGGCCGCTGAGCCATGCGGGAGGGGCAGGACGCCGGGCGACCTGCAGCCGCTGCGACGTGGTGCGGCACCCATGTGCCGCCCTGGACTGGCCAAGCAGGGGGATCATGGTCGCGGGCCAGCCGGGCCAGCCGGGCCAGCCGGGCCAGCCGGGCCAGCCGGGCCAGCCGGGCCAGATACAGGGGCAGGGAGTCATGGGCGCGTTCCACGCATCCGCACTGGACGGCGTCGCCGGCAATCAGGCGTTGCCGGCGGAGCTGTTGCTTCGGCTGCTCGCTTTCGACGGCGGCGGTTACGGGCCGCCCCGGCTCGCCCTCCAGCGGGCCGGGCTTCCCGAGCCGGCCGTCGCGGTGATCCTGGCCCACCCGGTCCCGGGCGCTCGGATGGAGTTCGCGAGGAGTGCCGGGGCCGAGCCCGCGCAGCGGGCCCGGCTCGTGGACGACCCTTCCCTCAGGGTGCGGACGGCTCTCGCGTACGGACCCGAGGTGTACGACCCGCGTACGAAGGTCGCGCCGCTGCCGGACGCCGTATGCGCCCGCCTGCTCGACGACCCCGACCGTTCCGTACGGGCGGCCCTGCTGGAGTCGCCCCATCTGGCGCCGTCCTTCGTGGTCTCACTGGCCACGCACCACGATCCGGCGGCGCGCCGGAGAGCGGTACGCGCATGGGAGGTCCTGCCGCCGGGTGACCGATCGGCGCTGCTCGCCGACCCCGATCCGGAGGTGCGGCGGACCGCCGCACTGTGGGAGTGCCGGCGCGACGCACGACTCACCGCCGACCTCCTCCGGGATCCGCGGTCCGCCGCCGAGGTGCTGCGCCGCGGGCTCCTCGACCGCGCCGACGTCGAGCGGTGCGTCGCCGAGCGGACGCACCTGGAGGCCCTTGCCGAGAACCCGTCGCTGCCCGCCGACCTCGTGGAGCGACTCGCCGTCGACCCCGAGGTCGCCGTACGGCTCACGGTCTCTCTCAGGCCTGAACTGGACGAGACACGGCGCATGGCGATCGACTTCCCGGTGGAGGCCTTCTCCAGAGGGGACGTGGAGTGGGTACGGGGCGGTCTCGCCGACCCCCAGGTGCTGCGCCGGGCAGCGACCTCCGCCCACCCGCTGCTCCGGCGCGCCGCCGCCCAGAGCCCCCACCTGCCGCCCGACCTCCTGCACCGGCTTGCGCGCACCGAGGACCCCGTGGTGGACGAGGTCTTGGGCAGGTGCCACCCCGACACCCCGGAGGAGGTCCTGATGCGTGTGTTCGCCCGGTTCGGCGGGACGTTCTCCGCCTGGATCGCGGAGACGCACCCCCGCTTTCCCCGGGAGGGGCTCGCCGCGCGCTACGCGGACCATCCGGACGGGAACTACCGTCGGCTGGCCGTCCGGGACCCCGCCGCCACACCCGTACTGATCGAACGGCTCAGCCATGACCCCGCCGTGTGGACACGCCAGGCGGCGGCCCGCGACCCGCGCCTCCCGCTCGACCGCCTCCGCGAGGCGCTGCACATCCCCGAACTGGCCTCCAGCGCAGGCGCCAACCCCGCTCTCCCCGAGGACGAGATGGCCGCCGTCATGGACCGGGCCGGCGTTCCCGCCTGACCTGACCTGACCTGACCTGACCTGACCTGACCTGACCTGACCTGACCTGACCTGACCTGACCCTCGTCGTTCTATGTCCAATCTGCGTTGTTCCTAGAATGGCCAGGTGAAGGACATCGACGTGATCGCGGTACTGCAGGATCCGGTGCGCCGCCGCCTGTACGAGTACGTGGCGGCGCAGGGCCGTGAAGTCGGCCGCAACGAGGCCGCAGAGGCGGCCGGAGTGGCGCGCACGCTCGCCGCGCACCACCTGGACCGGCTGACCGAGGCGGGGCTGCTCGAGAGCGGCAGTCGCCGACTGACCGGCCGTTCGGGGCCGGGGGCGGGCCGCCCCGCCAAGGTGTACACGCGAGCGCGGGTCGAGCGTTCGGTGTCGCTGCCCGCCCGTGACTACCGCACCGCCGCCGAGCTGTTGGCCGAGGCCGCCGAGCAGGCCGGCCTCGATGCCGGGCTCTGCGCTGCCGCGCGCCACCGGGGCGAGGCCCTGCGCGGTTCCGAGGCGCCCTGCGGCGGCCTTGAAGAGGCCATGGAGGTGCTGGCCGCGCGAGGTTACGAACCGCACCTGGAGGGTGGCCCGACCGGACCTGGGGATTCCGAAGGGGCGGCCGGGCCGGGCGGGGAGGCCGCCGCCGGGGCGCAGGGGGGCGCCCCCGTCGTCCGTATGCGCAACTGTCCCTTCCATGCCGTCGCCGAACGCTTCCCGCCGCTCGTCTGCGGCATGAACCTCGCCCTCCTCGAAGGGCTGCTCGGCGTGGACGGTCCCGTCCGCGCCCGCATGGACGCACGGCCGGGGGAGTGCTGCGTCGTGGTCGAAGCTTCTAAAAACAATGGCGATTGACATAGAAAAGCGGCTCGTGCTGGGATGAGGTCATGACCCCACCCGCGCACGCTGCCCACCTGGCCCAGCTCAACGTCGCCACGCTCCGCCATCCCCTCGACGACCCGCGCATCGCGCCCTTCGTCGAGCTGCTCGATCCCGTCAACGCCGCCGCCGACGGCTCGCCCGGATTCGTGTGGCGGCTCGTGGAGGACGGGGCGGCCGACGCCACCGGCCTGCGCCCCGCCGGCGAGGACGTCATCGTGAACCTGTCGGTGTGGGAGAACCAGGAGGCGCTGTGGGACTTCGCGTACCGCAGTGGCCACTTGGAGGTCATGAGGCGGCGCCGCGAGTGGTTCGAACGGCACGTCGAGGCACACCTCGTGCTCTGGTGGATCCCCGCGGGCCACGTGCCGACCGTCGGCGAGGCCATGGACCGGCTGGCCGACCTGCGCGCCCACGGCCCGTCCCCCCGAGCCTTCACCTTCGCCTCCTCCTACACCGCGGCCGAGGCGGCCGGACATCCTGACGTCGCGGCTACGAGTGCGGGCTGAGCGGCCGGATCCCTCCAGAGGGTGTCACGCTCCGTGAGTGATCGATATGCGCATCGTGCGCACAGGTGCCACCGTTGGTGATGTCCAACCCCCTCCGTACTCACGAGGAGTGAACTGCTGTGGCCAAGAAGACTTCGCCGAAGGACAGGGCCGGCCGACAGGCCGCCAGGACGGCGCCGAAGGGCAAGAAGCGTTCGGGCGCCGAGGAAACGCGTCCGGGTCACGTGTCCGAGCACCAGGCGGAACAGCGCGAAGCCAGGACGACCTTCAGCGAAGGCTGATCGACGCCCGCACTTCACCTCGGAGGCGCACCCGGCACTGTCGGCGGGTGCGCCTCTCGCCGTGTGCACGCCGGACCGGACCGCGCCGCGGCGCCCACCGAGCCCGCGTCACGCCGCCCACCGAGCCGAGCCGCGTCGAACCGCCCGTGAGCCGCGCTCGGGTGGTAGCCCAGCGGACAGGGGACAGCGGACAGCGGCAGCGGTCACGTGGAGCCGGGCCCGCCGTCCGGGCCCTCGATCCCCGACGGGCCGCCGGGTTCCCTGCCCGACCGGCCGGGCGGTACGCCTCCCGCGCGGCTGACGGCGGTACGTACGGTGGCCGCCGTCCCGTCGGGGATGCGGTCGGACACCGCGACCCGGGCGAACGCCGCGGACATCGGCCGCAGCTCGACGCTGACCACCCCGCCCAGCCGGGGCCGGAGCGCGACGAAGTCCTTCGCTCCCGCCACCTCCCGCACACCGAGGCAGACCACGTCCGGGATCCAGACGCCCCGGCCCGGTGAACCGCGCAAAGCGCGCCACCAGGACGGGTCGGCCTCCACCGACTCCACGGCTTCCAGGGGAAGGTGTACGTTGCGCCGGCGCGCGACGATCTTCTCCCACCACGACAGCCGGACGACCAGCTCCTCCGCCCTGACCGCCAGACGCGCCATGGCCCATGCACCTCCTCGGACGGCATACCGGCCCGGTCGGCGCGGCTGACGCCAGCGCCGCGCGGCACGCTGTCACCGGCGAGTACCCCCGGTCCTGATCGTCACGCCCCGGCGGGAGGTCGCCTCGTCAACAGGCCCGCGCGTGCGGTTGCCGGACCGTACCTCCGCCGCCTGGTCCGGCGGCGGAGGTACGGCTCACGTGCGCGTACGGGTGGGAAGAAGGAGCAGGGCTTGCTGCGGGAGGTGAAGCGTCATGGACCCACTTCCTCCCGACGACGGACGGCCCAGGTTCAGCGCGCAGGAGACGCAGCGCTTCTTGGTGGCGTTCGCCGGTGCCGTGTCCGGTGTGCCCTTTCCCCTGCGCGTCCGGCACCAGCAGGTGGGAGCCCTCAACCTGCTCGCCCGCGAGCCCGCCGGCCTCCCTGTAGGAGGCGCGCCTCCTGCAGGCGTTGGCGGACACCGCTACCGCCGCCGTCGTCACCTGGCGGGCCGACCGGCTGAGGCCCTCCGACATCGTCACCCGCACTCAGGACCCGCACTCAGGCGGCCCTCTGTGACAAGGCCCTTCTGGACACCGCCGCGGGGATGATCGCCGCCACCGCGGGCATCGCCCCCGGGGAGGCGGCCGGGCACCTGATCGGCTACGCCGCGACCCGGGGCGAGCGCCCCACGGACGTGGCCGCGCAGATCGTACGGAACACCATCGCGCCCCAGGCGGTCCTCTCGCCGGAGCGCTGACACCGTCCGCCGCGTCGGTCCTCGGCGGCTCGGCGGCTCGGGGGATCGGTCGATCGGTCGGCAGGCCGCTCGATCGGTAGGCCGGCAGGCCCGTCGCAGAGCGTGGCGTCCCGGGCGCCGCGCGTCGGATAGCAGGGCCGGTATCGTGGGAATACCTTCCCTACGCAAGCCGCCGCCGTCTGTGGCCCTGGCATGAAGGGACTCCGATGCCGACACCCGGAAACCTGCCTCAGTACCCCTCCGTGGCCGTCGAACGCCCGCGCACTCCGCCGCTCGCGCCGCCGACCGTCGCACAAGCGGTGGGGATGCTGATGGCCGCCACCCCGTGCTCGGCCCGCGACGCGAAACGGATCCTCGCCACCGCGGCGGACCTCGCCGACGCCACCGTCCAGGACCTGGCGGCAGCCGTGGTCGCGGCGTCCGAAGGGACACCTCCGCCCGTACTCGTCGAACGCGCCCTGCGCCGCGCGATCGAGGTCGCCCGCACCTCCCACGCCCCCGCGTCACGCTCGATCGGGCTCGCACCGAGCCGGGAGCGGACCGAGGAGGTGCTGACCCGCCTGCGCGGCTGCCAGGCCCGCCTTGCCGCCGCGCCCGGCGACCCCGCGGCCACCCGGGCCATGGACGACGCGGCCTACACCTTGTGCGTACTCATGGGCGTGCCCACCGCCCACGAGGCGGTCCTCGCGGCGGAGCACCGCCTCGCCGCCCCGGTGCAGTGACCGCGGAACCTCTCTCGTCCGACGTCCCCCGATCGACCGGCTCGGAGAGGCTCTCCCGTGCCCGGAGTCTGGGACCGTGGAGGTGATGGACCAGCCTGGTTCCTCGCTTTGAGGCTTCGGTGACCCGCTGCCCCGTTCGGGGCGGGCCGAGGTGCGAGCTCGTGTACGAGGATTGTGCCTTCGCGGCTTTGAACGCCGGATTCACACACGGCCGCCCGGTCGTGTCCGGACGGCCCGGCCACCGGCCGGTGTCGTAGGGCTGCCGCCCCGGCGTGGGGAAGCCCGATGAAGCCGCACATCGTCCACGTCGAGCTGTAAGACACCGTCGCGGTGGTGGCGCCGTGCGTGGAAGGCCGCCGTCACGACGGCGGTGAGGTCCGCGCCGCGCTCGCCGGCACGCTCGCGGGCCTACCGCCGAGCGTCGACGCCCTCGTACTGGATCTCGATCACGCGCCCGGCTGCCCGGCGGGGCACGGGCTTGCCGCCGCGCTCCACGACTGGGGAGCCACGCGTCCGGTCACTCCCGTCGCCCCCGAACGGCCGCCGCATCGCATGGCCGCGGGAAGCGTGGGCATCCGCGCGTAGAGGTCCGCGGCGGTGCCGTCGGCCGGAGTGGATCGGAGGAGTCCCGTGGTTCTGGTGGCAGCGGATGTGATCGGCGCTCCGTGCTGGCTGAGCCTGGCGGCGCGCTCGCGTGAGTCGGCGGAACGTTTCTACGGCGCGGTGCTCGGCTGGACGTTCCGGCAGGGCCGGTTCGGCCGGGCGTACTCGGTCGCGGAGGTCGGGGGCGTACCGGTGGCGGGCATCGGGGCGGTGGCCGGAGAGTTCGCCGTGCCGGTGGCGTGGACGCCGTACTTCGCCGTCGACGAGGCCGACGCGGCGGTCGCGCGGGTGCGCGAGCGCGGAGGCACCGTCGGCGTGGGCCCGGTGGCGTTCCCGGCAGGTGGCAGGGCGGCGCTGATGTCCGACCGGGAGGGTGCCGTCTTCGGGGTCTGGGACGGGGACGTCCTGGCCGAGTGGAGCGTCGGTGCGGAGCGGTCGCCCGCCTGGCTGGAACTCCATACGGCCAACGCGTTCGACGCGGCGCTCTTCTACGGCGAGGTGCTGGGGTGGGGCCAGGGCGAGAGCGACGGCTGCTGCGACATCTCGTACGAGGAGGACCAGGTCGTGCTGCGGCGGCGCGGGCGTCCGGTCGCCCGGCTGAACAGCGGCCCGATCGAAGAGGCCGCGCCGAAGCCGCAGTTCAGGCCGCGCTGGCTGGTCCACTTCAAGGTTCCCGACCTCGAGGCCGCGGTCGCACGTGCCCTGGAGAACGGCGGAACCACCGTCACCGGCCCGGACTGGGGCGGAGGCGGCCGTCAGGTGACGCTCCGGGACCCCGACGGGGGCCTCTTCACCCTCGACCCCGCGTCGGACGCGAGCTGAGCGGCGTGCGGCGTGCGGTTTCCGGCCTCCCTTTACTGAACGATGACTCAACTGAACCCGTTTACTAGACAACGTTGTCAGAGTCGAGGCAGAGTGCCTTTCAGCCACCGGTCCTCGCAGGTCCGAGCCCTGCGAGCCGGTGGTTCTCGTCGCTGTGGAGGAAAGGCTGAGCAGGATGGTGTACGGAGCACTCGACATCGGGGGTACGAAGATCGCCGGTGCCCTCGTCGACGCCGAGGGGCGCCTGCTGGTCAGACACCAGCGGCCCACCCCGTCACACGGCTCCGCCGAGGAACTCATGGCGGCCGTCACCGGGGTCCTGGACGACCTGGCCGTCCATCCCGCGTGGGCGTCCCTGTCCTGTCTGGGCATCGGCAGCGCCGGCCCCGTCGACACCGTCGCCGGGACGGTCAGCCCGGTGAACATCCCGGCCTGGCGCTCCTTCCCCCTGGTCGACCGGGTGCGCCGCCATCCGGCGGTTCCCCGGGGGACGCGGCCCGTCCTCGTCGGCGACGCGGTGGCCATGACCGCCGCCGAACACTGGCTAGGCGCCGCCCGTGGCGCCACCAACGCGCTGTGCATGGTGGTCTCCACGGGCGTCGGCGGCGGGCTCGTCCTGGGCGGCGCCACGCATCCCGGGACCTCGGGCAACGCCGGCCACATCGGCCACATCACCGTCGACCATAACGGCCCCCTCTGCCCCTGTGGGGGCCGCGGTTGCGTGGAACGCTTCGCCAGCGGCACGGCGATCGCCGCCCACGCCCTGGAGTCCGGGTGGACACCGCCCGCCGACGGCGCCGCCACCGCCGCGGAGGTCGCGGCCTCGGCCCGGGCGGGTGACCCCCGGGCCCTCGCCGCCTTCGACCGGGCCGGGCGGGCCCTCGCCGCCGCCATCGCGGCGACGGCCGCGCTCGTCGAACTCGACCTGGTGGTCATCGGCGGCGGCGTCGCGCAGTCCGGTGAGGTCCTCTTCGGTCCCCTCCGGCAGCACATGGCCTCGTACGCGGTCCTCGACTTCACCCGTGACGTGCCGGTGGTACCCGCGGGACTCGCGCTCGACGCGGGGCTCATCGGTGCCGCCGCGGCGGGGGCGGCGGCGCTGTCCGGAACGGGCCGGTCCGTGCGCTGAGCGACCCCCATCGCCCTCCCTCCCCTCGGCCCCTCCCGACTCCTCGCGGGCCCTCCTCAGGAAGTACTCGTACTCGTGGACCTCCTCCTCAACACCGTCCAGCCCTACGACTGGGGCTCCACCACCGCACTGCCCCGCCTCATGGGAACCGAGCCCACCGGCCAACCGCAGGCCGAACTGTGGATGGGAGCCCACCCCTCCGCGCCCTCCCGCATCGACCGCGGGGACGGGGACGGGGATGGGGACGGGCACGGAGACGGGGGCGGTCACGGGCGCGGCCCGGTGCCGCTCGACGACGTCATCGCCGAGGACCCGGCGACGGAACTCGGGGCAGCGACCCTGCGCCGGTTCGGGCCACGGCTGCCCTTCCTGCTCAAGCTCCTCGCCGCCGACGCGCCCCTCTCCGTCCAGGTCCACCCCGACCTCGCCCAGGCCCGAGCCGGATTCGCACGGGAGGAGGCGCTCGGCGTTCCGCTGGACGCCCCGCACCGCACCTACCGGGACGACCAGCACAAGCCGGAGATGATCGTCGCCCTCGCTCCCTTCCAGGGGCTGTGCGGATTCCGGGTCCCCGGGGCCTGCGCGGGCCTGTTGGACGCGCTCGGTGTCCCCGCGCTGCGGTCGTACGCCGACACCCTGCGCGGTGTCCCCGAGGCCCAGGCCCTCGCCGAGGTCTTCACCGCCTTCCTCAGTCCCCCCGCGGGCCTCGTCGGCGACGTCACCGATGCCGTCGCGGCCGCGGCCGGTCGGGCGGGCCCGTACCGCGCCGACCTCGCGGCCTACGCGGGGGTCGCCCGGGCCCATCCCGGCGACCCGGGGCTGCTCGCCGCACTGATGCTGTGCCATGTCGAACTGGCGCCGGGCGAGGCGCTGTTCCTGGGGGCCGGGATCCCGCACGCGTACCTCTCGGGACTCGGGGTGGAGATCATGGCGAGCTCCGACAACGTCCTGCGGTGCGGGCTGACGTCCAAGCACGTCGACACGGCCGAGCTGGTGAAGGTGGTCCGCTTCACGGCGATGCCCACCCGCGTCCTCCACCCTCGGGCGGAGGGCGTCGAGGAGACGTATCCGGCGCCCGTCGACGACTTCCGGCTGTCGCGGCTCCGGCCGCGCGCGGGCGACCCGTCGTTCCGGCTCACCGCCGGCGCCCCGCAGATCCTGCTGTGCACGGAGGGGGAGGCGCGCCTGAGTTCGGCGGGCGGCACGGTGCGCATCGGCCCGGGGGAGTCCGTGTACGTCCCCGCCGTGGCCGAGGTGTCCGTCGCCGGAACCGGAACGCTCTTCCGGGCCACCGTGGGCCTGGACGCCGTCGCCCGGTGAGAGCGGTGAGAGCGGTGAGAGCCGGTGAAGGCCGGTGACAGGCGCGAGGCCGTACCTCCCCGTGGAGGTACGGCCTCGCGGCTAGGTGCGCCTAGGGCCTCTCGTTTGGATCATGCCGGGCTCGCGGGGCCTGGCGCGCGCGCTCGCCGCGTTGTCGTCGGTCCCCAACGCTCCGCGTTGGCTCCCTCCTCCGCCTTGCGATCACACGCACCAGGCCCCGCTCCCTCATCCGGCCTGATCCAAACGAAAGACCCAAGGTCACGCCCGGCCCGGTCGCGCCCGCCGTGGCGGCCCCGTGGAGCCCCGTGGTGTCAGGGCCGGGGTCGGCACCTGGAGGGCTCCCTTGTGCGTGCCCGCGATCACCCCGAACAGCGCCCGCGCGACCTCCTCGCCGAAGTGGTGCACGTCGTGGCTCATGGCCGACAGCGGGGGATGGGTGATCCGGCAGAGCTGGGAGTCGTCCCAGGCCAGCAGCGACACGTCGTCCGGTACCGCGAGCCCCATCTCGGCCGCCACGGCCGCCCCCGCCACGGCCATGATGTCGTTGTCGTACACGATCGCCGTCGGACGCTCCGGGGCGAGGAGCAGGCTCCGGGTCGCGCGTGCGCCCTCCTCGCCGACGAAGCCGGTCGACACCTGGCGGCGTCCGTCGAGGCCGAGTTCGGTCATCGTGGCCTCGAACGCCGCGGCGCGGATGCCGCTGTGGCCGAGACCGGACGGCCCGCCCACCCGCGCGATGCGCCGGTGACCGAGCGCCGCCAGGTACCGCACCGCGTCCGACGCCGCCGTGGCGTCGTCGGTCCAGACCGAGGGGAACCCGCCGGTGAGCGACGGGTGCCCCACGGCGACGGCGGGCAGTCCGAGGGCCCGCAGGGGCGCGATCCGGGGGTCCTCGCGGTGGAAGTCCACCAGGATCGCCCCGCCGATCGTCCGGCTCCGCCACCACTCCTCGTAGAGCGCGACCTCCTCGTCGAGGTCCCGCACGAGGCGGAGCAGCAGCGAGCAGGAACGGCCCGCCAGGACGTCCTCGATCCCCGAGATGAACTCCATGTAGAAGGGTTCGAGGCCGAGGAGGCGTGCGGGCCGGCAGATCGCCAGGCCCACGATGCCGACGCGCCGGCCGGCCAGGCTCCGCGCGGTCTGGTGCGGGGTCCAGCCCAGCTGCCTGGCCACCTCGAAGATCCGTTCCCGGGTCGCGGCGGAGACTCCCGGGCGGTTGTTGAACGCCATGGAGACGGCGCCCTTGGAGACGCCGGCCCGGGCGGCGACGTCGTTGATGGTGACGCGGGGAGCGGGGACGTTCACTCCGCTCCCACGCTGAACAGGGCTTCGCGCACGACGGCCACGTCGACGTCCGTCCAGCCCGTGACGGCGATGCGCGCCTCCTCGCCGGGGAGCAGGGTCAGCAGGCCCTGGTCCGCGCTCGCCGCCGGGTCGAGCCGGTCCGGCTGGAGGAGGAGGTCCCGTACGAGCGTCCGGGCGGTGACCACGACGTCGACGGAGTCGCCGTCGGCGCCGGGCTCGATCCGGACGTCGTACCGCGCCGCCGGATGCGCGAACTCCTTGTCGGGGACGGGGAAGTGCACCGCGCGCAGCCCGTCGGCGTCGGCGACGAGGAACTCGTCCGACGTGCCCGGCGCGGGCAGCAGCGCGGCCGGGAGCACCAGCCGTACGACCGTCCGCGCGGCGGCCTCCAACGCGAAGGCCTCCTCACGGAGGACGGTGCCGTCCGCGCGGAACCGGCGGAGCGTGACCGTCGTGCGCCAGGGCGAGCCGGACTGGTTGTCGAGGGCGAGGACGGGACCCTCCCCATCGGGTACGAGGCTGAGCAGCCGGTCCGCGTACACCCTTCGCAGCTCGTGGTGGAGCGGCTTGAGGCGCCCGTCGCCGTCGATCGCGGCCCAGGAGCTGACCGGCCAGCAGTCGTTGAGCTGCCACACCACGGTGCCCGCGCACACCGGCCAGTTGGCCCGCCAGTGCTCGATGCCCGCGGCTACGGCGCGGGCCTGGACGACCTGGGCCAGGTAGTGCCAGCGGTCGAAGTCCTTGTCGGGCAGGCCGAAGTGGCGCTCGATGCCCCGGTTCAGCTTGCCGTTGCCGTCCTCGGCCTTCTGGTGGTGCACCATGCCGGGGGAGTCGGGGGCGAGTTCCTCGCCGGGCAGCGCGCGGCGCAGCGTCGCGAGCGCCGGCGGGGCCTGCCAGCCGAACTCGGCGCAGAACCGGGGCACGTCCGCCCGGTACTCGGCGTAGTCCTGCCTGTTCCACACCTCCCACGAGTGATGGGTGCCGTGCCGGGGGTCGTTGGGGTGGTGGTCCCAGGAGCCCGACCACGGGCTGCCCGCGGTGTACGGGCGGGTCGGGTCCAGCTCGGCGACGATCCGCGGCAGCACGTCGAGGTAGTACCCCTCGCCCCAGGAGCCACCGGCCAGCGGCTGCTCCCAGTCCCAGTCGCGGAAGCCCCAGAGGTTCTCGTTGTTGCCGTTCCACAGGACCAGGCTGGCGTGCGGCATCAGGCGGACAACGTTGTCACGAGCCTCTGCCTCGACCTCGCCGCGCAGCGGCTGTTCCTCCGGGTAGGCGGCGCAGGCGAAGAGGAAGTCCTGCCACACCATGAGGCCGAGTTCGTCGCAGACGTCGTAGAAGGCGTCGTCCTCGTAGATGCCGCCGCCCCAGATCCGCACCAGGTCGACGTTGGCCGCGGCGGCCTGGGTGAGGCGGGTCCGGTACCGCTCGGGCGTGACACGGGAGGGCAGTACGTCGTCCGGGATCCAGTTGACCCCGCGGGCGAACACGCGCACGCCGTTGACGACGAAGGTGAACCCGGTGCCGTACTCGTCGGCGGAGCGGTCGATCTCGACGGTGCGGAAGCCGATCCGTCGCTGCCAGGTGTCGAGCGGGCTGCCGTCTTCGTCGAGCAGGGTCACGTCGAGCCCGTACAGCGGCTGTTCGCCGTAGCCGCGCGGCCACCACAACTCCGGCTGCGGTACGTCGAGTCGGAGCACGGCCTCGTCGCCCTCGAAGGAGACATCGGCGGTGACGAGGACCTCTCCGGTCGCGACCTCCCCGCTCGTGACCTCTCCGCTCGTGGCGTCTTCGGTGACGGGGCCCGTCGCGGCGCTTCCGACGGTCGCCCGGAGGGACAGCGGGCGCCCGGCGCCGTTCCCGGTGCGCTCGACCCGGACCGCGAGCTCGACCCGGCCGGTCGTCCCGTCGACGGTGACGAGGGGACGGACCCGGTCGAGCCGGGCGGTCGACCAGTGCTCCAGACGGACCGGGCGCCACATGCCCGCCGTCACGACGGTGGGGCCCCAGTCCCAGCCGAACGAGCAGGCCATCTTGCGGATGTACTGGAAGGGCTCCGGGTAGACGTTCGGCCGCTCCCCGGTGAGCGCGCGGACCCGGTCCGCCTCCTCGTACGCGGAGGTGAACCTGACCTCCAGGGCGCCGGTGCGCCCCGTGACGTCGAAGCGGTACCCGCGGTGCATGTTGCGCGTACGGCCGACGGACTCGCCGGCGAGGATGATCTCCGCGGCGGTGTCGAGGCCGTCGAAGACCAGGTCGGTGCGCTCGTGCGCGCTCCGGTGGGCGAGTTCCGTGACGTACGACCACGCCCGCCGGCCCACCCAGGCGACCTCGGTCTCGTTCCGGCCGATGAACGGATCGGGTATGACCCCGGCGGCCAGCAGATCGGTGTGGACACAGCCGGGGACGGTGGCCGGAAGCAGTGCGTCCTCGTGGCGCAGGTTCCAGCCCTCGGTCAGCTGGGTGACGTCCTTCATGGTGTGCGGCTCCATTCGCCTGGCGGCAGGGCGGGTGCGGTGCGTGTACGAGGCCACAAACTAGCCGCACCGTCACGCCCTGTCCATGAACCGGTGAAGTAGCCCGGATCCTCACGGAGAGTGGCAGAGCCTGCGCACTTCTGTGCTCTCTCGTGACTTTTCCGGGCCGGCGGTAACGATTGAGTATCACGCAGGAAATCGGCACTTTACCGGTTCACGTACGGCTGACATAGTGCCGACATCCCACCGAAGACCTGAGCCGTAACCCTGAAGGAGTTGGGCAATGGGGAAGAAGTCGATGGCGCTCACGGGCGCGCTTCTGACTGCCGCGATGCTGACCGTGGCGGGATGTGGCGGGGGAGGCGGCGCCGACGGAGAGACGGCCGCCTCCCCCGCCGACCCGAACGAGGTGTCGGGTCGGATCAAGGTGCTCACACAGCGCACCGACCTCGTCCAGAAGGGCGTGATGGCGAAGTACGCCGCCGAGTTCAACAAGGTCTACCCCAGGGTGAAGGTGTCCTTCGACGGCATCACCGACTACGAGGGCGAGGTGAAGATCCGGATGAACGCCAAGTCGTACGGCGACGTCCTCTTCATCCCCGGAGCGGTGGCCAAGAACGACTACCCGAAGTTCTTCGCACCCCTGGGCGCGACCGCCGAACTGTCGTCGAAGTACCGCTTCAGCGACAAGACCGAGGTGGACGGGAAGGTCTACGGCGTCGCCCAGTTCGGCACGGCGAACGGCTTCGTCTACAACAAGGCACTGTGGCGGAAGGCCGGCATCACCGCATGGCCGAAGACCCCGCAGGAGTTCCTCGCCGGACTGAAGGCGATCAAGGAGAAGACCTCCGCGACGCCGTACTACACGAACTTCAAGGACGGCTGGCCGCTGGTCCAGTGGACCGCCAACAACGGCTCCGTGGGGTGCGACGCGCAGGCGGGCAACGCGCTCGCCGGTCCGGTCTCGCCCTGGAAGGCCGGCGGTGAACTCCACACCGTCGACTCGCTGCTCCACGACATCGTGAAGCAGGGGCTCTCGGAGAAGGACCCCACGACCACCAACTGGGAGACCTCCAAGGCGCTGCTCGCCGAGGGCCGGATCGCCACCATGATGCTGGGCTCCTGGTCGATCACCCAGATGCAGGGCGCGGCGAAGGAGGCGGGCGTCTCTCCCGACGACATCGGCTTCATGCCGTTCCCCGTCCAGAAGGACGGGAAGTTCTGCGCGGCCGTGGTCTCCGACTACCAGCAGGCGGTCAGCGCCTACTCGGAGAACAAGTCCGCGGCGCGTGCCTGGATCGACTGGTTCACCGAGAAGTCCGGCTACTCGGCGGCGGAGGGCGTGGTGTCCGCGGTCAAGGCCGCTCCGATGCCCGCGACCCTCAAGGACTTCCTTGACAACGATGTCAGGTTCTTCGACCGCTCCGAGGCGAAGACGGCGGCCGTCAACGACATCGACGACGCGGCGGAGATCGGTCTGAACAAGCCGGACTACCGACAGAAGCTGATCGACACCGCGCGGGGCGCCGAGAAGGGCAGCCTCGAGGACTTCTTCGCCGGCCTGAACAAGAGGTGGGACGAGGCGGCGAAGACCGCCGGTTCCTGACGGACCGGCGGAACGGGCCCCGGCCGTACGACACCGGCCGGGGCCCGACCCTCCCCCACAGTCGCGGGCGGGAGCGGAGAGCCCGGGGGCCCGCGAGGGCGGACACACGCTTGGGGCCGGCACGGATCGGGCCCCCACGGTGCCGGGCACGCGCCGGGGCCTCCGGGCCCCCGCAGTCACGAGCACGAGAGCCGGGCGCCGGGCCCCTGGACCCGCAGTCGCGGACACGAAAGGCCGACATGACCGAGACAACCGACACCGCTCCCCGGGGCGCCGCCGCGACACGGCGGCCCTCCCGGGACGCGACACACAAGGGACGCGGGCGACGAGGCCCGCGCCGTGGCCCCGGAGGTGGACTGCCACGTTCCTGGCGGCACTCGCCGCTCAGCCGGATCACGCCCTGGCTCTTCCTGGTGGCGCCGCTCGCGCTGCTGATCACGTTCACCTACGTCCCCGTGGCGAGCATGGTCTCGTACAGCGTCACGGACTGGGACGGGGTGAGCCCCGACCGGGAGGTCGTCGGTCTCGACAACTACGTACAGATCTTCACCCGTCCCGAGCTCTTCAGGGTCTTCTTCGTCAGCGGCTACTACCTGGCCGCGTCCGTGGTGCAGATCGCCGTCGCCCTCTACTTCGCGGTGATCCTGAGCTTCAACCTCAGGTTCCGCAACTTCTTCAAGGGCGTCCTCTTCTTCCCGTACCTCATCAACGGGGTCGCGATCGGTTTCGTCTTCCTCTACTTCTTCCAGGACGGCGGCACCCTCGACTCGGTGCTCGCCTGGCTCGGCGTGACCACCGACCACCCGTGGCTCGGGGACCCGACCTCCGCCAACGTCTCCCTGGCGGGCGTGTCGGTCTGGCGCTTCACGGGACTCAACTTCGTCCTCTTCCTCGGGGCCATCCAGTCCGTCCCCGGAGAGCTCTACGAGGCGGCCCAACTCGACGGCGCCGGCCGGTGGAAGCAGTTCCGCCACATCATCGCCCCGAGCATCAAGCCCGTCATCAGCCTCAGCGTCATCCTGGCGATCTCCGGCTCCCTGTCCGTCTTCGAGATCCCCTACATCATGACCGGCGGCGCGACCGGCACACAGACCTTCGTGATCCAGACGGTCAAGCTCGCCTTCCAGTTCAACAAGACCGGCCTGGCCTCGGCCGCGGCCGTGGTGCTGCTCCTGATCATCCTGCTGATCACCTGGATCCAGCGCCGGCTCGTGCCCGACGACAAGGTGGACCTCGTATGACCCCCGACCGCACCGCGACCCCGGCCTCCCCGCGGACCCTGAACTCCGCGCGGACCCCGAACTCCTCCCGGTGGCGTCTGCCGGTCGGGACCTCGCTGACGTACCTCTCGCTGCTCCTCGCCACCGCCGTGGTCCTGCTGCCGCTGACCGTCGTCTTCCTGACGTCCCTCAAGACGTCGCAGGAGGTCAAGGACGGCGGTGCGCTCTCCCTGCCGGGGAACTGGCTGAACCTCGACAACTACGTCACGGCGTTCACCGACGGCAACATGCTCATGGCCTTCGGGAACACCGCCTTCATCCTGTTCTTCTCCATCGGCGGCACCGTGATCATCGGCTCGATGACGGCCTACGCGGTCGACCGTTTCGACTTCCGGGCGAAGAAGCTCGTCATGGCGCTGTTCCTGATCGCCACCCTCGTCCCCGCCGTCACCACCCAGGTCGCCACCTTCCAGGTCATCAGCGGCTTCGGCCTGGTGGACACCCGGTGGGCGCCCATCCTGCTCTACATGGGCACGGACATCGTCTCCGTCTACATCTTCCTGCAGTTCATCCGCGGCATTCCCGTCTCCCTGGACGAGGCGGCCCGCCTCGACGGGGCCAACGCCTTCACGATCTACCGGAAGATCATCTTCCCGCTGCTCAAGCCCGCCATCGCCACCGTCGTCATCATCAAGGGGATCACCACCTACAACGACTTCTACATCCCCTTCCTCTACATGCACTCCGAGGACCTCGGCACGATCTCCACCGCGCTCTTCCGCTTCAAGGGGCCCTTCGGCGCGCACTGGGAGGCCATCTCGGCCGGAGCGATCCTCGTCATCCTGCCGACGCTGGTCATCTTCCTGCTGCTCCAGCGCTGGATCTACAACGGCTTCTCCCAGGGAGCCACCAAGTAGCGGGCCTGCGGCCGTCGTCCGCCGCCGGCCGGGGACTCAGACGGGTCGCCGGTCCGGCGGCGGACACGTGCTGCCCCGCGGCACGAAGCGCGCGTACCCCTCACGGATGTCCATGACCTCCTCGCCCTCGATGAGGGCGAGGAGGGCTTCGGCCGAACTGGCTCCGTATGCGGCGATGTCCCGGGTGACGGCCGACAGCATGGGCCGGACGACCTGGGTGAGCGGAGACTCGTCCCAGGCCACGATCGACAGGTCCGCCGGGATGGTGAGGTTCAGTTCCTGGGCCACGGACAGCGCGGCCACGGCCATGATGTCGTTGTCGAAGACGATGGCCGTCGGCCGGTCCGGCGCGATCAGCAGCGCTCGGGTCGCGCGGGCGCCTGCGTCCCCCGTGTAGTCGGTGTGCACGACCGTCGCGGGCGCGATGCCCGCCTCCCGACAGGCCTCGCGCAGCGCGGCGTCGCGGATCCGGGTGTGCGCCAGTTCCGGCGGGCCCGCCACGCGTGCGATACGCCGGTGCCCGAGCACGGCGAGGTAGCGCACGATCTCGTGGACGCTCTCACCGTCGTCGGACCAGATCGCGGGCAGCGGCCCCGACACCTCGGGCGGTCCCACGGCGACGGCGGGCAGACCGAGCGCCTCGATCACCGACGGGCGGACGTCGTCGGCCTGGAGGTCGATCAGGAAGACCCCGTCCACCCTCCGCTCGCCCCACCAGCGCCGGCAGACCTCGATCTCGCTGTCCAGGGTCGTGGCCATCTGCAGCATCAGCGCGTACGAACGCTCGGAGAGGACGCTCTCCACCCCGCTGATGAACTCCATGAAGAACGGCTCCACACCGAGCGTCCGCGCGGGACGGCGCACGATGAGGCCCACCGCCTGTGCCCGCCCTCCGTTGAGAGCGCGGGCCGCGCTGTTGGGTCGCCACCCCAGCTCGTCCGCGATGCTCTTGATCGACGCGCGCGTCGTCTCGGAGACCCCCGGCTGGTCGTTGAGCGCGTACGAGACCGCCACCTTGGACACGCCGGCGCGGCGTGCGATGTCCGCCATGGTCGGCCGCTTCACGCGCCACCTCTGTCTTCCACTGGTCCGATGCCGGTGTGTCGACCCTACCGCTCACGGACACGCCGAAGAGGGGACGGTTACGGCGGTGCCCTGGGCCCGCCGCACGAGGGGCGCCCTTCCGCCCGGTGTGGACGGAAGGGCGCCTCGTCCCCGCAGGGAGAGTGGTCAGTGGTCAGTGGTCAGTGGTCAGTGGTCGGCGGTCGGCGGTCAGCGGTCCGCCGCGCTGCCGCGGACGACGCAGGAGCGGCTGTTCTCCCAGCCCCAGCCGTCGCCGTCGGGGTCGGAGGCGCTGCCGGCGGTGCAGTACGGGTACCCGTTGGGAGCCGTGCCGCCCGCACCGCCGCCGGTGCCGCCGTAGACCGTGGCGGGCTTCGAGGTGGCCGCGATGCCGTTCGCGCCGTGGATGAGGCGGTTGCCCCAGGTGGTCAGGGAGTCGGCGTCGAAGCCGTTGACCATGTCGAGGTACTCGACACCGCTTCCGTTGCCGCTCCACGACCAGCCCAGGTAGCCGATCTCGAGGGACTGGGCGGTCGCCATGATGGCGTTCTCGTCGGGGTTGCCGTCGCTGTGCTGGTCGCCGAACTCGCCGACGACGAGGGGGAGACCGCTGTTCACGAAGTGGCCGAGGTAGCTCTGCACCTCGGCGGCGGTGTCGTACACGCCGTACATGTGGATGGAGAAGATGGTGTTGCGGTGGGGGTCGGCGGCGAAGACGGAGGCGGCGTTGTCCCGCATGGTGTGGGACCAGTCCTGGCCCCAGTTGGGGGCGTCCACCATCAGCGCGTGGCCGATGCCCGCGCCGCGGAGCCTGCCGATGGCGTTCTTGGTGGCATTCGTCCAGGCGGTGTAACCGCTGTTCCCGAAGGGCTCGTTGCCGATGTTGACGACGACGTAGTCCTCCTGGCCCTGCAGCGCGCTCTTCACGCCGATCCAGTAGTCGACGGCCTTGTCGAGCGAGGCGGCGGCGCCGTCCTCGCCGTAGCCGGTGGTGTCGTGCACCTCCAGGACGCAGATGACCTTGCTCGTCCTGCACTGGGCGATCAGCGAGGACACCTCGGACGCGCTCGTCTTCGTCCAGCGGTCGCCGCTGGAGAGGACGACGCGCACGGTGTTGGCGCCCGTGGCGGCGATGTCGGCGATCGCGCCGGTCTGTTCCGGGTACCAGGTGTGCGCGTGGTTGACGCCGCGCATCACGAACTCGTTGCCGTTGGCCTCGTACACGCGGCCCTGGGCGACGTGGATGCCCGTGGCGGCGGCCTCGGCCTCGCCGGCGGGGCCGAGGACGGGCAGCAGCAGGCCGGCAAGGCCGGCCAGCGCTGCTCCGGCGGCGGTCAGCCAGGTGCTTCGTGGCTTGTTCATGCCTCTCCTCAAAGGGGCGTTTCCATGGGGGTACCGGTCACTGGCCGGTGGTTCATGGCGGGGATCGTGGGGATGAAGGACTCTATGGCAACGTTGTCATCGGGCTCCGCGGACCCGGAAGCCGTGGGGTGGGGGTCGTCGTCCGCGCGGGTCGCCCCGTCCGGGGCGGAAAGCTCTGCCGTTGTACGGCGGGGAGACCTCGCGAGCCGTATGACGAGGGCCGGAGGTCTTCACTATGAGGCACTCGTTGTTCCGCCCCTGTCAATACTCCTGTGCGCGGATATCCCTTCTCGGAGCCGTACGAATGGCCCCGAGAAGGTAAACCGCGACTGAACCGAAGGAATTCGGCGGAGACGGTTGCCTCGCCTTCCTCTCCGCCCCTACGGTCGCTCTTCGACCCGCCATGAGCGGGCACTTTTTCGCAATGCGTCGACCCGGCGTGTGAACAGCGCCAATTGACCGACCGCCATGAGAGGAGGAGGCGGCACGGCGCTCGTCAGGTCGCCAGGGGTTCCCCGGCGGTTCCGGAGAGGGGCTGCGCGGGGCCGGGCGCCATCGGCGGGGCGGCCCATCGCTTGTCCGCGGCCGGCTGATGGACGACACGGAGGCGGCGGTGCACGACCTGCAGCTCCCGTCCGTCACCGTCGGTGAACCGGCCGGTCAGTTCGTAGACCCCGCGGTACGCCCGTCCCACCGGGAGGCGTTCCGGAGGCAGCCGCACCTCGTACGGGCCACCGGTCCGGAAGCCGCCGAGGACCGTGCGCGTGGTCGCGAGCACCGTGCCCTCGCGGATGCGGCTGTCCTCGAAGGCCACACCGGCGATCTCCCGGCCGAGACGGAAGGTGAGGCCGATACTCAGCACCGCTCCCTCCGGGAGTTCGGGTGCGGCAGGGATGTCCGGCGCATCCGGCGCATCCGGCGTGTCCGGCGTGTCCGGACCCCGCAGGGGCACGACGCGTCGATCCGGCTCCTCCGTGTACAGCGAGATGTCGAGCAGTTCGAAGTCCTTCACGACGGGTCACCGTCCTTCGGCACGGGGCCGGCGCGCCGCGCCGGGCCGGCCCAGGAGGGCGCGTGCCACGAACGCCGACGGTCCCACGGCCGCTCCGACGGCCGCCGGGTGCGGGCGAGCGCGGTGTACGGCGAGTGCGCGGCGGCCTCGTCGTCGAACGATCCGTGGGCGCCGTGGTCCCGGCCGCCGGCACCGTCGAGGCGAAACCAGAGGTCGTGCGGCGCGGCGGTCGAGGCCACGTCGGTCTGCTGGGCGGCGTAGCCCGTACGGGCGAGGTACCGGTCGAGGAGTCCGGGGGCCGCACGGCGCGCGAGGACGGCCGCCGTGGTGGCGGCCCCGACCCGGTACTCCCTGCGACGGGGGTGGCGCGCGGCGTGCAGGACGGCCCGGGCCGCGACCTCCGGCTGGTAGACGGGCGGTACGGGACGGGGCCGGCGCGGCAGCCGGGACAGCGCCCACGTGAACTGGGGCGTGTTGACGGCGGGCAGCTGGACGACGGTGACCGCCACCCGGCTGTGGAGGTGGAGCAGTTCGAGGCGGACCGAGGCCGTGAAGCCGTTCACCGCGTGCTTCGCCCCGCAGCAGGCCGCCTGTAGCGGTACGGACATCTCGCTCAGCGCCGAGCCGACCTGGACGACCGTCCCGCACCCGCGGGGAGGCATGCGGCGCAGGACGGCCCGGGTGCCGTTGACGCAGCCGAGGTAGGTGACGGAGGTGAGCCGCTCGTACTCGTCGGGCCGGGTGGCGAGGAAGGGGGCGAAGACCGAGGTGAAGGCCGCGCTGACCCACACGTCGACGGGGCCGAGACGGCTCTCGACCTGGTCCGCGGCCGCCTCCACCTGGGCCGGGACCGCCATGTCCACCGGGACGACCAGGGCCGTGCCGCCTGCCCGCTCGACCTCGTGGGCCGTCGCCTCCAGACCGACCCGGCCACGGGCGAGCAGTGCCACCCGGGCGCCGCTCGCCCCGAAGGCACGGGCGGTGGCCCGCCCCACTCCGGCGCTCGCACCCGTGACGACCACGGTGCGGCCCTCGAACGGCCTCGCGTGGCACCGGACGGTCCGCATCACGATGAGTCCCTCCAGGAACGGGACCACCTCGGGCGACCGGATGGACCGGATCATGGCCACGCTCCTTCGCCTCGGCTCCGCCGCATGCCTTCCGCCGCACTTCGTCGCCGTGCGAATGCCCAGGCGACCCCGGAACATGCCCGGCGGGAAGAGGCCCGGCGGTCGCGAAGGGGTGGAACCCGCGCGGCCGGGTAGTCGCGGGCCACGGGGCCGGGCGAGAGGAGACGGCCATGCAGCTCCTGACCATGGGGATCGAAGAGGAATTCGTCCTCGTCGACCAGGGCAGCCGAGCCCCCGTGGACCGCGCCCCCACGGTCATCGCCTCGGCCGCCCGAACCCTCGGAGACCAGGTCCAGCACGAGTTCTTCAACGCCCAGGTCGAGACCGTCTCCCGTCCCACGGCCTCGTGCCGCGACCTCCGCGACGAACTGGTCCGGCTGCGCGCGACCGTCGGCGTCGCCGCCGGTGCGGAGCGCTGCCTCCCGGTCGCCACCGGAACCCCCGTGGTGCCGCCCGAGCAGCCGCTGACCATCACCGACACCGAACGCTACCGCCGTATGGCGTTCCGTTTCGCCTCCCGCTTCAGCACCGTCGACGGCCTGCTCTGCGGCTGCCACGTCCACGTCGGGACGCTCGACCGCGAACTCGCGCTGGCCCTGTCCCGGCGGATGGCGCCCTGGCTGCCCGTCCTGCAGGCGGTCACGGCCAATTCGCCCTTCGTGCGGCGCTGCGACACGGGTTTCGACAGCTGGCGCTCGGTCGAGTACGCGAAGTGGCCGACCGTCGGACCGGCCCCCGACCTGGACGAGGCCCGGTACCTCGCCCACGTGGCCGAGCTGGTGCGGACCGGCGCCCTGCTCGACCGGCGCATGGTCTACTGGCACGCCCGGCCGTCCGAGCACGTGCCCACCCTTGAGATCCGCGTCGCCGACGCCAACGCCGATGTGGACACCGTCGTGATGCTCGCGGCGCTCGTCCGCGGCCTCGCCACGACGCTCCTGGACGACGTGTGCGAGAACCGTCCAAGTCGCCACGTCCCCCTCCGCCGGCTCCTGCTCGCGCACGAGCTCGCCGCGCGGCAGGGCCTCTCCGGATACGGCATCGACCCGTCGACCGCCCGTGAACGGCCCGCCGTCGAACTGGTCGACCGGCTCGTCGAGCGGGCACGCCCCGGCCTGGACCTCGCGGGGGACACCGGGCAGGTCCTGCGGCAGTGGCGCCGCATCAGGGCCCAGGGCGCCGGGGCGACGCGGCAGCGGGCCGCCTACCGCAGGCACGGGCGGTGCACGGAGGTCGTGGACTCCCTGGCGGCGCTGACGGCGGCGGCCTGACGGGGACGTCGGCGGCGCTCCCCGACGAAGGTGGCCGGGAAGCGCCGACCCCCCCCCGGCGAACCGCGGGGCCCCGGTCGAACCGCGAGGGGTGGGCGTCGGCGGGCACGCCGCCTGGCGTACGTTCACCGGCTACACGCACGGGATCGTGATGGTGGCGGCGGTGAACGCGGTGCTCGTCGGGGTCGCGCTGTGGCTCCTCGGCGTCCCGCTCGCGGTGCCGCTCGACCTGCTCGAGTTCCTGGCCGCCTTCGTCCCGCTGATCGGCTCGCCGATCGCCCTCGCGGTCGCCGCCGTCGTGGCGCCGGCGTCGCAGGTCCCGCTGGTGGCGGCGCTCGTGATCGCCCTGATCGTGGTGATCGGCCAGATCGAGGGGCACCTCCTGCACCCGCTGGTCATGAGCTGGGCCGTACGGCTCCATCCGCTCGTCGTGGCGATCTCGGTCATCGCCGGCTCGATCGCCGCCGGCATCGTGGGCGCGGTGGTGGCGGTGCCGCTGGTCTCGGCGGTCTGGTCGGTCCGCACGGCCCTGCGGGAGACATGACGGATCGTCACACACGGCGCCCGCACCGCCGGGGCGTGGCCCGGATCTCGTGCGGGGTCTTGCGCGGGACTGCCGGTCTCTCTACTCTCCCGGCCAATGGTTAGGAATATTTCCTAACCATTGGCCATGGAGGGAAAGGGAGTTGTCATGCGTCGACGAAGCGCCTCGCTTCTCGGGCTCGCGGGTCTGCTGGCGTTGCCCCTGACGGTGATGCCGCAGGCACAGGCGGCCGACGGCCTGGTCTCCACCGGGAAGGCGGCGACCGCCTCGTCCGTCGAGACCTCGGCCTTCGGGCCCGGCCTCGCCGTGGACGGGAGCACGGCCAGCCGCTGGGCGAGCCTCGAAGGGGTCGATCCCCAGTGGATACGGATCGACCTCGGGGCCAACCACACCATCTCCCGAGTCAAACTCGACTGGGAGACCGCGTACGGCAAGACGTACCGGATCCAGACCTCGGCCGACGGTTCCACCTGGACCGACGTCTACTCCACCACCGCGGGCGACGGGGCGACCGACGACCTGACGGTCTCCGGCAGCGGCCGCTACGTGCGGATGTACGGCACCGGCCGCGGCACGCCGTACGGCTACTCCCTCTGGGAGTTCGAGGTGTACGGCGCCCCCACCGGAGGCGGCGGAGGCGGCGGGACGGCCGTCCCCTTCGGCAGCCACCTCAAGCCCTACGCCGCCGGCATCCTGAAGCCCACCGGCTCCCAGGCCGCCATCGACCAGAAGGTCGTCGACTACTACAACAAGTGGAAGACCGCCTTCGTCCGGCAGAACTGCGGCAACGGCTGGTACCAGATCATCTCGCCCGACGCCGACCACCCCTACGTCGCCGAGGCGCAGGGCTACGGCATGGTCGTCACCGCGACCATGGCGGGCGCGGACCCCGACGCGAAGAGGATCTTCGACGGCCTGGTCAAGTGGAAGATCGACCACCCGTCCGCCATCAACCCCGACCTGCTCGCCGCCGAACAGGACACCGCCTGCCGCAGCGTCAACGGCGGCGACGGAGCCACCGACGGCGACATGGACGTGGCGTACGGGCTGCTCCTCGCCGACAAGCAGTGGGGCAGCACCGGCACCTACAACTACAAGGACCTCGCGCTCAAGCACATCGCCGCCATCAAGAAGGACGAGCTCAACCCCACGACCAAGCTCCTGAAGCTGGGCGACTGGAGCAGTTCCGGCGACCAGTACTACTACATCTCCCGCACCTCGGACTGGATGGTCGACCACTTCCGCGCCTTCCGCAGGGCCTCCGGGGACACGACCTGGGACGCCGTGCGCACCGCGCACCAGACCCAGATCTCCCGGCTCCAGTCGACCTACGCCTCCGGCACCGGACTCCTGCCCGACTTCGTCGTCGACACCAACACCACCCCCAAGCCCGCCCCGGGCCAGGTCCTGGAGGACCCCAACGACGGCGCCTACTGGTGGAACGCCTGCCGCACCCCGTGGCGGATCGCCGACGACGCGGTGACCAGCGGCGACGCCACCTCGCTCGCGGCGGCGCGGAAGCTCAACAGCTGGATCAAGACGAAGACCGGCGGTGACCCGAACAAGATCGCCATCGGCTACAAGCTCAACGGCACCCAGATCGCCTCGGGCAGCGAGGCGGCCTTCTTCGCCCCGTTCGCGGTGGCCGCGATGACCGACCCGGGCAGCCAGGCCTGGCTCGACGCGCTGTGGAACAAGATGCTGGCCACCCCCGTCGACACCAGCAGCTACTTCTCCGCGAGCATCCAGCTCCAGGTCATGATCACGGCCTCGGGCAACCACTGGGTCCCGTAGCCGCACGAACGGCGCCCGAAGCCGGTGGCCCCGTCGCCGTCGCTTTCATCAGGAATTCATCGGTGAACGGAATTCTTGTCCTCCGAGCCGTACGAACGGGGGGAGCGTCATGCCGTCGAGGGGGACACCGCAGGGTGGCACGGAACTGAGCGGGGCCGAGCGGGACGTCGCACGTCTACGGCGCGCGGCGGTCGCCGACCCCGCCCGGCACCTTCCCGAACTCGGCTACGCCCTGCTGCGGTTCGGGTCACTGCTCGCCGCCGACACGGACCGGCACGAGGAGTCGGTCCGTGTCTTCGGCGAGGCGGCCGGGCTGTACCGGCGGCTCGCGGAGACCGGACCGGAGCTGCATCTCGCGGGCCTGGCCGTCGCGTTGCAGCGGCAGGCCCTCGGCCTGGGCCTGCTGGGCCGGCGGGAGGAGGCGCGTGCGGCGGCGCGGGAGGCGGTCGGCCTCTGGCGCGGCCTCGCGGAGCGCGGCGTCGACGGCAGCCGCGCCGAACTCGCCGGCGCGCTGATCAACCTCGGGAACCAGCTCGCCGAGACGGGCCGCCACCACGAGGCCCTCGACCGTGTCACCGAGGCCGTGGAGATCCGCCGCTCCCTCGTCGACCCGGTCGAGGGGACGGGCCGCGGAGAGTTCGCCTCCGCCCTCGGCGACCTCGGCGTCAAGCTGGGCGAGATGGGCCGGCAGGACGAGGCCCTCGACGTACTGCGGGCGGCCGTCACCACGTACCGCGACATGGCGGACCGGGGCCGCCGTACGACGAGGAGCGGGGCGAGGGAGACAGGTAGGCCCGAGGGGCCCGAGGGCCGGTCCGTCGGGGACCTGCTGGAGCACGCGGCCGTCGCCTTCGCGGCGGCCCGTGCGCTCACCGGCCTCGGACGCACCATCGAGGCGGACCCGTACTTCGCCGAAGCGGCGGAGCTCCGCGCCGAGGCGGGCGCACGCGAGCCGGCCGCCGTCGCCCGTCTCGACGCCCTCCTCGCCGCTCACGGATACCGGCCCACCGCGGACGGCCGGATCCGACGCGACGGCGCAAGCCACGGAGGCGGGAGCCGTCACGGAGACGGGAGCCACGAAGGTGGGAGCCACGAGGGTGGGAGCCACGAAGAAGGCGGCACCCACCACGACCGCGACCGGCTCCACCGGCTCTTCGGCCGGATCGACCGGCTGAACGCACAGGCGCTCTCCCTCGCGGACGGCGGGCGCCCGGATCTCGCCCTCGCGCCCCTGGACGAGGCCCTCACCCTGAGCCGCGAAGCCGCCGCCGGCCGAGCGACGCCCGCGCTCGTCGCCCTTGCCCGTACGCTCCACAACCTCGGTCTCGTACGGGCATGGGCGGGCCGGCGCGCGGAGGCGCTGGAAGCCGCCGACGAGGCCGTGCACCTCTACCGGCGGCTGCTCGGCACCGCGCCCGAGACCGTACGCCCGCTGCTCGCCGACGCCGCCGACAGCCTGGGCAGCCGGCTCGCCATCCTCGGACGCCACCGCGACGCCGTCGCACCGGCCACCGAGGCGGTGGCGCTCCACCGGCAACTCGCCGCAACCGACCCGGCCGCGTACCGCGGGGAACTCGCCCGGGTCCTGAACAACCTCAGCATCCGGCTCTGCGACAGCGACCGGCACGCCGAAGCGCTCGCCGCCACCCAGCAGTCGCTGGAGATCCACCGGAGCCTGTACCGCGAGGACCCGGGTCCGCACCTGCCCGGCCTCGTCCACGCGCTGTCCAACCTCGCCCTGAGGCTCGCCCGCGTCGAACGCCACGACGAGGTGGCCCGCCCCACGGCCGAGGCGGTCCGCCACCTCGGGGAGCTCGGACGCCTGCACCCGCGCAACGACGTCGCCGCGCTCGTCGAGTCCCTGGACTGGCTGGCCTGGTACCTGCGGAAGCACGGTCACGCCGAGGTCGCCCGCGAAACGGCGCGAGCGGCGGCGGACCTGCGACGCCGCGCGCCGAAGCCGGGGCGGTGACGCGGGGAACCGGGCGTCGGCGCCAGGCGTCACTTCCGGGCATGAGCGAGAACGCCCACCCTTCCCACGATCCGGAGGACGACGTCGACGCGGCCACCGACAGGGGCACCGGCGGAGGTCTGCTGGAGAGCGCCGTCGGCTGTGCGCTCGCCGTCCTCGGCGTGGCCGTCGCGGGGGCCTACGCGCTGCCCCGGGCCGCGTTCAGCATCGACGGCGGATTCGAGGCGCACGCCAGGGACTGGAGCGTGATCCTCGTCGACGTACCGCTCATCCTCCTCGTCGGTCTGCTCGTTCCGCCCATGACCTGGGCGGCGGCGTCGCGACGGCTGCCGCCGTGGGCGGCGCTGCTCGTCTGCGTCGCCGTCGCCGCGCTGGCCTACTGGGGAATCGAGGCCGTATGGCATCCGCGGCAGGACCCCGATCCGGGGTATCAGGGCCCGCTCTGACGGAAGTTCGGGGGCCTGTAGCGTTCCGGACCGGAGTCCCTCCGGGGGAACGGGCGATCAGGGGGCGGATGTCCCTCTGGAGAGGACGAGGAGCACATGGCACAGGAACACACCCCGCTGACGGTCGTCTCGCATCCGGTGGGTCATGTGGTCGGCGGACGTGACGAGGTACGGGACGACGAGTGGGGCGACGTGGAGTCGATCCTCCGGCTGGACGCGGCGGCCTTCGGCCCCGAGGCGCTGGCCGGCCTCGACGCCTTCTCGCACCTCGAGGTGGTCTACCACTTCGACCGGGTACGGCCCGACGCCGTCCAGACCGGCGCCCGCCGTCCGCGGGGCAACGAGGAGTGGCCGCTGGTCGGCGTCTTCGCCCAGCGCGGCAAGAACCGCCCCAACCGCATCGGCGTCTCCCGCTGCCGCCTGCTGCGTACGGACGGCCTTGACGTCCATGTGCGGGGCCTGGACGCGGTCGACGGCACGCCGGTACTCGACATCAAGCCGTACATGGCCGAGTTCGGCCCCCAGGGCCCGACCATCCAGCCCGCCTGGGCGGACGAGATCATGCGCCGCTACTACTGAGCCGTGAGCCGTGAGCCGTGAGCCGTGAGCCGTGAGCCGGCTGCCGAAGGACGTCAGGCGACCGCTCAGACCACGCCCCGCACGACACCGAGGTCGAGGAGGTCCTGTGGGCGCAGGCGCAGCTGGTCGGCCGTCGTGCCCGACTCCTCCGGCGCGCGCTTGAGGATGGACGCGGCGGCCTCCGGGGCGATCACCGAGAAGTAACTGTCGGACGTGGCCCAGAGGTTGCCGGGGGCGGCGAGGGCGAGCGCGCCGCCCGAGCCGCCCTCTCCGATGAGGAGGGACGTGAGGGGGACCCGTGCGGAGGCGACGGCGGCGAACAGGTCGGCGATCGAGGGGCCCGCGCCCGCGTGTTCCGCCGCCGGGTCGTTGGCCGCCCCCGGCGTGTCGATCAGGGTGAGGACCGGGACGGCGAGGCGGTCGGCGAGCCGTACGAGCCGGGCGGCCGTACGGAAGCCGGCCGGGAGGGTCGCGGTACCGCACTGTGCGGCGTAGGCGACGGTACGGCCGTCGGGAAGCCGCCCGAAGCCGCACCGCATCCCCGGGTCGACGCCGCCGCAGCGGTCACCGGAGATCTCCTCGCGGACGGTGAAGAGCGCGTCGAGGTACGCGGCCGCCCGGGGCCGCTCGGGGTGCCGGGCGCGTGTCACGGCCTCCCGGCCGCTCGCGGCGGGCGGCGTCCCGGGGGCGCCGAGCCCGCGCGGCGGCGCGACGGGGCCCTCGGCGGGCCGGGTGAGCAGCGAGAGCCAGCGCCCGAGGGTCTCGCGCAGTTCGGCGGGCGGCACCACCGCGTCGACGTGCCCGTGCGCGAGCTGGGCCTCCGCGGTGTACGCGGCGGGGTCGGCGTCCGGCGGGCGGACCCGGGAGCCGGCGAAGCCGACCTGAGCGCCGGGCAGGGCCAGGGCCACGTCGGACCCGGCGCCGAGCGTGGCCCAGCCGCCGCCCGTCGTCGGATCGCGCAGGACGGCGATCTGCGGCAGACCGGCCGCCCGGGTGAGGGCCGACTCGCCGGCCAGCCGCTGGAGTTGGAGGAGGGCCCGCATGCCCTCGTGCATCCGGCTGCCGCCGGTGGCGGGCAGGACGACCACGGGCAGCCGGCGTGCGCGGGCCACCGCGTGCGCGGCGGCGGCCCGCGCCCCTGTCCGCTCCCCGAGGGACCCTCCGAGGAACTGGAACTCGAACGAGATCAGGACCACCGGGACCCCGCCCACCACGCCGGTACCGCAGACCACCGACTCGGTCTCGCCGGTACGGGCGGACGCCCGCGCGTGGCTCTCGGAGTAGCCGGGCCAGCCGATCGGCCCGTCGTTCTTCAACGGCCCCTCGTCGGTCGGAAGTTCGGTGAAGTCGCCGCCGGTCACGAGGGCGATCGCCTCGCGTGCGGTCGTCAGGTCGCTCATACGGGCCTCGCAGCTCGGCGGCGGGTCGGGGGAGGGGCGCTGGTGATCCCCCACCGTACCGGCGGGCGCCGTGGTCCGGGGCGTCAGGCCAGGATCCCGCTCCCGTGCGGGGCGTACAGGTCGAGGAGTCTCACCCGGGTCACATGGAGGCGATGGGCCAGGATGGCGCCCACCCAGAACGTGACGGAGACGCCGAACTCCGCGTCGGAGCGGCACATCGAGCGTACGGCCGGGGCATCGAACTCGTACGCCCGTACCGGCGTCATCGCCTCGGCCCCCGACTGGCACAGATAGGGCGGGAACAGCCACGAGAGGCCGACCAGCTCGCCGTGGCGCAACGTCTCGATCACCGGCGACCCGCGGCCCGGCACCTTCGCGTCGAGCGTCACCGCGCCCGTCTTCACGATCCAGAACCGATCGGCGTGCTGCTGCTCCTCGAACAGCCGGTGACCGGACTCGAAGTGCACGTCCTCGGCGAAGGCCATCAGGCGCTCGCGATGCTCCGGCGGCAACGTGCTGACCTTGGGTGCGGCACTGCTCATGGCGGACCCTCCTCGTGCACTCGGCTCCACCCCCAGTGTCCGCCAGGCGGCTCCCGCGCGCGCCTCCTCCCCGGCCCCCGGCCCCCGCCCGCCCGCCGCGTGTGACCCGGTCACCGCACGGTACGGTCGCTCACCCTCCGCACACCCCCTCCGGCGTGCGCCGTGCGGGTGGAAGGCGGAGCATGAACGTGAGAAGAGAGCGGTCACGGGGGGCGTGAGCCAGGAGGGTGCCATGCCCGTCCCGGAAGGCGGAGACGCGCTCGTCGTGCTGCGCGGGGTCGACAAGCACTTCGGAACCCTGCACGTCCTCCAGTCCATCGACCTGACCGTCCACCGCGGCGAGGTCGTCGTCGTCATCGGGCCGTCCGGCGGTGGAAAATCGACGCTCTGCCGCGCGATCAACCGCCTGGAGACCATCGACAAGGGCGAGATCGTCGTCGACGGGCGCCCGCTGCCCGCCGAGGGACGCGAACTCGCCGCGCTGCGGGCCGACGTCGGCATGGTCTTCCAGTCCTTCAACCTCTTCGCGCACAAGACGGTGCTCGGCAACGTCACGCTGGGCCAGATCAAGGTCCGCAAGAAGGACCGGAAGGCGGCCGAGCAGCGCGCCCGCGCGCTCCTCGACCGGGTCGGCGTCGCCTCGCAGGCGGACAAGTACCCGGCGCAGCTCTCCGGCGGCCAGCAGCAGCGCGTGGCCATCGCACGCGCCCTCGCCATGGATCCGAAGGTGATGCTCTTCGACGAGCCGACCTCCGCGCTCGACCCCGAGATGATCAACGAGGTCCTGGAGGTGATGCAGCAACTCGCCAGGGACGGGATGACGATGGTGGTCGTCACCCACGAGATGGGCTTCGCCCGTTCCGCGGCCAACCGCGTCGTCTTCATGGCCGACGGCAGGATCGTCGAGGAGACGACCCCGGACGAGTTCTTCAACAATCCCCGCAGCGACCGTGCCAAGGACTTCCTGTCCAAGATCCTCCACCACTGAGCCACCGGGCCACGGCCGCCCATCCAGCCGCCGCCGGCGCCCGACCAGCAGCCCCCAGGGGTGATCCTCATGATCATGAACCCGACCAGGACCGGCAGGGCCGTCGTGGCCGTCGCCGCGGCCGTCGTCCTCTCCGTCACCTCCGCAGGATTCGCGAACGGAACGCCCGGCGCGGCACCACGCGACCACGGCGGCGACGAGATCACCGTCGGCATCAAGTACGACCAGCCCGGCATCGGCCTGAAGACCCCCGACGGCACCTACACCGGCTTCGACGTCGACGTCGCGACCTATGTCGCCAAGGAGCTCGGCCACGACCCGTCCGACATCGTGTGGAAGGAGGCCAAGAGCGCGGACCGGGAGACGCTGCTGCAGCGCGGTGACGTGGACTTCATCGCGGCCTCGTACTCGATCAACGACGAGCGGGCGGAGAAGGTCGACTTCGCAGGTCCCTACCTCCTCGCCCACCAGGACGTGCTGATCCGCGCCGACGACGACTCCATCAAGCAGCCGTCCGACCTCAACAACAAGAAGCTCTGCTCGGTCACCGGCTCGACCTCCGCGCAGAACGTGAAGGACGACATCGCCCCCGACGCCCAGCTCCAGGAGTACGGCGGCTACTCCGAGTGCCTGACCGGACTCGAGAACGGTGTCATCGACGCCGTCACCACCGACGACTCGATCCTCGCCGGATACGCCTCGCAGAGCCAGTTCCAGGACAAGTTCAAGCTCGGCGGCTTCAAGATGAGCAACGAGAACTACGGCATCGGCGTCCAGAAGGGCAGCGAGCTCAAGGACAAGATCAACACCGCCCTGGAGAAGATGGTCGCCGACGGCTCCTGGGAGAAGGCCGTGGAGAAGAACTTCGGTCCCGCCGGCTACCAGAACGAACCCGCCCCGAAGATCGGCGTCATCGTCGAGTGAGTGGGTCGTCGTGTTCGACTTCCTGCAGGGGTACGACCTGTTCGGAGCCTTCTGGGTGACGGTGCAGCTCACCGTCTACTCCGCGATCGGCTCCCTGATCTGGGGGACGCTGCTGGCCGCCATGCGCGTCAGCCCCGTCCCCCTCATGCGGGGCTTCGGCACCGTCTACGTCAACATCGTCCGTAACATCCCCCTCACCGTCATCATCGTCTTCACCTCGCTCGGCCTCTTCCAGACCCTCGGCGTCAGCCTCGGCGCCGACCGCTTCACCGTCATCAACTTCCGGCTCGCCGTGCTCGGCCTCACCGCCTACACCAGCGCCTTCGTCTGCGAGGCGGTGCGCTCCGGCATCAACACCGTCCCCCTCGGACAGGTCGAGGCCGCCCGGGCCATCGGGCTCAGCTTCCCCCAGGTCCTCCGGATCATCGTGCTCCCGCAGGCCTTCCGCTCCGTCGTCGGCCCACTGGCCAACGTCCTCATCGCCCTCACCAAGAACACCACCGTGGCCGCCGCCATCGGCGTCGCCGAAGCGGCCCTGCTGATGCGCGAGATGATCGAGAACGAGGCCCAACTCATCCTCATCTCCGCGATCTTCGCCTTCGGATTCATCTGTCTGACCCTGCCCACCGGGCTGTTCCTCGGCTGGGTGGCCAAGAAGGCGGCGGTGAAACGGTGAAGACCCGACCCACCGTCCTCTACGACGTCCCCGGGCCGCGCGCCCGACGGCGCAACGTCCTGTGGACCCTGCTGTTCCTGGTCGCGCTCGCCGCGGTGGTGTGGTGGGTCGCGGCGAGCCTCGCCGACCAGAACCAGCTCGAATGGGCCAAGTGGGAGCCCTTCTTCACCGACGCCCGCGTGTGGGAGACGTACATCCTGCCCGCCCTGAAGAACACCGTGATCGCCGCCGCGCTGGCCATGGTGATCGCGCTTCCCCTCGGCGCCCTCCTCGGCATCTCCCGGCTCTCCGACCACCGCTTCGTGCGCGGCGCGGCCGGCACCGTCGTCGAGTTCTTCCGGGCCATCCCCGTCCTGATCCTCATGCTGTTCGCCAACGCCGCGTACTCCGAGTTCACCGACATCAGCCCGGACACCCGCCCGCTGTACGCCGTCGTCACCGGCCTCGTCCTCTACAACGCCTCCGTGCTCGCCGAGGTGGTCCGCGCCGGCATCCTCGCCCTCCCCAGCGGCCAGACCGACGCGGCGAAGGCCATCGGCATGCGCAAGGGCCAGACCATGACGTACGTCCTCCTGCCGCAGTCGGTCACCGCCATGCTGCCCGCCCTCGTCAGCCAGCTCGTCGTCATCGTCAAGGACACCGCACTCGGCGGCGCGATGCTCGGCTTCTCCGAACTCCTCGCCTCCGTCCGCCCGATGAGCGCCAACTACGGGGCCAACACCATCGCCTGCTTCACCGTCGTCGCCGTGATCTTCGTGCTGCTCAACTTCGCGCTCACCACCTTCGCCTCCTGGCTCGAAGGCCGGCTGCGGCGCGGCAAGAAGTCCACCGGCGCGGTCGTCGGCGCCGACGCCGTCGAGGAACTCGCGACCCCCGGCGAGCACCTGGACACCCCCGGCAAGCCGCCCGACACCCGCTAGGGTTGTCTTGTCGATCAGGCCGGGCTCGATCGACAAGACACCCCCTAGGCTGCGCCGCCCGGGTGAAGCCACCCATCCGGACGGCGGTGCGTGCCGAAGTACCCACCATGAACCCCACCAGGACCGCACCGGACGGGGGCCGCGAGCCCACCCGTACCGACCGTCTCCTCGCCGCGCTCGGCGGCCTCGTCGCCGCGTACGTCTCGCTCGCCGTCGCGGACCTCGTCGCCTCCCGCGTACGCCCCGAGGCCGGACCGGTCCTCGCCATCGGCGACGCCGTCGTCGACCGCACCCCGGCGGCCCTCAAGGACTGGGCGATCCGCACCTTCGGCGAGAGCGACAAGGCCGTCCTCCTGCTCGGCATCCTGTGCCTCCTCGCGCTCCTCGCCCTCGGCATCGGGCTGCTCGCGCTCCGCCACCGGCTGCTCGGCGCCGCGGCCGTCGCCGTCTTCGGCGGCCTCGGGGCCCTCGCCGCCGTCTCCCGCCCCGACTCGGACTCCGCCCTGGACGCCGTGCCCTCGCTCGTCGGGGCAGCCGCCGGAGCACTGCTGCTGTACGTGCTGACCGGCGTCCTGCGCGCACCCGGACCCGGCGCCGCCGCCCGTCAGGACCGGCGGCGCTTCCTGGTCGTCGCCGCCTCCACCGGACTCGCCGCGACCGGCGCCGCAGCCCTCGGCCGGACGGTCGCCTCACCCGCGGAGGAGAACGCCGTCGCCTCCCGCGCGGCCGTACGACTGCCCCGCCCCGCGTCCCCCGCGCCGCCCGTCCCCGCCGGGGCGCAGCTGAACGTCCCGGGGATCAGCCCCTTCGTCACCCCCAACCGCGACTTCTACCGCGTCGACACCGCACTCGTCGTCCCCAAGGTCGACGCGGGCCGCTGGCGGCTGCGCCTCCACGGCAGCGGTGTACGCGAGGAGATCACCCTCACCCTGAGAGAACTCATGGCCCGCAGGACCGTGGAGCGGGACATCACCCTCGCCTGTGTCTCCAACGAGGTCGGCGGCCCCTACGTCGGCAACGCCCGCTGGCTCGGCGTCCCCCTCGCAGACCTGCTCCGCGAGGCCGGTGTCCGACCGCCCTCCGAAGGCGGCCCCGCCGACCAGCTCGTGGCCCGCTCCGTCGACGGCATGACGATCGGCACCCCCGTCGAGGACGTCATGGACGGCCGTGACGCGCTCCTCGCCTTCGGGATGAACGGCGAACCCCTGCCCTTCACCCACGGCTTCCCCGTCCGGATGATCGTCCCCGGCCTCTACGGATACGTCTCCGCCTGCAAGTGGATCGAGTCCGTCGAACTCACCACCTTCGACGCCTACGACGCCTACTGGGTCCCGCGCGGCTGGGCCGCCGAGGCCCCCGTGAAGACCCAGTCCCGCATCGACACCCCCCGCCCCTTCGGCCGTCCCGCCGCCGGCACCGTCATGGTCGCCGGAGTCGCCTGGGCCCAGCACCGGGGCATCCGCCGCGTCGAGGTGCGCGTCGACGACGACCCCTGGCAGGACGCCCTGCTCGCCGCCGAGGACAGTCGCGACACCTGGCGGCAGTGGACGTACCCCTGGGCCGCCACGCCCGGCCGGCACACCCTCACCGTCCGCGCCACCGACGGCACCGGCGCCACCCAGCCGGAACGGCGCACCGGCACCATGCCCGACGGGGCGCAGGGATGGCACTCGGTGGTGGTCACGGTCGAAGGTGCGTAACGAACCGGCGCCGTACGCCCGTTCGCTCCCCTCATGAGGGAGACTGCTCCCGTGCGTGGACATCTGCCGGACGAGAACCCCGGTTTCGTGGGACGCCGCACGGAACTGGAGCGCGTCTCCGCCGCCTTGGCGGAGCACCGCCTCGTCACCGTGACCGGCGTCGGGGGAGTCGGGAAGACCCGGCTCGCACTGCGCGCCGCGCACCGCGCGGCCGACCGGTACCCGGACGGTGCCTGGTGGACCGACCTCAGCCCGCTCGACGGCGACCGGCTCCTCGTCGCCCTCGTCGCCGACTCCGTCGACCTCTCCGACCACACCCCCGGCATGGCCACCACCGGCCTCTGCCGCCGGCTCGCCGACGACCGGCTGCTCCTCGTCCTCGACTCCTGCGAGCACCTCGCCGCACCCTGCGCCCGGCTCGTCACCGAACTCCTCGCCGCCGCCCCCGGGCTCACCGTACTCGCCACGAGCCGGTCCCCCCTCGGCGTCGAAGGGGAGCGGGTGATCGCCCTCGACCCGCTGCCGCCCAGCGGACGCGACGCCGTGGAACTGCTCCGGCGGGCCGCCGGGGAGGACCTCCCCGTCGCGGGGCCCGCCGGCGAGATCTGCGTACGCCTGGAAGGAATCCCGCTCGCCCTGGAACTGGCCGCGGCCCAGATCCGCCTCCAGGGCGTGGAAGCCGTCAGGGACCAGCTCGGCACCCGCTTCGACGCCCCGCCGGAAGCCCGCTTCGACCTGCTCGCCCACCCCGAGCGGGTGTGGCCGAGCCGCCACCAGACCCTGCGCGCCGCCATCGGCTGGAGCCACGAGCTGAGCGCACCGCTCGAACGCCTCCTCTGGGCCCGCCTCTCCGTCTTCCGGGGCCCCTTCGACCTCGCGTCGGCGACCGCCGTGTGCGTCGGCGGCCCGCTGAACCGGGCCACCCTGCCGGACGCGCTCGCCGGGCTCGTCCGCGCCTCCGTCGTCCGCCCGCGGGACGGCGCGGGGAGGCACCGGATGCTCGACACGATCCGCGCGTACGGGGCGACCTGGCTGGATCGGACCGGGGAGACCGGGACCGTCGCCGACCGGCACGCCGCCCACTTCCGGGGCCTGGCGCGCCGGGCGGAGACCGAATGGCACGGCACCCGCCAGCTGCGCTGGTACCGCACCGTCGACGCCCACCACACCGATCTGCGCACCGCCCTGGACCGGCTGCTGCGCACCGACCCCGACGCGGCCCTCGACCTCGTCGGCTCCGTCGCCTTCGCCTGGTCGTGCAGGGGCCGCCTGCGCGAGGCCCGCGACGGCCTCGAACAGGCCCTGTTCCTCAGCGGGGCCCGCGGCCGGCCCCGGGCCCGCGCCCTGTGGGCGCTGGGCGTCACCCTGGTGCTCCAGGGCGAGTTCGGCCCGGCCCAGGAGATCAGCGAACGCTGCGCCCGCGAGGCCCGGTACGCGGAGCACACCGAGGGCACGGAGCACGGGGACCGGCACACGGTACCCACACAGCGCGTGCCGGGCGGTCCGCCCGGGACCGGCCCCGGCCCCGGTGACCTGACCCTCGACGCCGCCGCGCTCGCCGGGCTCCTCGCCCTGACCACCGGCAGGCCCATGGCCGCGTACGTCGTCGTCGGCCACGTCCTCGACGCCGTCCGGGGCGGCCCCGCCGACTCGGCGGACTCCGCCGCCCGGCTCCGCTGCCACCTCGTGCGGGTCTTCGCCCTCACCGGCCTCGGACGGCTCGCCGAGGCCAGGGACCGGGCGCTCGCCCTGCGCGCCCGGTGCGAGGACCTCGACGAGCACTGGGTCCGCACCGCCCTTGAGTACCAGCTCGCCCTCACCGGCCTCCTGGAGGGAGACCCGGCCACCGCCGCCGGCCATGCCCGCGCCATGCTCGAAGGCACCCGAGCCCTCGGTGCGAGCCTCGGAGTCGCCCTCGGCCTCGACGTCCTCGCCACCGCCCTCGCGGCGGCCGGTGACGGGGAGCGCGCGGCCGACGTCTCCGGCACCGGGGAGGCCTACTGGCGCTCCACCGGCCAGCCCCGGCGCGGCCTGCCCGGCCTGCGGGCCCTGCGCGAGAAGTACACGGACACCGTCCGCGCGACGATCGGCGAACCGGCGTACGAGGAGATCTTCGTCCGCGCCCTCACCGGCCTCCCCCAGGACGGCCTCGACCGCGCCCTGCGCGGCCCCCGGCAGTCCTCAGGACCGGGCCGGGCGCCGACGTGCCCGGCGCCGAGGCCCGGCGCACCATGAGGGCATGGACGGAACCCCGGGCGGTCTGAGCCGCGTCAGCGCACCAGGACGCGTGGCGGCTCCGGACGAGGGCGTCACCGAGCAGGAGCTCGCCCTCGCCGCACGCAACCACGGCCTGCCCCTGGAAGCGCTGCGCTACGACGTCACCCCGCCCGGCCTCCACTACGTACTGACGCACTACGACATCCCCGCGACCGACGCGGACGGCTGGCGGCTCACCGTCGGCGGCCGGGTGCGCCGGACGCTCGACCTGGACCTGGACGCCCTGCGCGCTCGCCCCGCCACGACCCGTCGCGTCACCCTGGAGTGCGCGGGCAACGGCCGCGCCCGGCTCACGCCCCGTCCGGTAAGCCAGCCCTGGCTCGTCGAGGCCGTGGGGACCGCGGAGTGGACCGGTGTCCCCCTGGCGGCGCTGCTCGCCGAGGCCGGGATCGCCGACGACGCCGTGGAGGCGGTGTTCACGGGCGCCGACCACGGAGTGGAGCGGGGCGTCGAGCAGGACTACCGGCGCAGCCTGCCCCTGTCGACGGCCGCCGACCCGGCCAGGGACGTCCTCGTCGCGTACGAGATGAACGGCGCGCCCCTGCCCCCGCAGCACGGCAGCCCGCTCCGGCTCGTCGTCCCGGGCTGGTACGGCATGGCCCACGTGAAGTGGCTCCGCGACATCACGCTCACCGCCACCCCGTACACCGGCTTCCAGCAGAGCGTCGCCTACCGGTTGCGGCCGTCGGCCGAGGACGTGGGTGAGCCGGTGACCCTCATCGCGCCCCGCGCCCTCATGGTGCCGCCGGGATTCCCCGACTTCATGTCCCGGACCCGCGTCGTCCGGCCCGGACCCGTGCCGCTCGCCGGGCGCGCCTGGTCGGGCCACGGGCCGGTCACGCGGGTCGAGGTGAGCGAGAACGACGGGGCCACCTGGACCGAGGCCGAGCTGGTTCCGGACCCCGCGCACCCGTGGGCCTGGACCGCCTGGCGCACCACCTGGACGGCGACGCCCGGGCTGCGCCGCCTCACCGTGCGGGCCACCGACGCGGCGGGCAACGCCCAGCCGCTGGTCGCGGAGGAGACGTGGAACCGCGGCGGCTTCGCCGGCAACCTCGTCCAGCGCGTTGAGGTCCTCTGCACCACGGAAGCGACCGCTGCCTGAGGCCGGGACGCACGGGGCAGGGCGACGCACCGGGGCCCCGGTGCGTAAAGTCGACCTTCGTACCCCCTGTCGGCGCGCTGTTCAGAGACCACCGTGCTCAGCCGCCGCCGACCGACCCTGACGAGGAGACCTCCGTGACCGACCCGGCGTCCACCGCCCTCCAGCAGCAGATCGCCCGGGACCTCCAGGTGGCCGAGTCCTTCGACCCGCGGGCCGAGATCGAGCGCCGCGTGGCCTTCCTCACCGAGCGCCTCACCTCCACGGGGCTGCGCTCCCTCGTCCTCGGCATCAGCGGCGGCGTCGACTCCACCACCGCCGGCCGGCTCTGCCAGCTCGCCGTGGAACGGGCCCGTGCCGCCGGGCACGACGCCGTCTTCTACGCGATGCGCCTGCCGTACGGCGTCCAGGCCGACGAGAAGGACGCGCAGACGGCCCTCGGCTTCATCCGCGCCGACCGGGTCCTCACGGTGGACGTCAAGGCCGCGAGCGACGCCGCCCTGGACGCCTGCGTGGCCGGTGGCGTGACCTTCCGCGACGCCCACCACCAGGACTTCGTGCAGGGCAACATCAAGGCCCGCCAGCGGATGATCGCCCAGTACGCGGTCGCCGGCGCCCAGGACGGGCTCGTCGTCGGCACCGACCACGCCGCGGAGGCCGTCTCCGGCTTCTTCACCAAGTTCGGCGACGGCGCCGCCGACGTCGTCCCGCTCACCGGCCTCACCAAGCGGCGCGTCCGCGCGGTCGCCGCCGAGCTGGGCGCCCCGGCCGAGCTGGTGTGGAAGACCCCCACCGCCGACCTGGAGACGCTCGACCCGGGCAAGCCCGACGAGGACGCGCTCGGTGTCACGTACGACGACATCGACGACTTCCTGGAGGGGAAGCCGGTCGCGGAGGCCGCCTTCGCCTCGATCGTCCGCCGGTACCGGCTCACCGAGCACAAGCGACAGCTGCCGATCGCGCCCTGAGCGCCCCCGTGAGACGGCGGGCGGCCGGCTTCGGGCGGCGGGGTCCGGACGGGCGGCGGATCCTGGAAGGGGTGCCTCGCGACAGGCCCCCGGAAGGGAGCACGACATGTTCGGCGAAACCCCGGCGTTCAGCGGCTTCTCGGTCGACGACCTCGATGCCGCCCGGCGCTTCTACGGCGAGACCCTCGGCCTGAAGGCGGAACTCGACGGCGAGGGCGAGATGCGGATGCTCTTCCTCACCCTGGCAGGAGGGGCCCGGATCTTCGTCTACCCCAAGGACGACCATGCCCCCGCCACCTTCACGATCCTCAACTTCGGAGTCGACGACATCGACCGGGCCGTCGACGAGCTGACGGGACGCGGCGTGACCCTGGAGCGGTACGCGGACTTCGAGGCCGACGACAAGGGCGTCGTGCGGGTCGAGGGCGGACCGGCCATCGCCTGGTTCAAGGACCCGGCCGGCAACGTCCTGTCGGTCCTCCAGGAGAGCTAGGGCCTGTCCGGCGGATCATGGCCGGGTTCGCGACGCCTGGCACGGCACCTCGCCGCGTTGCCGAAACGTCCGCACAGCTCCGCTATGAGGACGTTCCGGCGCCTTGCGAGGCGTCCCCTGGGCCCTGCGGGCCTGGGGAGACCCCATGCACCAGACGCCGCGGCCTGTCCGACCCTGATCCGCAGGACAGGCCCTGACCCGCCGCCCGCCGTAAGGCACCGGCCCCGCCCCCGCGCGCGCCCCCGAACGGACCGGCCCGCGTGCGCGGCGGCCCCCTACCCCCTCGAATGGGAGGGTGATCGCGCCGCCCGACGACTGCCTCGCCCGCAACGAGTGGATCTGCGGCGCCTACCTCTCCACCCGGAGCGAGATCCTCGGCGACGCGGTCGTCCAGCACCTCCAGCTGACCGCCGTCTCCGTCGCCCTCGCCCTGCTGCTCGCCCTGCCGCTCGCGGTCGCCGCCCGCCGCTGGCGCCTGGCGGCGGGCCCGGTCCTCGGGGTGACCACGCTCCTGTACACGATCCCGGCGCTCGCGATGTTCTCGCTGCTCCTCCCCGTGTACGGGCTGTCCGCGGCCCTGGTCGTGGCCGGGCTCGTCCTGTACTCCCTCACCCTCCTCGTCCGCAACCTCCTCGCCGGGCTCCGCGCCGTCCCCGAGGAGACCCGGCAGGCCGCGCGCGGCCTCGGATACGGGCCGGTCAGACTGCTCCTCGCCGTCGAACTGCCGCTCGCCCTGCCCGCCGCCATGGCCGGGCTGCGGATCGCCACCGTCTCCGCCGTCTCCCTCGTCACCATCGGCGCGATCGTCGGCCACGGCGGTCTGGGCAACCTCATCTACTCCGGCATGAACACCTACTTCAAGGCGCAGGTCCTCACCGCCTCCGTGCTCTGCGTCCTCATCGCCGTCGCCGCCGACCTGCTCCTCCTCGGCATACAGCGCGTGCTCACCCCCTGGACCCGCGGGCAGGCCACGTGACCACCCTCGCCGACGCCTGGTCCTGGCTCACCACCTCCGCGCACTGGTCCGGCGAGAACGGCGTCTGGCACCGGCTCGGCGAACACGTCTTCCTCACCGTCGTCTGCCTCGCCCTCAGCTGTCTCATCGCCCTGCCGACCGCCCTCGTCCTCGGCCACCTCGGCAAGGGCGGCGCGCTCGCCGTGAACCTCGCCAACGCGGGCCGGGCCGTCCCCACCTTCGCCGTCCTCGTGCTGCTCCTGCTCAGCCCGATCGGCGCGTACGGCGACTGGCCGACGATCATCGCCCTCGTCCTGTTCGCCGTGCCGCCGCTGCTGACCAACGCGTACGTGGGGATGCGGGGCGTCGACGCCGACGTCGTACGGGCCGCCAGGGGCATGGGCATGACGGGCGGTCAGACCCTGGCCCGGGTCGAACTGCCCCTCGCGCTGCCGCTGATCCTCACCGGCGTCCGGATCGCCGCCGTCCAGCTCGTCGCCACCGCCACCGTGGCCGCCCTCGCCGGCGGCGGCGGGCTCGGCCGGATCATCACCGCCGGGTTCAACCTCGCCTCCACGCCGCAGGTCGTCGCCGGCGCCTGTCTCGTCGCGGCGCTCGCACTCCTCGTGGAGGGCGTCTTCGAGGGCGTCCAGCGCCTCGCGCCCACCGGGGCGCGGGGGAGCGGCGCATGAGACCGCCGGGCGTCCCCGTGACGGTCCTCTGCCTCCTCCTCTGCGCCACCGGCTGCGCCGCGGGACCGTCCCTCGAGGACCGGGACACGGTCACGGCCCCGCCGGGCGACAGCCGCCGGCTGACCGTCGGCTCGGCCGGGTTCACCGAGAGCGACCTGCTGGCCCAGATGTACGCCCTGCTGCTCCAGGAGGCCGGATTCCGTACGAAGATCCTCTCCGTCAGCAACCGCGAGCTGTACGAACCCGCCCTCGAACGGGGCCAGATCGACGTCGTAGCGGAGTACGCGGCGACCTTCGCCGACTGGCTGAACGCCAAGGCCAACGGGGCGGACGCGCCGACCGTCGGCTCTCCCGACCCGGCCCGGACCATGACGGCGCTCCGCGCGCTCGCCGGCCCGCGCGGCCTCACCGTCCTCGACGCGGGCCGCGCCGTCGACCAGAACGCCTTCGCCGTGACCGCCGCCTTCGCCGCCGAACACCGTCTGAAGACCCTCAGCGACCTCGGCGCCACCGGTCTCCCCATCCGCCTCGCGGCCGGTGACGAGTGCGTCAGCCGGCCGTACTGCGCCCCCGGCCTGAAGAAGGTCTACGGCATCGACGTGACCGCCGTCGACCCCAAGGGCGTCGGCACCACCCCGGCCAAACAGGCCGTCCAGAACGGGCAGGACCAGCTGGTGCTCACCACGACCACCGACGCCACGCTCGACGACTTCGGGCTCGTCCTGCTCGCCGACGACAAGCACCTGCAGAACGCCGACCACATCGTGCCCGTCGTGAACCGCGCCCGCGCCGGGAGCGAGCGCGTCACCCGCGCGCTCGACCGGCTCAACACGGTCCTGACCACGGCCGACCTGGCCCACCTCAACGAACAGGTCGACAGCCGGCGCCGCCTGCCCGAGGACGTCGCACGGAACTACCTCGTGGACAAGGGCCTTGTCCGGGGGTGACAGGCCCCGGCACGATCCGTACGGCGCCCCACGTATGATCCACTGTCCTCGCGGGGACGTACCGAACAGGAGCAGCGACAGCGTGACCACCTACCGGCAGCCGGGACTCGTCCTCACCGACCACCGCTTCCCCGTCCCCCTCGACCACTCCCGCCCCGACGGCGAGCGCATCGAGGTCTTCGGCCGCGAGGTCGTCGCGACCGGCAACGCCGGACCCGACCGGGAGCGGCTCCCCTGGCTGGTCTACCTGGAGGGCGGCCCCGGCTTCGGCGCCCGCCGCTTCATCGGCCCGCAGGCCTGGCTCGGCCGGGCCGTGAGGGAGTTCCGCGTCCTCCTCCTCGACCAGCGGGGCACGGGCCGCTCCACCCCCGCCAACCGCCAGACGCTGCCACTGCGCGGCAAGCCGGCCGAGCAGGCCGACTACCTCACCCACTTCCGCGCCGACTCCATCGTCAAGGACTGCGAGCTGATCAGGCGCCGGCTGACCGGCGGCGCCCCGTGGACGGTCCTCGGCCAGAGCTTCGGCGGCTTCTGCGCCGTCCACTACCTCTCCACCGCACCCGAGGGCCTGGAGCGGGTCCTGATCACCGGCGGACTGCCGTCCCTGTACGCCGGCGCCGACGAGGTCTACCGCGCCGCCTACCCCCGCATCCGGCGCAAGAACGAGGCCCACTTCGCCCGCTACCCGCAGGACGCCGAACGGGCCCGCGCCATCGCCGCCCACCTCCTCGACCACGAGGTCACCCTCCCCGGCGGCGGCCTGCTCACCGTCGAGGCCTTCCAGTCCCTCGGCATCCTCCTCGGCTCCGGCGACGGCACCCACCAGCTCCACCTGCTCCTGGAAGGCGCCTTCGTCCCCACCCCCGGCGGCCCCGCGCTCGCCGACGCCTTCCTCGAACAGGTCCAGGCACACCTGTCGTACGCCGGACACCCGCTGTACGCCGTGCTCCACGAGGCCATCTACGCCCAGGGGCGGGGCCCCACCGACTGGGCCGCCGAACGCGTCCGCGCCGAGCACCCCGAGTTCGACGCCCGCGCCGCGCTCGCCGAGGGCCGGCCGCTCCTCTTCACCGGCGAGACCGTCCACCCCTGGCACTTCACCACCGACCCCGCCCTGCGCCCGCTCCGCGACACCGCGGAACTGCTCGCCGCCCGCACGGACTGGGCACCCCTCTACGACCCCGAACGCCTCGCGGCCAACCAGGTGCCGGTTGCCGCGGCCGTCTACCACGACGACATGTACGTGGACACCGCCCACTCCCTCGACACCGCGCGCACCGTACGCGGACTGCGGACCTGGGTGACCGACGAGTTCGAGCACGACGGCGTACGCGCCGGGGGACCGCGCGTCCTGGATCGGCTCCTCGCGCTCTCCCGGAACGAGATCTGACCCCTTCCGCATAGGATGCGGCGCGCCCCGGAGGACCGGGGAGCGCCGCGAGCGCGAAGGGGGCCCGATGACGGGACGCGAGACACCGGCGTCCGGCCGGGAGCTGAAGTTCCGGGCCCTGATGGCCGAGCTGAGGCGCGGCATCCTCGACGGCACCTGGCCACCTGGCAGCAAACTGCCCACCGAGCGCGCCCTCGCCACCGAGACGGGCCTGTCGGTGACGACCGTCCGCCGCGCCTACGAGGACCTCGTCGCCCTCCGGCTCGTCGAGCGCAGACAGGGCGCGGGCACCTTCGCCGCCCACCGCCCCGAACGGGACGCCACCGCACAGCGCATCGTCGGAGTCCTCGTCCCCGACACCACGTTCTACTACCCGCGCGTCCTCCAGGGCATCGAGAAGGAACTCGCGGCGGCCGGCGCCCGGCTCGTCCTCGCCTGCTCGCACTACGACCCCGACGAGGAGGACGCCGCCGTGGCGCGCCTGCTCTCCGCGGGCGTCCACGGGCTCCTCCTCGTCCCCAGCCTGCACACCGCCACCGACCCCGGACGGCGCGCCGAGGAACTCCTCGCCCTGCCCGTTCCCGCCGTCCTCGTCGAGCGCAGGCTCGCCGCCCACGGCCCCGGCGACCCCACCGAACACGTCTGCACCGACCACGAGGGCGGCGCCTACGACGCCGTACGCCATCTGCGCGCCCTCGGTCACGAGCGGCTCGGGCTCGTCGCCCGTACCGACGCGCCCACCACCGCGCCCATCGAGTCAGGCTTCGCCCGCGCCCTCACCGACCTCGGGCTGCCCGACGCCCCGCCGTGCGAGCGGGACGTGATGGCCCACTGGGACCCGGAGCGCGCCGACCGGGCCCTCGCCGCGCTGCGCGACGCCGGAGTCACCGCCGCGCTCTGCTTCGGCGACCGCGAGGCCGCGCTGATGCTCGGCGCGGCCCGCCGAGCCGGAGTACGGGTCCCGGACGACCTCGCCCTGATCAGCTACGACAACGAGTTCGCCGACGTCGCCGAGACCCCGCTGACGGCCGTCTCGCCGCCCAAGTACCAGCTCGGCAGGCTCGCCGCGCAGATCCTGCTCCGGCGTCTCGCCGAGGGCGACGCCGCCCCGCTGCACCAGGTGCAGCTGCGCCCCCGGCTCGTGATCCGGGCCTCGTGCGGCGGCGGACGTGTGATCGGAGTTGCGCAAAAATCCAAGAAATGAGCACCTGTAAGCATGGCGCGCGCATGTCGATGGCGGTAGAACTCACTCTGGACCCCGCGAGGGGACCCTGCGAGGAGAGGACCCGGACATGAGCAGCACCCACGTCGGCGCGGAGATCGCCGGCCAGCCGGACTGCTGGCGCCGTGCCGCCGACACCGCCGACCGCCAGGCCGGCCGGCTGCCGGCGGACGGCGAGCGCGTGGCGGTGGTGGGCTGCGGCACCTCGTACTTCATGGCCCGCGCCTACGCCGCCCTGCGCGAGTCCCTCGGCGCGGGCGAGACCGACGCCTTCCCCGCCTCCGACGCCACCCCGCTCGGCCGCGGTTACGACCGGATCGTCGCCCTGACCCGCTCCGGCACCACGACCGAGGTCGTGAACCTGCTCGGCCGCGCGGCGGGGAGCGTGCCCACGCTCGTCCTCACCGGCGCTCCCGGCAGCCCGGCCGGGCAGCTCGCCGACCAGGTCGTCGACCTCGGATTCGCCGACGAACGCTCCGTCGTGCAGACCAGGTTCGCCACCACGGCCCTCCAACTCCTGCGCGCCGGACTCGGGGTGGACCTCGGGCCGGCGATCTCCGACGCCGAACTCGTCCTGTACGAGCGGCTGCCCGCCGCCTGGGAGCGGCAGGGCCAGTTCACCTTCCTCGGCACCGGCTGGACCGTGGGTCTCGCCGACGACGCGGCGCTCAAACTGCGGGAAGTGGCCCGCGCCTGGACGGAGTCGTACGCGGCCATGGAGTACCGCCACGGTCCGATCAGCATCAGCGACCGGTCCAGTCTCGTCTGGTGCCTCGGCCCGGCGCCCTCGGGTCTGCGGGACGAAGTGGAGTCCACCGGCGCCCTGTTCGCGGCCGACGCGATCGATCCGGTGGCCGCGCTCGTCCGCGCGCAGCGGCTCGCGGTCGCCCTCGCTGCCCGGCGCGGCCTCAACCCCGACCGCCCCCGGAACGTCTCGCGTTCGGTGATCCTTTCCGGAGCGTTCCGCCCGACGGCCTCCGAGGCGGCCCGTATTCTGCGGGCATGACGGAAACCGACATCACGGCCCTCGCGGAGATGCCCGGCGACTGGCAGCGCGCCCTCGCCGTCGTCGCCCACCCCGACGATCTGGAGTACGGCTGCGCGGCCGCCGTCGCCGCCTGGACGGACGCGGGGAAGGAGGTCGTCTACGTCCTCGCCACCCGGGGCGAGGCCGGTATCGACACCCTGGCGCCGGACGTCTGCGGTCCGCTGCGCGAGCGCGAGCAGCGGGACAGCGCCGCCGTCGTCGGTGTGGACACGGTCGAGTTCCTCGACCACCGCGACGGGGTGATCGAGTACGGGCTCGGGCTGCGCCGCGACATCGCGGCGGCGATCCGCCGCCACCGTCCCGAACTCGTCGTCACCCTCAACCACCGCGACACCTGGGGCGGGGGTCCAGGGGCTCCCTGGAACACCCCCGACCACCTGGCCGTCGGCCGTGCCACGCTCGACGCGGCGGCCGACGCGGGGAACCGCTGGATCTTCCCCGAGCTGACCGACCAGGGCCTGGAGCCCTGGAGCGGCGTCCGCTGGGTGGCGGTCGCGGCCTCCAGCACCCCGACCCACGCGATCGACGCGGCCCCGGGCCTGGACCGCGCGATCCGCTCGCTGCTCTGCCACCGCGCCTACATCGAGGCCCTGACGGACGAGGACCCGGAGACGTACGTCCGTGACTTCCTCGCCATGACGACCGGCGGCGCGGCCGCCCGCTTCGGCGGCCGCCCGGCGGTGACCTTCGAGCTCTTCGGGCGCTGACACGGCCGGACGCGCCCGGGGTGTCAGCCCATCGGTGCGGGCTTCAGCACCGCGAAGGGCGCGCCGAAGGGGTCCTTGAGCCAGGCGATGCGGCCGACGTCCGGGATGTCGGCCGCGGGCATCACGACGGAGCCGCCGTTGCCCTGGGCGGAGGAGGCGATCGCGTCGGCGTCCTCGACGGCGAAGTACGGGATCCAGCGCGGACCCTCGGTGACGTCCTGGAGCTCGGCGACGCCGCCGAAGGAGGCGTCCTCCTGGTCGCCCCCGGCGGTGGAGACGACCCGGTACGTCATGCCGGGCGCCTCCATCTCCGCCCACCGCCAGTCGAACAGGGTCCGGTAGAAGCCGAGGACGGTCTCCGGGTCGGCGACGTGCAGCTCCACCCAGACCAGGGTGTTGGTGGACGAGGTCCGCTGGAGGCCCTGGACCTCACCGGGCTGCCAGATCGCGAACTGTGCGCCGCCCGGGTCGGTGAGGGCGGCCATCCGGCCCGCGTCCATGACGTCGAAGGCCCCGAGGCGGACGGTGCCGCCCGCGGCCTCGGCGGCCTTCTGGGTGGCGTCCGCGTCCGGGGTCTGGAAGTACACGGTCCAGGCGCTGCCCGCGCCCTCCTCGGTGAGCGGGCCGAGCGCGGCGACCGTGCGGCCGTCCTGCTGGAAGAAGCCGTAGCCGCCGCCCTCGGGTCCCGCCGAGCGGAACTCCCAGCCGAAGACGGCGCTGTAGAACTCCTTCGCCGCGTCGGTGTCGGGGCTGCCGAGATCGAGCCAGTTGGGGGAGCCCTTGGTGAACTGCGTACCGAGCATGGGAGGTGTCCTCTTCTTCCGTCGTCCGTGGCTGCGGCTTCCGGCCACCATGGCCGATCCTCGTCTCCCCGGCCCTGTGGCGCAGCCCCGGACGCCCGGGTTCATCCGACCGGCCGACCGGCCGCCCTCGCCTCCAGGTCGGCGAAGTGCAGCTCGGCGTTGAGCGCGGCACCGGCCCGGTAGCCCCGGCTCACCGCGTTGACCACCTGCTCCTGCGGCCCCGTGACGTTCCCGGCCGCCCACACGCCCGGCACGCTCGTCCGGCCCGTCTCGTCGACCGCCACGAACTCCCCGAACGGGGTCTCGCGCAGCTCCGCGCCGAGCTGCCGCAGCACCCCGTCGCGGGCCGCGAACCGCGAGGCGGCGGCGAAGACGACCGAACGCGCCACGGTCCGCCCGTCGGCGAGCCGTACCCCGGTCAGCCGGTCGTCCTCCACCTCGAGCCCCGTCACCTCGCCCCGCTCGACGCGGACGCCCGCCGCGTCCAGGAGCGCCGCGTCGTGCTCCGAGAGTTCTCCGGCGGTGTGGAGGAACAGGATCACGTCCTTCGACCAGTGCGCCACCATGAGCGCCTGGTGCGCGGGCATCGTCGGGTGGGCGATCACACCGAAGGCTTCGTCGCGGACCTCCCAGCCGTGGCAGTACGGGCAGTGCAGCACGTCCCGCCCCCACCGCTCGGCGAGTCCCTCGATCGCGGGGAGCTCGTCGACCAGGCCGGTGGTCACGACGAGCCGCCGCGCGCCGACCGCGTCCCCGTCCGCCAGGGTGACGACGAAGCCGCCCTTCCCGTCCGGCTCGGCGCCCGTCACCTCACCGGCGCGCAGGTCGACCCCGTATCCGGCGATCTCGGCCCGCCCGGCCGCCAGGAAGTCCGCCGGGCTCATCCCGTCCCGGGACAGGACGCCCTGCATGTGCGCGGCGGGGGCGTTGCGCGGCTCGCCGGCGTCGACGACCAGGGTCCGGCGCAAGGACCGGCCCAGGATCAGGGCGGCGCTGAGCCCCGCGGAGCCCCCGCCGATCACCACCGCGTCGTAGGCGTACGTGTCGTTCTCCAGAAGTGCGTTCAGCTGTGCGTTCATGGGACGAGCGTCGCCCGGCCCGATGGATCCGGCAAGTGAACTTGCCGTTTCTGCAACAATGGGAGCATGACCGAAGACGACCGCATCGACGCCGTGCTCAATGAGGTCGGTCCCCGGCTCCGCCGGGTCCGCCGCGACCGCGGGGTGACCCTGGCCGAGCTGTCCGCCGACACCGGCATCTCCGTGAGCACCCTCTCCCGGCTCGAGTCGGGGCAGCGCAAGCCCAGCCTCGAACTGCTCCTGCCGCTCGCCCGCGCCCATCAGGTCCCGCTCGACGAACTGGTCGGCGCCCCGGCGACGGGAGACCCCCGGATCCGGGCCAAGCCGATCGTGCGCCACGGCCGCACGATGTTCCCGCTGACCCGGCAGCCCGGCGGCCTCCAGGCGTACAAGGTGATCCAGGAGACGTCGACAGAGCACCCGGAGCCGCGCGTCCACGAGGGCTACGAGTGGCTGTACGTGCTCTCCGGCAGGCTCCGGCTCGTCCTCGGCGAGCACGACGTCGTCCTCGGGGCGGGCGAGGCGGCCGAGTTCGACACCCGCGTCCCGCACTGGTTCGGGCCGGCGGGCGAGGGGCCGGTGGAGTTCCTGAGCCTCTTCGGTCCGCAGGGGGAGCGGATACATGTCAGGGCGCGCCCGAAGAAGCCGGAGTAGCGCGGGCCGGACGGCGGGGCGCGCCCAGCCGGGAGACGGGGGCGCCCAGCCCGGAGACAGGGGCCGGGCCCGGAGACGGGGCGCGTCCGCCCGCTCCCGCCTTCCGGAACCCAAGAAGTCCGGCCGAGCCGTTCCCTCAAGGGCAAGCGACCGCTTAGTATGCCACCGACCGCTCGGTACGGAGGAGGCATTCCGGATGCAGGCATGGCGTGTGTACGAGAACGGGGAACCGGGCGCGGTGATGCGCCGCGAGGAGGTGGCACCGCCCACGCCCGGCGACGGCCAGGTCCTCCTGAAGGTCCGCGCCGCGAACGTCAACTTCCCCGACGCGCTGCTCTGCCGCGGCCACTACCAGGTGCGCCCCCCGCTGCCCTTCACCCCCGGCGTCGAGGTGTGCGCCGAGACCGAGGACGGCCGCAGGGTCGTCACCACCGTCGCCCTCCCGCACGGCGGGCTTGCCGAGTACGCCCTCGCCGACGCGGCAGGACTGCTCCCGGCCCCCGAGTCGCTCGACGACGCCGAGGCCGCCGCCCTGCACATCGGCTACCAGACCGGCTGGTTCGGCCTGCACCGCAGGGCCGCCCTGCGGGAGGGCGAGACCCTCCTCGTCCACGCGGCGGCCGGCGGAGTCGGCAGCGCGGCCGTCCAGCTCGGCAAGGCGGCCGGCGCCACCGTCGTCGGGGTCGTCGGCGGACCGGAGAAGGCCGCCGTCGCCCGCGCGCTCGGCTGCGACGTGGTCGTCGACCGCCGTTCCGAGGACGTCGTCGCCGCCGTCAAGGCCGCGACCGGCGGCCGTGGCGCCGACGTGATCTACGACCCGGTCGGCGGCGAGGCCTACCAGCAGTCCGCCAAGTGCGTCGCCTTCGAGGGGCGGATCGTCGTCGTCGGCTTCGCGAGCGGCACCGTCCCCGCCCCCGCCCTCAATCACGCCCTCGTGAAGAACTACTCGGTCCTCGGCCTCCACTGGGGTCTCTACGCGGCGAAGGACCCGGCCTCGATCGGACGCTGCCACGAGACGCTCACGGACTACGCGGCCAAGGGCCTGATCAAGCCGCTCATCGGCGAACGCGTCCCCTTCGCCGGAGCGGCGGACGCCGTCCAGCGGGTCGCCGACGGCACCACCACCGGCCGTCTCGTCGTCCTTCCGGAAGGAGCCCGCGCATGACCGGCGCCGAGGAACTCCGCGCACTCACCAGGAAGTTGCTGGACGCGTATCCGCCCGCCACCACCGACCGCACCGACTTCCTGCGGGCCCGCTTCGACGCCGGACTCGCGTGGGTGCACTACCCGGCCGGCCTCGGCGGACTCGACGCCCCCCGCGCGCTGCAAGCCGTCGTCGACGCCGAACTCGCCGCCGCGGGCGCCCCCGACAACGACCCGCGCAAGATCGGCATCGGCCTCGGCATGGCCGCCCCCACCGTCCTCGCCCACGGCTCCGACGAGGTCAAGCGACGCTTCCTCCGGCCGCTCTGGGTCGGCGAGGAGGTCTGGTGCCAGCTCTTCAGCGAGCCCGGCGCGGGCTCCGACCTCGCCGCGCTCGCCACCCGGGCCGTCAGGGGCGACGCCGGGGACTGGATCGTGGACGGCCAGAAGGTGTGGACGTCCAGCGCGCACACCGCCCGCTGGGCCATCCTCATCGCCCGCACCGACCCGGACGCCCCCAAGCACCGGGGCATCACCTACTTCGTCTGCGACATGACGGACCCGGGCGTCGAGGTCAGGCCGCTGCGCCAGATCACCGGCGAGGCCGAGTTCAACGAGGTCTTCCTCACCGGCGTCCGCATCCCCGACGCCCACCGCCTCGGCGACATCGGCGACGGCTGGCGGGTCGCGCAGACCACCCTCATGAACGAGCGGGTCTCCATCGGCGGATCCCGCATCCCCCGCGAGGGCGGCATGATCGGGAAGGTCGCCGCGACCTGGCGCGAGCGCCCCGAACTGCGCACCCACGACCTGCACCGGCGCCTCCTCGACCACTGGGTCGACGCCGAGGTGGCCCGGCTCGCCGGGGAACGGCTCCGCCAGCAGCTCGTCGCCGGCCGGCCGGGTCCCGAGGGCAGTGCCATGAAGCTGGCCTTCGCCCGCCTCAACCAGGCCATCAGCGGCCTGGAGGTCGAACTCCTCGGCGACGAGGGCCTGTTGTACGGGGAATGGGAGATGCGCCGCCCCGAACTCGTCGACTTCACCGGCCGGGACGCCGGCTACCGCTATCTGCGGTCCAAGGGCAACTCGATCGAGGGCGGCACCAGCGAGGTGCTGCTGAACATCGTCGCCGAGCGGGTCCTCGGCCTGCCGCCCGAGCCCCGCAACGACAAGGACGTCGCCTGGAAGGACCTCGCCCGATGACAGACGTGACGGAGTCGGCGGAGCCGACCGAACCGACGCTCGACCTCCTCTACTCCGAGACCGAGGAGGATCTGCGGGCGGCGGTCCGCGCCCTGCTCGCCGACCGGGCCGGCCATCAGGCCGTCCTCGGCCTCATCGAGACGGACAGCCCGTACGTCCCCGGCCTCTGGAAGCCCCTCGCGGCCGACATCGGCGCCGCCGGGCTGCTCGTCCCCGAGAAGCTCGGCGGCCAGGGCGCGAGCCACCGCGAGGCGGCCGTCGTCCTGGAGGAGCTGGGCCGCGCGGTGACCCCGCTGCCGTACCTCACCAGCTCCGTGGTGGCCACGGAGACCCTGCTCGCCCCGGCCGGGGAGAGCGAGGCGGCCGCCGGGCTGCTCGCGGAGCTCGCGGGCGGACGTACGGTCGCGGTCCTCGCCGTACCCCTGTCGACGGCGCCCGGCGCGGAGCTTCCGCTCACCGGCCCGGTGGCCGGGGTCGCCGACGCCGCCATCGCCGACGTTCTCCTCGTGCCGCGCGCCGACGGCCTGTACGCCGTACCGGCCGCGGAGGCGACGGTCGAGCCGCAGACGCCGCTGGACCTGACCCGCCCGCTGGCCCGGGTCACCACCGGGGCCGGGAGCGGGACCCGGCTCGCGGGACCGGAGGCGACCGGCCCCGCGGTCCGCCGCGGCCTCCTCGCGGGGGCCGGGCTCCTCGCCTCCGAGCAGCTCGGCCTCGCCGAGTGGTGCCTGGAGGAGACGGTCCGCTACACCCGTGAGCGCCATCAGTTCAACCGGCCGGTCGGTTCCTTCCAGGCCCTCAAGCACCGCATGGCCCAGCTCTGGCTCGACCTCGTCGGGGCCAGGGCGGCGGCCCGCGCGGCCGCCGACTCCCTGGCCACCGGCAGCGCGGACGCGCCGCTGATCGTGGCGGTCGCCCAGGCCTACTGCTCCAAGGTGGCCGTCCGGGCGGCCGAGGAGTGCGTCCAGCTGCACGGCGGGATCGGGATGACCTGGGAGCACTCCGCTCATCTGGCGCTCAAGCGGGCCAAGTCCGACCAGATCGCCCTCGGCTCGACGGGCCGGCACCAGGACGCGATCGCCGCCCTGGTCGGCCTGGAGCCGCCTGTGTAAGGGGCCCCTGTGTCCACACCCCTTTACATACTGTTTAATTGCGAGCTGTTCGCAATAACAGTTGATCTCCAAGAGGGGTGTGGACACGATGACCGCCCGATTCCTCCGCGGCACGGCCGCCGCGACGCTCGCGGGGGCCCTCGCCCTCACCGCGGCGGCCTGCACGAACCCCGGCTCCACCGCCGGGGGCGCCGGCGGACCCAAGGACTCCGCGGTCGTCGGCATCGCCTACGAGCCCGAGACCCTCAGCCCCCTCCTCGGCTACGGCAAGGACGGCAACTCCAAGATCTTCGACGGGCTGCTCGCCTTCGGCGCCGACATGAAGCTGAAGCCCGCCCTCGCGAGCAGGCTGCCCCACATCAGTGACGGCGGCCTCACCTACACGTACACCCTCCGGGACGGGGTCACCTTCAGCGACGGCGCCCCCTTCACGTCGAAGGACGTCGTCTTCACGTACCGGACGATCCTCGACCCGAAGACGAACAACGCCTCCCGCACCGAACTCGACGCCCTCAAGAGCGTCGAGGCGATCGGCGACGACACGGTCGTCTTCCGCCTCAAGTACCCCTACGCCCCCTTCGCCGAGCGCACCGTCCAGGCCATCGCCCCCGCACACATAGCGGCGAAGCAGGACGTCAACACCGGTCCCTTCACCACCAGGCCGATCGGCACCGGCCCGTACGTCCTCACCGGCTGGTCCAAGGGCGAGAAGCTCACCTTCAAGGCCAACACCTCGTACTGGAACGGCGCGCCCCCGGTGAAGAAGTTCACCATGGCGATCATCAAGGACGACGACGTCCGCGCCACCCGGCTCCGCGCCGGAGACCTCGACGGCGCGATCCTGCCGCCCAACCTCGCCGCCGGCTTCAAGGACGACAAGGCGAAGAAGACCTGGACGGCCACGACCTACGACTACCGCACGGTCACCCTCCCCACCCACCACCGGGTCAGCGGGGACACCGCCGTCCGCCGCGCCCTCGACCTCGCCGTCGACCGTCAGGCCATGGTCGACAAGATCCTCGAAGGCGCCGGAAAGCCCGCCTACGGGCCCGTCCCCACCGACAGCCCCTGGTTCGCGGAGGGCACCGAGCGCCGCCACGACCTCGCCGGCGCGCAGAAGATCCTCGACGAGGCCGGCTGGAAGCCCGGCCCCGACGGCATCCGCGTCAGGAACGGCGTCCGCGCCGCCTTCCCGCTCTGGTACCTCTCCGGCGACAAGCTCCGCCAGGACCACGCCCTCGCCTACGTCTCCGACGCCAAGAAGGCCGGCATCGACATCACCGCCCAGGCCGGCACCTGGGAGGTCATCGAACCCCGGATGAAGACCGACGCCGTCCTCGCCGGCGGCGGCTCGCCCGGCGACCCCGACTTCGACCAGTACCTCCTCCTGAAGTCCGACCTCGCGGGCGACGGCTTCAACAACATGGCCTGGTACGACAACGCGACCGTCGACCGCGCCCTGGAGGCCGGCCGCCGCACGAACGACCCCGCCGAGCGCCGCGCCGCGTACGACACCGTCCAGCGCGAACTGATGAAGAACCCCGGCTACACCTTCCTCACCCACATCGACCACCTCTACGTCGTGAACGACGCCTGGGACGGACCGAGCACCCAGATCGAGCCGCACGACCACGGCCTCGCCTCCGGTCCCTGGTGGAACGTGGAGAGCTGGAAGCCCAAGAAGGCCGGAGCGACGCAGAAGTGAAGCGCCGCCTCCCCTGGGGGGCCATGGCGCGGATGACGGGACGGCGCGCCCTGGCCGCCGTCCCCGTCCTCCTGGCCGTCACCTTCGCGGTGTTCGCCGTCGCCGAAGCCTCCCCCTTCGACCCCGTCAAGGCCTATGCGGGCACCGCCGGGCTCACCGCCTCGCAGGAGAACCTCGACCAGCTCCGCGCCAACCTCGGCGTCGACCGGCCCCTCCTCACCCGCTGGTGGGAGTGGCTCACCTCCGCCCTCACCGGCGACCTCGGCGACTCCTCCGTGATGCGCCGCCCCGTCGCCGACGTCATCGGCGAACGCCTCGGCTGGTCCGTGCTCCTCGCCGTCACCGCCTTCCTCGTCGCCATCGCCCTCGGAACCCTGCTCGGCGTCCTCGCCGGACGCCGCCGCGGCGGCCTCCTCGACCGGACCGTCAGCTCCGCCGCGTACACCCTGGAAGCCGCCCCCGCCTTCTGGCTCGGGCTCCTCGCCATCTGGTTCTTCGCCCTGAGGCTGGGCGTCCTGCCGGCCGGCGGACTCACCGACACCGCCAGCGACACCGTCACCTTCGACCAGGTCGCACGGCACCTCGTGCTGCCCGCGCTCGTCCTCGGCGTCTCCCAGCTGCCCTGGTTCTTCCTGTACGTCCGCCAGGGCGTCGGCGACGCCCTCGACGAGGACCCGGTGCGCGGCGCCCGCGCCCGCGGCCTCGGCGAACGCACCGTCCTCACCGGCCACGCCCTCCGCTCCGGAATGCTGCCCATGCTCACCCTCGTCGGCTCCCGGGTCCCCGAACTCATCACCGGCGCGCTGCTCGTGGAGACCGTCTTCAGCTGGCCCGGCATCGCCGCCGCCACCGTCCAGGCCGCCACCTCCGTCGACTTCCCGCTGCTCGCGGCCCTCACCGTCCTCGCCACCGCCGCCGTCCTCCTCGGCAACCTCCTCTCGGACCTGCTGTACGGACTCGCCGACCCGAGGGTGGGCTTCGATGGCTGACCCGCGCACCCACCGCCTGCGGCTCTGGAGCTCCGCCCTCGTCGTCGGCGTCGTCCTCCTCGCCGTGCTGCTCGTGCCCCCGCTCGTCCAGCTCGACGAACAGGCCGTCGACCTCTCCCGCAAGCTCCTCCCGCCGTCCTGGGCACATCCCTTCGGCACCGACGACCTCGGCCGCGACCTCCTCCTGCGCTGCGTCTACGGACTGCGGATCTCGCTCCTCGTGGGACTCGTCGCCGCGCTCGTCGCCACCGTCGTCGGCACCGCCGTCGGAGCGGCCGCCGGCGCGCTCGGCGGCTGGACCGACCGCACCCTCATGCGGCTCGTCGACGCCTTCTCCTCCGTACCGCACCTGCTGCTCGGCATCTTCGTCGTCGCCCTCTTCCAGCCCGGCGTCTGGCCCGTCATCGCCTCCGTCGCCGTCACCCACTGGCTGTCCACGGCCCGCATCGTGCGCTCCGAGGTCCTCTCCCTGCGCACCCGGCCGTTCGTCGACGCCGCCGTCTCCGGCGGCGCCTCACGGTGGCGGGTCGCCGTCCGGCACCTGCTGCCCGCCGTCCTGCCGCAGGCCGGACTCGCCGCCGTCCTCATGGTCCCGCACGCCATGTGGCACGAGTCCGCGCTGTCCTTCCTCGGCCTCGGCCTCCCCAGCCACCAGGCCAGCCTCGGCAACCTCGTCCAGACCGCCCGCTCCTCGCTGCTCGCGGGCGACTGGTGGCCCACCCTCTTCCCCGGCCTCCTCCTCATCGTCCCGACGCTCGCCATCGCGGGCCTCGCGGGCGCATGGCGGGACCGGCTCAACCCGCGCCGCCGATCGGAGCTGATGCTGTGAACGCCCCGAACGCCTCAGGACAGCGACTCCTTCGCGCACTCGACGCCGTCACCGCCGAGCGGGCCGAGGACGCCGTCCTCAGCGTCCGCGACCTCACCGTCCGCTTCCGGCTGCGCGGCGGGCGGACCGTCGCCGCCGTCACCGGAGCCGACTTCGACCTCGCGGCGGGGGAGTGCCTCGCCCTCGTCGGCGAGAGCGGCTGCGGCAAGTCCGTCCTCGCCTCCGCCCTCCTGGGGCTCCTCCCCGGCAACGCCGAGACCTCCGGCACCGCGCTGACCGACGGCATCGACCTGCTCGCCGCCGACGAGAAGACCCTCGCCCGCACCGTACGGGGCCGCCGCGTCGGCCTCGTACCGCAGAGCCCCGCCGCCCACCTCACCCCCGTCCGCACCGTACGGTCCCAGCTGGAGGAGACCGTCCGCGCCCTCACCGCGACGGGCCGCCGCGCACGCCGGAAGGCGGCGGAGGACGCCGCCGAACGGGCCGCGTTCCCCGCCGGCCACCTCGACCGCTACCCGCACGAGCTCTCCGGCGGCCTCGCCCAGCGCGCCGCCACCGCCCTCGCCCTCATCGGCGGCGCCCGGCTGCTGCTCGCCGACGAACCCACCACCGGACTCGACCGCGACCTCGTCGACCGCACCGCCGACGAACTGCGCCGCCACGCCGACGACGGCCGCGCCCTGCTCCTCATCACCCACGACCTGGCCGCCGCCGAACGCATCGCCGACCGCGTCGCCGTCATGTACGCGGGCCGCATCGTGGAAATCGCCCCCGCCCACCGCTTCTTCGGCCCCACCGGCCCCCGCCACCCCTACGCCCGTGGCCTCCTGAACGCCCTCCCCGAGCGGGAGTTCACCCCGATCCCCGGCATGCCCCCGGAGCTCTCCGCGCTGCCCGAGGGCTGCGCCTTCGCCCCGCGCTGCCCCCTCGCCACCGAACTCTGCGCCACCCGCCCCGCGTTCACCGCCGGCCTGGCCTGCCACCACCCGGAGCGCCCCCGTGCTTGAACTCGACACCGTCACCGCCGGATACGACCGCCGCGCCCCCGTCTTCCGGGGCGCCTCGCTCACCGTCGCCCCCGGCGAGTCCGTCGGACTCCTCGGCCCCAGCGGCTGCGGCAAGTCCACCCTCGCCCGGGTCGCCGCCCTCCTCCACCGCCCCGACGCGGGCCGCCTCGTCCTCGACGGCGCCGAGGTGCGGGCCTGGCGACACCGCGCCCCGCGCGAACTTCGCACCGCCGTCGGCGTCGTCTTCCAGCAGCCCCGCACCGCCGCCGACCCCCGCCTCGCCCTCGCCGACCTGATCGCCGAACCCCTGCGCGCCACCGGCCGCCGCGCCGAGGCCGCCGACCGGGTCGCCGAACTCGCCCCGGCCGTCGGCCTCACTGCCGACCTGCTCACCCGCCGCCCCCACGAGGTCAGCGACGGCCAGCTCCAACGCGCCTGCCTCGCAAGGGCGTTGACCCTGCGCCCCCGCTGGCTGATCTGCGACGAGATGACCGCCATGCTGGACGCCTCCACCACGGCCGCCCTGGTCGCCGCCGTCGAGACCTACCGGGAGACCACAGGCGCGGGCCTCCTCGCCGTCGGCCACGACCGCGTCCTGCTCCACCGCTGGTGCGACCGTACGGTGGAGTGGAAGGAGTGCCTGCCCGCAGAGGAGAACCCGTGACGAGCCCGTGGGCCCGCGCCGCCGAGGACGACCCCCTGGACGGCCTGCGCGCCGCGCTCACCGAGGCCGACTGCGGCTACGAGCCCCAGGACGGTGACGAGGACCGCTGCTGGATCCTCCACTCCGTCCGCGACGGTCCGGTACGGCTCCGCTGGGACGAGGTCCTGGCCCGGGCGGGCCGACGGCTCGACGACTGGCCGGGCACCCTCTAGCACCCTGTCCTCGAAGACGTGCCGGGCGCGGACGACCCCGAAGGGCCCGACCCGGCGGAGATGGGCCGCGCCTGCCTGACCCGGCTCGTCGAGCACCTGGTCCTGAGCGGTCCGCAGGGGCCGGACACTCCGTGCGGAGCCGCGCCCAGGCCTCCGTGTCGGCGCCTCCCGGTGAACCGCTGATCGCCCGGCGCGGCCGGCTCGGCGACGCGCTCGCCCACCACGACGCCATGCCGGACCTCCGGCTTCCCGCCACGTGGTGGGCCTCGGACGGCGGATGGCTCGTCCTGACCGACCACGACCTCAGCGCCACCGAGGTCTTCGGGAGCCGCGCGCTGATCGAGGGGCTGCTCGCCGACCCGTGGCCCGACGCGGTGCGCCGGCCGGGCATCGCCGAGACGCTCGGAGACTGAAGCGGCGCGATCTCACCCGTATGGTCGCCCCGCCATACGCCCGGACGGACCGCCCATTCCGCCACACTGTCCGCCGAACGCCGCAATTCCGGTGCGGCGCAAGGAGGACGTGAGAGCGATGGCCGTTTCCATTTCTGTCGTGGTGCTGCTGCTGATCCTGGCCGTGATCTTCCTGCGGAGCGGCGGACTCAAGGTCAGCCACGCGCTCGTCTGCGCACTGCTCGGCTTCTTCCTCGCCGGCACCAGCATGGCGCCCACCATCCACGACGGCGTCGCCGCCACCGCCGACGTGGTCTCCAGCCTCAGACCGTGATCGTCGCACCGCCGTGAACTGTCGACAGCGTCCGCGACAGGGCCCGAGACATGGGGTACCGCCCCGGGACAGGGGCCGGGGCGGTACCCCGTGACGTCAGCTCATCTCCGGCATCTCGCCGACGGTGGTCTTGACGTCGATCACGGCGAAGGCGGCACCCTGCGGGTCCAGGATCGACGCGAAGCGCCCGAAGGGGCTGTCCATCGGCCCGAACAGCTTCTGCCCGCGGAGCCGCTCGGCCGCCTCGACGGCCTTGTCGCAGTTGTCCACGGCGAAGTAGACCTGGATGTACGAGGAGAACTCCGGCGGGAACTGGTCGGCCGTCATCACCATCCGTCCGAGCAGGGGATCCCCACCGAGGTCGAAGACCCGGTAGTCCATCTCCCCGTCCTGCATCGTCTTGGAGCCGTAGCCGAAGACTGCGGTGAAGAAGTCGTCGGACTTCGCCGGCTCCCGGGTGAACACCTCGGCCCACACGAACGAGCCGCTCTCGCCCTCCAGCTCGAAGCCCTCGTGGACGCCTGCCTGCCAGACGCCGAACGTCACGCCCGCCGGGTCCTGCGCGAGGCACATCGAGCCGAAGTCACCGACCTGCATCGGCTCCATCAGGACGGTGCCGCCCGCGCTGCGGATCTTCTCCGCCGTGGCGGCGACGTCCGGGGAGGCGAAGTACAGACACCAGGCCGACTGCGGCTCCCCGTCCTGTCCCGGCATCGGCGGGACGACGGCCGCGACGGCCTTCCCGTTCTTGTACGCCTGCGTGTAGTTGCCGAATTCCGAGGAGGACTCTCCGAAGGTCCAGCCGAGCACGTCGCCGTAGAACGTCTTGGCGCCCTCGACGTCGGTGAACATCGCGTCGGTCCAGACCGGCGTGCCTTCAGGTCGTACGGCCATGACGGTGACTCTCGCTTCCGATTCGATGACGTGTTCCTGTGAGCCACGCTAGTCACGCTCGCCCCGCCCCGCTCGGTGACGCGGCGCGACGTCCCCCGCCGGACACGGGAGCTACCGTCCCGTCGGGGGAACCACCGCGACCGGGCAGTGCGCGTGGTGCAGGACCGCGTGGGCGACCGAGCCGACGAGCAGCGTTCCGAAGCGATGACGGTGGTGGCGGCCCACCACCAGCAGACCCGCGTCCCGTGAACCCTCCACCAGGAGGCCCGCCGCGTCCCCCGGCATCACCACGGGGACGAGCTCGACGCCGGGCCGGCGCTCGGCGAAGGGCCGCAGCCGCTCCTCCTGCTCCCGCCTCCCCTCCCGTACGAGCTGCTCCTCCATGTCGTCCGCGAGGGGCAGCGGCGGCGGCACCTGGAGCGCGGGGGACGGCGCGACGACGAGCGCGCCGGGCTGGGGAGGCAGCCGGAACGCCGTCACGACCTCCAGCGGCACGCCCCGGTTCCCCGCCGCCTCGAACGCGAAGTCCAGCACCTCGTCCGGGGTCTCCTCCGGGTGCAGGCCGAGCAGCACCCGGCCGGCCCCGGCACCGCCCTCCAGGGCGGCCGTGCGCGCCTCGTGCGGGACGACGACGAGCGGGCAGGGCGCCGTCGCGGCGAGCGTACGGCTGGTCGATCCGAGGAGCAGGCTCGCGAAGCCGCCGTGCCCGCGGGAGCCGGTCGCCAGGAGCCGCGCGCCCCGGGCGGCGGCCGACAGGGCGTCGGTCACGGACCCGTCGAGGGACGCGTACCGCACGGGAAGGGTGTGGCCGCGCGCCTCGACCACGTTCCGTACGGCCGTCACCACCGTGTCGGGCAGGTCGGGCGACGGGCCGAGGGAGGCGATACGGGCGGCGCCGAGCTGGAGGGCGTCGGAGCGCACATGGGCCACGACCAGCGGTGATCCCAGGTGCTCCGCGGCGCCCAGCGCCCACTCGAGGGCCCGGAGACTGTGTTCCGAGCCGTCCACGCCGACGACGATCGGCGGCTCGGACGCGATGCTGAGGTCACTGGTGGGGGAAGCGCTCATGGGGGAATGACTCCCGCGCACGGCGCCGCGCCACACCCGTCGGGGTGCGGCGCGGTGGGTGGAGACGATCAGGCGGTGCGGAGACGATCAGGCGTTGTCGTCGCGGAGCGCACGCTCCGCGTCGCGCTCCTTGATGCGGACGGTCTCCTTGCGGACCTCCGCCTGGGTGGTCCGCTCCTTCTGGAGCCACTCGGGCAGCTCCTGCTTGAGCGCCTCGATCTGCTCGGTGGTGAGCGGCTCGGTGATGCCTCCGCGCGCGAGACCGGCGATGGAGACGCCGAGCTTCTGGGCGACCACCGGGCGGGGGTGCGGGCCGTTCTTCCGGAGCTCCTGGAGCCAGGCGGGCGGGTTCGACTGGAGCTCGTTCAGTTCGGTGCGCGAGACGACACCCTCCTGGAACTCTGCGGGGGTGGCCTCGAGGTACACACCCAGCTTCTTCGCCGCGGTGGCGGGCTTCATCGTCTGGGTGCTCTGGTGCGACGTCATGGTGTCAAGAGTATCGAGCGTGCGGGCGAGTTCCGACCACGGCAGCTACCGGTAACCTGGCGGAGTGACAGGCTCGGACGCTTCCCCCTCGGACACCACGGCGGATTCCCCCGCGGTGTCCCCCTCTGACCTCCCCTCCGGCACCCCCGCCTTCCGGCTGGCGTACGTGCCCGGAGTGACACCGTCGAAGTGGGTCGGGGTCTGGAAGGAGCGACTGCCGGACGTTCCCCTGACCCTCCTCGCCGTGACGCCCGCCGAGGCATTCGGCGCGCTCCGGGAGGGTACGGCCGACGCCGGTCTGGTCCGGCTGCCCGTCGACCGGGACGACCTGAGCGCGATCCCGCTGTACACGGAGACGACGGTCGTCGTCGTCCCGAAGGACCACCTGTTCGCGGCGGCCGAGGAGGTGTCGGCCGAGGACCTCGCCGAGGAGCTCGTCCTGCACCCGCTCGACGACACCCTGGGCTGGGAGCGGCCGCCGGGCCGCGCGGCGAACGACCGCCCGGAGACGACCGCCGACGCGATCGAGCTGGTCGCGGCGGGCGTCGGCGTGCTCGCCGTGCCGCAGTCCCTCGCCCGGCTGCACCACCGCAAGGACCTCACCTACCGGACCCTGACCGACGTCCCGCAGTCGCGGGTGGCCCTGTCGTGGCAGGCGGCCGACGAGGCCCCCGACCTGGTGGAGGAGTTCATCGGCATCGTGCGCGGCCGTACGGTGAACAGCACCCGGGGCCGGCGCGCGGAGGCCCAGAAGGGCCAGAAGCAGCCGAAGAAGGAGCAGAAGCCCTCCAGGTCCGCCAAGCCGGGCGGCGGCTCCCGTACGTCGGGGAAGCCGGCGGCCCGCAAGGGCGCCGGCGGCTCCGGCCGGGGCCGTACCGGCGGGAAGCCCCGCAAGAGGTCCTAGAAGACTGATGAAGATCTTGTTGAGGGGCTGTCCGGCCGGAGGCCGGGCAGCCCCTCGTGGTCATGTGCCGGTGGGGGCGAGATGCCAGGT
>JOBE01000028.1 GCA_000717735.1 Streptomyces griseoluteus | reverse complement strand
GGTCGGGGCGGGGGTCGGTTCGTGGTCGGGCCCGGGCTCCGGCTCGGGCCCGATGGCGGTCGCCTCGGCGGGTCCGCTGTCTGCCGCTGCCGCCGCCGCTGACTCCTCCTCCGGAGGGGAATCGGCTTCGACCGGCTCGGCCGACTCGGTGGGTTCGAGCGCTTCAGCCCGTTCCGCGTCCGCCAAGGCCCACAACCGGTGCAGCTCGCGCAGCTCGGCGGGGGTGGCTCCGCAGGCGACGGCGATGCGGTGGGCGGGGCCGTAGTCCTGCGGGACGGAAGAGCCGGTGCAGTAGCGGTGCAGGCTGGAGCGGCTGGTGCCGGTCTTCTGGGCGAGGGTCTCGTAGCTGTAGTCGGCCCGCCGGCGTAACTCGCGCAGTCGGGACGCGAAGCGCTCGGCCTCCGTGAATCGATTCAAAACAAACTCCTGACGAGAGCACCCCCGGTCGTCGTCCCAGTGACGCCACGGGGTTCGGCGTGGTCCTCAGTCAGGGACGCACCCGGCGTCCCGGCGTCTCAATGTGCCAGAACTCTCCAACGGAATCCCGTCGTTGCGGATCACCCGCATGTCGTCACGTAAAAGATCGGAACTCGGGGCACACACGTCCCGGAAACCACAGGAGACACGGATGGAACGAAGGAAGTTGCGAGACGTACTGGCTCTCACGGGGGCGGTGATCGCGCTGATGCTCGGGTCCTCGACCACCACGACGGCGGCGGTCGACGCGCGTGGGACGGCCCCCGACGGGCGAGGGGCGACGGCCTCCGCGTGCGGGTACTCCGACGCCCGTCCGACCCTCCGGCGCGGCGCGACCGGCGCCGACGTCAAGGAGGCCCAGTGCCTGCTGAACCTGACGATGGACCCCGGCCACTACCCGCCCCTCGTGGTCGACGGTGACTTCGGCGGAGGTACCGAGGCCCGCGTCGCCCAGTTCCAGTCGTGCGCCGGTCTGGGCAAGGACGGGATCGTCGGCCCGAACACCTGGGCCGCCCTGGCCGACTGGTCCGCCCGGGGCACCTACTGCGAACCGCCCCGCCCTGCGGGCTACGCCGTCGACGGCGTGGACACCTCCGTGTACCAGCACCCCGGAGGCGCGGCGATCGACTGGAACGGCCTGCGCGCGGAGGGCGTCGAGTTCGCGACGGTCAAGGCCACGCGGGGCCTCAACGTCACGGACCCCTACCTCGCCACCGACCTGGAGGCGGCCCGACGGGCGGGCCTCGCGGTCGCCCCGTACCACTTCTACACGGCGGCCACGGCGCCGACCGGACCCGCACAGGCGGACCGTTTCATCGCCGCCGTACGCGCCACCGGCTACACCGGCCACCGCCCCGGAGACCTGCCGCCCGTCCTGGACCTGGAGCGCATGGACGACGGCACGGGCCGCTGCCCGGTCTACGGCTCGGTGGCCGACGTGACGGCATGGCTGAACAAGGTGGAGACCGCGTTCGGCCGGAAGCCGGTCATCTACACCCAGAAGTCGTTCCTGGACGACTGCATGGGCTCGACGACGGCCTTCGCCGGGTACGGCCTCCAGCTCGCCGACTACCGCCACTCGATCACCCAGCCGCCGCTGCCGGCGGGCTCGGCGAGCTGGCTGATGTGGCAGTACACGGAATCCGCGCTCTTCGACGCCATCAAGGCCCCGGTGAACGCGGACGTCTTCAACGGCACACGCGCGGCCCTGGACGCCCTGGCCAACCGCTGAGGCCGACTGAAGGTCAGCCGATCCGCGCCACGAAGGCGGCCCAGGCGCCGGGGGAGAGCTCCAAGGACGGGATGTCGACGTCCTTGGAGTCCCGGACGTGGACGGAGTGGGCGCAGGTGGCGACCTCGACGCATGCGCCGCCCTGATCGCTGCTGTAGGAGGACTTGGTCCAGGAGACCGCGACCTCGACGCAGGCGCCGCCCTGATCGCCGCTGTAGCTGCTCTTGAACCAGTTGAGGTCGGTGCTCATAGCTCTCGTGCCACCTGTTCGATGAGTCGTGCGGAGTCCTCCGGCGTAAAGGCCTGCGCCCGCAGTGCGCTGTAGCGGGCGGCGACATCCCCCACGTCCGGTTGTTCGCTGAGAAAGTACCTGCCGCCCTGCCCCTCGACATAGACGATTTGGCTGCGACGCTCTTCGGTCTCCAGGAGGATGAACGGCCCGCTGAGCCCGGCGTGGGTCCACCGGTCCTCCGGCATCACCTGGATGGTGACGTTCCGCAGATCGGCGCATTCGCGCACGTGGCGCAGGCACTTCTGCAGCACGTCCGGGCCGCCGATCGGTTTGGTGAGCGCTGCCTTCTCCAGGACGAAGGTCACCACGGGTGAGGGCTTGCGGAAGAACAGCTCCTGCCGCTTGATCCGCGCGGCAACGCCGGCCTCTATGTCCTCGTCCTCCAGGGCCGGTACGGCGCAGTTGAAGACGGCCCGCGCGTACTCGGGCGTCTGGAGAAGCCCCGGGATCAGGTGAGTCTCGTACCAGTGAATGCCCGCCGCCCTCGCTTCCTCGTCCAAGTAGTCCTCGAACCAGGCGGCGATACCGCTCGCCGTAACCTCCTCGGCGACCTTCAGCAGTGCACCTTGTGCACCCAGCATCTCGTCGGCCAGCTTGACGAAGTTGCCCTTGGCGCGGCGCTCGCCCCGCTCGATCATGGCTACCTGGGACTTGGAATATCCGGTCTCCTTGCCCAGGGCTTCCTGCGAGACGCCCGCCCGCTCGCGGTAGAAGCGCAGAAGGGCGCCGAAGGCCTTCGCGGCGCCCTGGCCCTTCCGGTGCTCGTTGTTCACACCCGACCTCCCCGAGTGCACAGTCCCGCACAAAGGGGCTGTGTCGCTGGTCACAGGAGAGCACGGGCTCCAGGCTGGCCGCATGAATCTGCGCAAGTCGCTTGACGCGACCCCCTCTTGGGTGCCCGCCACCGGTCACGCCCTTCGTCACGCGGGCGTGCACTTCGATGCCGTACGGATCGGGGGCTTCCTGGGTGAGGACGTGGCGTACCGCCTCATCGCGTTCACGGACTTCCAGGCGGGCCCGATCGTCAGGGAGGCCACGGGGGAGCGGAACTACTACTTCCTGCTCCCGCCGCAGACCGTCGGCGACTACGCGTGGCCGGCTCCGGCGCGGGCGCTGAGCCGGAACGGACGGAGTGAGGCGTTCGTCGGGATTCCGGCGCTGTACGGGGTGACCTGGCCGTTGGACTGGAGGTCGCGGCCGACAATCGAAGATCCGTTCGTGGAGCCGGAGTTGTTGCATCGCACCGTGAAGTGTGCGCTACGGTAAGCGCGCAATCACGCTCCGTAAATGGAGCGGTCCCCGGGGGTGCGCCAACACCATCCGAGGACCTTCACTGCCAGTGGAAAGCGGTCCACCAGAAATGCTTCGACATGCTATCGCTCCTGTTCTGTCTTACACGAAGGCTTCGAACAGTGTCCTGCGCCATCCGCGTCTGAACAGCGACGCGAAGATCCTCATCATGCACGTCCAGGGCCTCCCCGAGACCGACAGCGTCAAGCCGCTCGGGGAACACGCCGCCGACCTGGGCATGCGGCCCCGGGTGTACCACCGGGCGAGGGAGTGCCTGATGGCGTGCGGCTACCTCCACGAGTGGAAGTGGCAGAGTCAGCGCGGGCATTGGACGACCGAGCAGTTGCTCTCCAATGTCACCCTCACGCGTGAGGAGGCGAACGCGCTCCGGGACGGGATTCCGACCGACCCGCCGAGTGACCGGGAACCGACTTCCGGTTTTCGGGACCCCCGGCATCCTGCGACTCAACCGGTAGACAAAGACGGAGAGAAGACTCTTCCCCACCCACCCACCAAAGCGCCGCCGGAGCTGCCGGAGCCGCCGGAACCGGAACGGGAACCCGTTCCGACCCCGGAACCGACCCCGGAACCGACCCCGACCCCGGAACCGACCCCGACCCCGGAACCGGCCCCGGAACCGGCCCCGGAACGGGCCGCCGAAGTCGTCGTGGCCGAACGCGTCCTGCTGTCCCTCCGCCACCAGAGCCGGGATCTGCTGCTGGGGGTCCGGGAGGCCCGTGGTCTGGCCGAGGCGGCGGCGGAATGGCTGCGGAGGGGTGTGTCCGTGGCGGACCTGCGGCATGCGCTGACGGCGCATCTGCCGCGTGGCGGCGTACGTTCGGCGGTCGGGTTCCTCAGGCACCGCCTGACCGAGAAGCTCCCTGCCGTAGCCGCCCCGCAGGCCCCACCGGCCCCGCCCGCCCCTGATCCGGCCGTGGCCCGCCCCGCCGGGCTGGTGACCTGTGACGGCCCGGGGAACGAACACGTCTTCCGGCCCGTCGGCGACGAGACGTTCTGCGGCACCTGCCGCACGGAGGAGGCCTGGAAGGCCCACGAACTCCGCTATCAGCCCCGGCCCGACAAGGGGGCCCCGGTCCCCTGGAGGGACCGGATGGACGCGATCCTCCAGGCGCAGCCGTCCTGAGGGTGGGACGGGCGGTGGTCGGGTCGTCAGTCGTTCTCGGGCAGGTGGTAGTAGACGGTTCCGGACCACCAGGAGCCGTGCTCGGTCACCTCGTACGAGAGGACGACGTCCTGGACCTCGACGGGCCCCAACGACTCGATGGAGTCGGCGAGTCGGCGCAGGAGAGCGGGCACGCTGTCACAGCCGGGCCCGAAGGGGTTGGCCTGCGAGAAATGGCGCACCGTCCAGTGCTTCGGAGTCTCGGTCACGCCCCGACCCTAGGGCCTGCCGGTCTCCGGGGCCGTACGGGCTCCGCCGACGACTGCGGCACGCTCGTGGGCTTCCTGGCGTCAGCGAGGAGTGAGGAGGCAGAACTCGTTGCCTTCCGGGTCGGCCAGAACCGTCCAGGAGATCGCGGACTGGTCGATACCGGGGTCGGTGGCGCCCAGGGCGCGCAGTCGGGCTTCTTCGGCCGCCAGGTCGTCCCCGGGGTAGGGGGCGACGTCGAGGTGGACGCGGTTCCACACGCTCTTGGTGCCGGGGGTGCGGAGGAACTCCAGGTAGGGGCCGACGCCTTCGGCGGATCGCATGGTCACGTGGTCGTCGGCGACCACGTGCACCGTCCAGTCCATCGCCTGGCCCCAGAACCGGGCCATCCCTCGTGGGTCGGCGCAGTCGACCACCACCGTGGCGATCGGCCCGGTGTCCTGGTAGATCGGGCGGGGCTCCAGGACGCAGAACTCGTTGCCCTCCGGGTCGGCCATGACCGTCCAGGGGACGTCGCCGCCCTGACCCACGTCGGCGAGCGTCGCGCCGAGATCCTTCAAGCGCGCGACCAGCTCCGCCTGATGGGCGAGCGAGGTGGTGGCCAGATCGAGGTGCACCCGGTTCTTCACCGTTTTGGCTTCCGGGCGGGCCACGATGTCGATGCAGACGGCCACGGGGTCGGGGTAGGCGAAACCCACGGGTTCGAGGTTGGTGACGCCGGGCCCCTCGCTGTCGACACCCCAACCGAGCGCCTCCGCCCAGAACCGGCCGAGCAGGCAGTCGTCATGGGCCTTCATATTGATCTGCACAAGTCTTGTCGCCATGCCGCAGATCCTAGAAGCCGTCGCCGCCCCTGGCCGCCGCGATCGGACACGTGCTCGCGCCGGACGTGAGGGGGCTACGCCTCGCAGGTCAGGTCGTGTGCCGGGAGTCGGCCGGTGCGCAGGTAGGTGTTGACGTGGGTGTCGACGCAGGTGTTGCCGTACTCCCCGTACAGGCCGTGCTGGCGGGCGCCGGTCACGGTGAGGAGGCGGGAGGTCGGCCACTGTCCGCGTACGGCCCGGGCGCCGGCGTAGAGGGTGCGGGGGTCGCCGGTGGCGGCGACGAGCAGGGCAGGGGCGTCGTTGTCGAGCACGGTCGGCGGCTCGGCGGGGCGGTCCCAGAACTCGCAGGGAGTGATGTTGTTGGCCAGCGGCCCGGTGAGGGGGAACCGCTCGCGGGAGGTCTGGACGGCGTGCCAATAGCTGCCGATGCCCCGCCGCTCGGCCACGTCGCCGCAGATGATCGCGGTCATCTGGCTCGAGGGGCCCGATCCCGCCTTGGTCAGCAGGAACTCCAGTTGCCCGGCAAGCGCCTCGGACGGCTCGACCGGCTCCCGGTCGGCGGCGCGCGCCAGGATGCGGACGGTCGCGGCCAGGGCGGCGCGGTTTCTGTCGAGGTCGCTGCCGAGGCCGCCGATGAGGACGGCGGGCAGGACGTGTTCGTCCAGCTGGTGGGCCTTCCCTATTCGCAGCGGCTCTTCCGCGGCGGCGTCGAGAATGTGCCGGACCGTCGCCAGGACCTCGGCGCGCGTGGCGCCAAGCCCGTAGGTGCCGTGCCGTGCGGCGGTCCACGACGCCCAGTCACGCAGGGCCGCCTCGTTGGCCGCCTCGGCGCCGCGCAGCAGGGTCTGGTTGTAGCGCTGCGGGGGGTTGACGCCGTCGAGCACCATGCGGTCGGTGCGGCCGGGGAAGAGCTGCGTGTAGACCTGGCCGAGGTAACTGCCGTACGAGTAGCCGAGGTAGGAGAGGGCGTCCTCGCCGAGGGCGGCACGGATGACGTCCATGTCGCGGGCGGTGTTGCGGGTGGTGACGTACGGCAGCACGTCGCCGTGGGCGCGCTCGCACCGCCCGGCCAGCTCGCGCGCGACGGCGACCTCGTCGCGGTACGCGGCCCGGTCGGCGCCCGCGGAGCGGAGGAGCGCGGAGCCGAGGTCCCAGCCGCAGTCCAGCGGGGTGCTGCGGCCGACGAAGCGCGGGTCCATGCCGATCAGGTCGTAGCGGCCGGCGACGTCTCCCATCACCTCGGACTTGGTCAGCGGCATGTGGAGGCTGGGGCCGGCAGGCCCGCCGTCGTTGAGCAGCAGGGTGCCGATGCGGTGGGCGGTGTCGGTGGCCTTCAGGCGGGATAAGGCGACGGTGATGGTGCGGCCGCCGGGGTCGGTGTAGTCGAGCGGCACGGTGACGTCGGCGCAGTCGGCTCCGGCGGCGTCCAGGCTCCGGCCGAGCTCGTCGTCGTCGCCGAGGGCGCAGGCGTGCCAGTCGAGGTGCTGGCCGTGGAAGCGGGCGAGCGGGTCCGGCCGGGCGACGGCGCTTGTGGCGGTGACGGCGGAGACGGCGGTGGCGGTGACAGCGAGCATCGCCGCGCAGGCCGCGACGACCTTGGTGCGTACGGAAGTTGCCATGACTTCACGCTAGGTCGGCGGACGCCTCGGCAACTCCGGGACATCCCCGAAACGGCGTGAGGGTCGTCCCCCAAAAATCTCAGGTCCTAGGCGTCCCGATACTGATCCTGGACCTCGGGGCGCTGCCGGAAGCCTGCTGAGCGGTAGGTGGCGACGGCGCCGGCGTTACTGCTGGGGGTGAAGACGATCGCGCTCGACGAGCCCAGCTCCCGGAGTGCGGCCGCCGCGGCCAGGGTGATGGCCCTGCCGTAGCCGTGACCGCGATGGTCCCGGTGCACACCCATCGGTTCGAGCAACCCGGGCCTGCCCGGGCCGGCCGACCACACCGTCACGGCCGCCACCGCGTTGTCCTGGACGTCGTACGCGACCAGACACCGGGCATCGGCGTACGGCGATCCGGCCGCCATCGCGTGCCAAAGGTCGTCCGTGAATCTCGACCCGTCGAACGATGCCCGCTGCACGGCGGCACGCACGTCCGCCGTCTCCGGTCCGACCACCTCGACCCGCATGCCGGGATCCCCCACCGGCTCCGTGAGGTCGCGGCGCAGCGGCGTCCACGGCTCACCGGCCTTCCAGCCGTCCTCGAACAGCAGGTCCCGGACCAGTGAACCCGCCGGCGTCTCGATGTCCACCTTCCCCTCGGGCAGCACGCCGCGCTCCGGCTGGGTCACGTCTTCGACCAGCTGCCGCGCCAGTTCCTCGTCCCGCCGGGCGTCCGGCGCCATCGTCAGCCGCAAGAGACCGGGACCGTCCAGCAGCCCGACGGCGAGAATGCGTCCGTCCCGGCTCCATGTCCTGACCGCCGCGGCCGTCGCCTCTGCTCCGAACCGCCAGAACCAGCCCACATCCCCCGTGTGCAGTTGCATCGGCGCCCCGTCGGTCTGCCACTCCCGCAGCGCACCCACGGCCTCGCCCAAACCGTCGACTCCGGCCTTGCCCCACTCGATCGCCATGCCCTGATAACACACCACGCCCCCGGTGGTCCGCACCCGGATTCCGGCAAGCTCGTGTCAGCTTGGGAAGGCAGGCGTCGACCGAAGAGGAGCGACCTATCGGGTCACGCGGTGGCGGAGGTAGACGACCCTTGAGTTGAAGGTGCGGGTCTCGACGAGTTCGAGGTCCACCCGGCGCTCGCTCCGGGGGAAGTACGGGATGCCACCGCCGACCAGCACCGGGTAGACCATGGTCCGGTACTCGTCGATCAGGCCCGCCTCGGCCGCCTGGGCGGCCAGGGTCGCGCCGCCGATCGCGATCTCGCCCTCTCCCGGCTCGGCCCGCAGCCGTTCGATCTCCTCCGCCAGGCCGCCGGAGGCCAGGCGGGCGTTGCCCTGCACCGCCGACAAGGTGGTGGAGAACACCACCTTCGGGAGCGGGTTCCACAGCGAGATCCACTCGCGCGTCGGGGCGTCGAGCGAGGGGTCCTGGTCGGCGGTCTCCCAGTACAGCATCGTCTCGTACAGCCGTCGCCCCAGCAGGTGGACGCCGACGCCCCGGATCTCGTCGATCCAGAAACGGAAGACGTCGTCGCCGGGTGCCGTCCAGTCGAAGTCGCCGTCCGGCCCGACGATGTAGCCGTCCAGGGAGACGCTCATCGAGTAGGTCACGTCGCGCATCAGAAGTCCTCCTCGGAAACAGGACGGACCTTAAGACCGCCGACGCCCGCTCACCCGCCCGACACCCCCGACAGCCCGTGTACGCCCACCCGTTCGAGTTCGTCTCGCCGCGCCCGTGAGGAGTTCAGGTCACGGCAATCGACTCGTCGATCCGCGAGCAGGGTGATAGACAGCCGGAGTGATATCCACTCTTGAGTCTCCCGACCTCCTGAGGCTCATCGACGAACGGTCGGCCGCCTTCCGTGCCGCGGTCGCCTCCGCGCCCAGCCTCGACGTACAGGTGCCGACCTGCCCCGAGTGGACGTTGTTCGATCTGGTGCGGCACCTGGGGCAGGGGCGCCGCTTCTGGGCCGCCACCGTCGCCGCCGGGCCCGCCGACGCCCCCTCGGCCGAGGCCGTCGCCGAGCGTGCCACGGCGGTGGGCCGGGAGCGCGAGGCCCTGATGGCCTGGTCGGTCGCATCGACACGGCAACTGCTGGACGCCCTGCGGGAGGCCGGCCCGGATCGCGGGTGCTGGACGTGGTGGGGTGCGTCGCAGTCGCCGCGGACCTGTGGTGCCGTCGCCCGGCACCAGCTCCAGGAGATCGCGGTGCACGCGTACGACGCCCAGGCCACCGTCGGCGTCCCGCAGCCGCTGCCGGACGAGGTGGCGCTCGACGGTGTCGAGGAGTTCCTGTCCACCTGCGTCGCGACGACGAGCGCCTGGCCGCACGAGCCCACCACCTTCGACTTCCACGCCACGGAGGGCCGCTCCTGGCGCCTCACGGTCGACGGCGACGGCGCACGAGTCGCCCGTCAGCCCGTCCCCGCTCCCGTGTCCACCGCCGACGAGCCGGAAGCGGCCGGTGTCTCCGTCCGGGGCACGGCCAGTGATCTGGTCCTCTTCATCTACGACCGGATCCCGGCGGACTCCCTCCGGATCGAGGGGGACGCAGGGCTGATCGACCTGCTCCGGGCTTGGGAGCCCGAGGTGTAGGGGAGTGACGGGCGCAGCCTGCCACGCCCCTCCAAGGGGCGGTCCGCATCCGCTTGTCCCGGCGCCCCTCCCGCTCACTCCGACAGGGCGAGCACGCAGAACTCGTGGCCCTCCGGATCGGTCAGGCACGTCCAGGGCACGTCGCCCTGGCCCACGTCGAGGTCGGTGGCGCCGAGGGCCCGCAGCCTGGCCACCTCCGCGTCCTTGTCGTCGCCGGGGTACGGCAGCAGGTCGAGGTGGACGCGGTCCGGCGGGGTCGCCACGTCGGCCGAGCGGAGGAACTCGAGATACGGCCCGGTGCCCTGGGCGGAGCGCAGTACCGCCTGCTCGTCGGTCACCTCGTGCAGGGTCCAGTCCATCGCCTCGCCCCAGAACCGGGCCATGGCCCGCGGGTCGGCGCAGTCGACGACCACCGCGGCGATCGGCCCGGTGTCCCGGTAGACCTCCCGGGGCTCCAGTACGCAGAACTCGTTGCCCTCGGGGTCGGCGAGCACCGTCCACGGCACGTCGCCCTGGCCCACGTCGGCGGGCATGGCGCCGAGGGCCAGCAGGCGTGCGACAAGCTCCGCCTGGTGGGTGGCGGAGGTGGTGGCGAGATCGAGGTGCGTACGGTTCTTCGCCGCCGTCTTGGGCCGCGGCACGGGAACGACGTCGACGCAGACCGCGACCGGGTCGGGCCAGACGAGGCCTCCGGCGGGACCCACGTACGTGGTCACACCGGGGCTGTACGCGTGCCAGCCGAGCGCCTCCGCCCAGAACCGTCCGATCGCCCCGGCATCGACGGCCTTGATGTTCACCTGAACCGGTCGCAGAGCCATGCCAGCGATCCTACGTACGCGCACGCGTACGCCCGACAAGGGACGTGTCCTATCCGTGTCCGTGGCCGTCAGAGCGCCCCGCAGGAGCAGTTCGTGGAACAGACACACGCGCGGCTCGTCGAGCCTGTCCGGCTCCGTGCTCGTCGAGGAGCCGGATCAGCTGTACGAGGCTGTCGCGGCCGGGCGTGAGGGCGAGGGTCCGCACCACGCGGGCGAAGGCGTCCCCGTACAGCCGTACCTGTTCGGCGGCGGCGTCGAGCCCCTCGGCGAGCCGCGCCCCCAACTCCCTTACGTACGCAGCGTCGCCCTGCCGTGCCCTTGGTCCGGCCTGCTCCCGCACGAGCCGTGCGAGTGCGCGCGCTTCGTCGGTCGTCACGGCCGGTCAGCCCGCCGCGCGCAGGTGCCAGACCTGGACCTCGCCGGTCTCGGCGGGAGCGAGGGCCTCGGCCGGGCGGCGGGTGCCCTCGGTGAAGCCGAGACGGGCGGGGACGGCGGCGCTGGCGGTGTTGGCCGGGTCGTGGACGATCTGGACGCGGTCGACGCCCGGGAGGCGGAACGCCTGCTCGGTCAGGGCGCGGGCGGCCCGCGTGGCGACTCCGCGGCCGGTGGCGGCGGGGTGCAGCCAGTAGCCGATCTCGCGGGTGCCGGCGGGGGTGTCCTCGTACCGGATCAGGCCGCACGAGCCGACGATGGCGCCGTCGAGGACGATCGCGTAGCTGAACTCCTGGCCGGTCGCCCACAGTCCGGCGCGTCCTGCCAGGAAGGCGGTGGTGCGGTCGCGGCTGTGCTCGGCGACCCAGGGCATCCACGGGCGCAGGTGGTCGAGCGACTCCTCGATGACACGGAAGAACTCCGGGAGGTCCGCCCCGGCGTCGAACGCGCGCAGGGTGAGGTCGTCGTCGACGGTGATCACGGGCTGCGGGAGGGCGTGGGGGCGGGGGAGGCTCATGCGGCGAGGATCGTACGGAGCGACCGCGCGGAGCAAGGGGTTTCGGCGCCCGCGCCACGCCCCGACGCCCGACGTGACGCAGGTCACGGTCGGTGGTGTCACGTTCCGGCGAGGCCGTTCCGTCGTGTGGGTGTAGTCACCGACCAGCACGGAGGAGCCCACCATGAACGCCCGTCTGAACATGTTCGAGAGCCAGATCTCAGGCAAGGTCTGGAAGCACATCATCGCCGCCGGCAAGGCGCTGGAAGGCTCGTCGGTCCCGGCCGCCACGCTGGAACTCGTGAAGATCCGCGCCAGCCAGATCAACGGCTGCGGCTTCTGCCTCGACATGCACACCAAGGACGCCACCGCCGCGGGCGAGAGCTCGATACGCCTCCACCTGGTCGCCGCGTGGCGGGAGGCCAAGGTCTTCACCGAGCCCGAGCGGGCGGCCCTCGCACTGGCCGAGCAGGGCACCCGCCTCGCCGACGGCGGCGGCGTCTCCGACGAGGTCTGGGAGAACGCCGCCAAGCACTACGACGAGGAGCAGCTCGCCGCCCTGGTGGCCGCCATCGCCGTCATCAACGCCTTCAACCGCGGGAACGCGATGATCCAGCAGCCCGCGGGCGACTACCAGCCGGGCCAGTTCGGCTGACGGCCGCGCCGCCCCGCGTCCTTCACCGGCCGACCGGCGGCCCACCCTGAGGGGGCACCCCCTACGGTGGAAGCACGGCGGAGGCGGAAAGGGTCGGCGATGAGTGCGGAAGAGGACGGTCGGCGGTTGGCGCGTTCCCAGCGTGAGCACTGGGAACGCACCTACGGCGCTCACCCCGGCATGTACGGCGACCGGCCCTCCGCGCCCGCCGTGTACGCCGCGGGCACGTTCCTGGACGCAGGGGCCCGGGACGTCCTGGAGCTGGGCGCCGGGCACGGCCGTGACGCGCTGCACTTCGCGCGCTCGGGGCTCACCGTCAGTGCCGCCGACTTCAGTCCGGTGGGCCTTGAGCAGCTCCGCGAGCGGGCCGCGGCCGAGGGCCTGGGTGCCCGGGTGACGACCACGGTCGTCGACGTACGCGAACCGCTGCCGTTCGCCGACGCCTCCGTGGACGCGGTGTTCGCGCACATGCTGCTGTGCATGGCCCTGTCCACCGAGGACGTCCATGCCCTCGTGGCCGAGGTGCGCAGGGTCCTGCGGCCGGGTGGGACGTTCGTCTACACGGTCCGGCACACCGGCGACGCCCACTACGGGGCCGGCACCGGACACGGAGACGACATCTGGGAGCACGGGGGCTTCGCCGTGCACTTCTTCCCCCGCGAGCTCGTCGACGCCCTCGCGGACGGCTGGGCGCTCGACGAGGTGCACGCCTTCGAGGAGGGCGATCTGCCGCGCCGCCTGTGGCGCGTCACCCAGACCCTGCCCCGCTGACCGTACGGCCCTGTAGGTACCCCGTACACGGGTGACAGGGGTACCCACAGGATGTGGTCAGCCCTTGCTGACCGCCGCCAGGATCTCCGGCAGCCGGCTCGCCGTGCGCGGAGCCGCGGCCTTGAGGCCCGCCCAGACGAGCAGCGCGCCGTAGAGCGTGCCGGCCGGCAGGAGGAGCCAGAGCAGGGAGTGCTGGTCGGACAGGTGCAGGTAGATCGTCGCGCCGATGACCGGGGCGCAGAGCAGCGGGGCCGCGAGCATGCCGCCGAAGATCGAGATCCAGGCGAGACCGGTCTGCCCGGGAGCGACGTTCTTGTAGCCGCTGTCCTGGGGGATCGAGTACGGGAAGAGCGCCGAGACCACCGCGCCCGTCGCCAGCATCGCGCCGAGGAGCGCGAACGCGAGCCCGAGGCCCTCCGGGAGCTGCGACCAGTCGCCGAGGACGGCGGTCGTGAGGACCGTGACGAACGTCGCGTACGGGAGGGTGACCAGGAGCAGGGCGAGGGCACGCGCGCGTAGTTCGGCATACGCGTCGGCCGTCGTCGACAGGGTCTGGGCGACCATCCAGAACGCCGACGTGTCCTGCCCGAACTGGTTGTACATCAGCAGGCCGAGCATGCCGGAGGCGAAGCAGGCCCAGTAGATGGAGCCCGCGCCCTGGAAGGCGTTGGCGAGCGGGACGATCAGGCCGATGGCGAGCGAGGACACCCAGGCGGCCTTCGTCTTCGGGTCGCGCCACATGTAGCGCAGGCTGCGCTCCATGACGGCGCCCGTGCGCCCGCCCGGCAGGATCCGGGCGAGGAACCCCGTACCGGCGGACTTCTCCCGGGCGTCCCCGCCCGAGGACGCGCCGATGGTGGAGCCGTCCGGCTCGACCATCAGACGGACGAGGCTCCGCTGCCACCAGTACACGAGCGCCGCGAGGGCGGCGGCCGTCAGCAGCAGCCGGGCCGCCGCGGCCGCGTAGTCGCCGTCGCCGGCCGCGTCGACCGCGCCGATCGCCGCGGCGGGCGGCAGCCAGTCGACGACGGCCGCCGCCGGTTCGAGCGCGGCCAGACCGCCGGGCCGGCTGAGGCGCTGGGCGCCGAAGTTGACGGCCTGCATGCCGACGGCGATGACGAGGCCGCTCAGCATCGCCAGGTCCCGGCCCTTGCGGGAGGTCAGGAGGCGGATGTTGGCGGCGGCCAGCGCCCGGGAGAGCGCCACGCACACGGCGACCGTGAGCGGGACGGCGAACACGGCGGCGACCGTGGCCGCCGCGCCGTGCGCGACGGACAGGGCCGCCCCGAACGCGAGGAAGAGGGTGAGTACGGGGCCGACTCCCACGAGCGAGGCCACGAACAGGGCGCGGACCAGCGGCCGGGGGCTCAGCGGCAGCATCACGAGCCGCGAGGGGTCGAGGGTCTCGTCACCGCCCGGCACGAACAGCGGCATCACGGCCCACGAGAGCGCGACGACGCCCGTCAGGAGGACGGCGATCGTGGCGGCGTCGGCGCTGCCCCGCAGCAGGACGAAGCCCAGGACCATCGCCGCGGCGAAGAGGACGCCGAAGACGATCGAGACGATGTACACGGCGGTCCGCCCGCCGGACTGCTTCAGCCCGTTGCGCAGGAGCGACAGCTTGAGGTGTACGAAGACGGAGGTGAGCGACGGAACGGACGACGAGGCGGCCGGGGCCGTGACCCCGGTGGAGGTGGTCATGGCACTCATCACCGCGCCCCGCCGCCGCTGCCGATGCCGCCGTTGCCCCCGCCGCCCAGCCAGTCCAGCGAGTCCCCGGCCGCCTCGCGCCCGTTCGCGCCGACGAGTTCGAGGAACGCGGCCTGCAGGGAGGGCGCGTCGCCCCGGACCTCGGCGAGCGGGCCCTGCGCCCGGATCTGGCCGGCCGCCATCACGGCGACCCAGTCGCAGAGCGACTCGACCAGCTCCATGACATGGCTGGAGAAGACGACGGTCGCGCCGGAGGACGTGTACCGCTCGAGGACTCCGCGAATGGTCTGCGCCGAGACGGGGTCGACGCCCTCGAAGGGCTCGTCGAGGAAGAGGACCTCGGGGTTGTGGAGCAGCGCCGCCGCGAGCCCGATCTTCTTCCGCATGCCGGTCGAGTAGTCCACGACCAGCTTGTGCTGCGAACCGGCCAGGTCGAGGACGTCGAGGAGCTGGGTGGCCCGCTTGTCGACCTCGGCGCCCGGAAGCCCCCGCAGCCGGCCGCTGTACGCGAGGAGTTCACGGCCCGAGAGGCGCTCGAAGAGCCGCAGCCCCTCCGGCAGGATGCCGATCCGGGCCTTGACCCGGGCGACCGACTCGGGGTCGGCCCACACGTCGTGCCCGGCGACCATGATGCGGCCCTGGTCCGGCCGGAGCAGGCCGGTGATCATGGAGAGGGTGGTGGTCTTGCCGGCGCCGTTGGGCCCGACGAGCCCGATGAAGCGGCCCGCCGGCAGGACCAGGTCGATCCCGCTCACCGCGATCTGCTGGCCGAATCGTTTCCACAGCCCCTCGACACGCACAGCGGGCGCCGCACCTTCCCCCGGTGCGGCGCCCGCCTTGTCGAACTTTCCTTCAAATGCCTGGTCAGGCATGGTCTTTCAACCCCTCGTAAGTCCCCGTGAGTAGTACGGGCCCCACCCTAAGGGTGGGCCCGCCGGAGACCCAGGGTCAGGACGTACGGCTTCTCGCCTCCGCCGCCTCCCGGCCACACGCGTACGCGAGGGCGCTGATCAGCTCCTCCGCGTCGGGCAGCCAGCGGTTCGCCGGGGTGGGGCGCCGGGCCCACTGCACCGCGCCGGAGCCGCCGATCCGGGTCGGCGGGGCCGCCACGTAGTGGCCCTCGCCGCGCGTGGTGAGGTCGATGGAGGCGGGCACCCAGCCCAGCTTCCGGACGAGGTCCGGCACCTTGGCGGCGGCGCCGGGCAGCACGAAGAAGTACATCCGGCGGTCCGGGGTGCAGGTCACCGGGCCGAGCGTCAGCTCCATGCGCTCCATCCGGGCCAGCGCCAGGAACCCCGCCGACTCGGGCACCTCGATCGCGTCGAAGGTGCGGCCCGTCGGCAGCAGGATCGAGGACTTCGGCTGCTTCGACCACATCCGCCGGGCCCCTACCCCGCTGCCGGTCGCCTGGGTCGACCAGTCGGGCCTGACCGCGTGGGCGCCGGGCACGGCGCACGCGTCCGCGCCGCACGAACAGCGCTCCCTGCCCTCGACGGCCTCCAGCCAGGTCCCGGGAAACACGTCCCAGTGCCGCTCTTCCGCGTACCGCACGGCGCTGTCCAGCAGCTGCTCGCCCCGCTGCTTGGGGATCTGTGCGGCTTCCGTGACTCCCATGGTCTCTTCCACGGTGAACACAACTTCCCCCGCCACCTGGGGTTACGGGCGCGGTGGACGACGTGTTGACGCATCGATCCTGCACATGGGGCGCATCGGTGCACGGGCGGGGGCGCGCGGGGGGCCGGGGAGCGGGGGTGGGTACGCACACGTGGGGGCGCCGGCGGCGAGGACGCGGCCGACGTGTCCGGTTTCGCGTGTTCACATCGGCATTGACCGGATATTCGACGGGCAGTGATCCCTTCTCCGGTGATCACCGCACGGCCTCAGGGGGTACTCATGGCAGCCAGGCCACTGGTTCCACGCCAGCTCAACGAACGGCTCCAGGCGCTCATTCAGGAGGCCGGCTGCTCCAACGCCGGTCTCGCCCGCAGGGTGAACATGGTCGGCGCGGAGCGCGGCCTCGACCTGCGGTACGACAAGACGTCGGTGGCGCGCTGGCTGCGCGGGCAGCAGCCGCGCGGCCGCGCGCCCGGGATCATCGCCGAGGCGCTGGGCCGCAAGCTGGGCCGTACGGTCACGATCGACGAGGTCGGCATGGCCAACGGCCGCAACCTCGCCGCCGGGGTCGGCCTCCAGTTCGCGCCGACCGTGCCCGGGGCGATCGAGCAGGTCTGCGAGCTGTGGCGCAGCGACGTGGGCCGCCGCGACTTCCTCTCCGGCTCCACCGTCGCGGCCTCCGCGCTCGTCGAGCCCAGCAGGGACTGGCTGATCACGGGCCCCGACTCGCACGTGGCCCGGATGGCGGGCGCGCGCGTCGGTGTCGCGGACGTGGCGGCGGTACGGGAGATGACGAGCGCCCTCGTGGACCTCGACCGGCGGTTCGGCAGCGGCCATGTGCGGCCGGTGGTCGTCCACTACCTCAACAGCGTGGTGTCGGGCATGCTGTCCGGCTCCTACCGGGAGGCCGTCGGCCGGCAGCTGTTCGCTGCGGTCGCCCGACTGACCGAGCTGGCCGGGTACATGGCGGTGGACACCGGTGAACCGGGGCTGGCCCAGCGGTACTACATCCAGGCGCTGCGGCTCGCGCAGGCGGCCGGCGACCGGGGCTACGGCGGCTATGTGCTGGCCGCGTCGATGAGCCACCTCGCCGCGCAGCTGGGAACGCCGCGGGAGATCTCCCAGTTGGCGCGGGCCGCGCAGGAGGGGGCGCGGGGGAAGGTGCCGCCGCGGGCCGAGGCGATGTTCCTCGCGGCCGAGGCGCGGGGCCACGCGCTCCTCGGGGACGTCCGCGCCTTCGAGACGGCGGCCGGGCGGGCCGTGCGGGCCATGGAGCGGGCCGATCCGGAGGCGGGCGACGACCCGGCGTGGATCGCCCACTTCGACCAGGCGTACCTGGCGGACGAACTGGCGCACTGCTACCGCGACCTGGGGCAGGCGGAGGCGGCGGCGCGGGCGGCGGAGGAGGCGGTCGCCGGGCACCCGCACGCGCGGGCGCGGCGCCGGGCGATCGGCCTGGCCCTGCTCGCCTCGGCGCAGGTCCAGCAGCGGGAGGTCGAGCAGGCCTGCCGTACGGGGACGCGGGCGCTCGAACTCCTCGGCACGCTGCGGTCGTCGCGGGGCGCGGAGTACCTGGACGATCTGAGGCAGCGCCTGGAGCCGTACGCGGGGGAGGCGGTGGTGCGGGAGTTCGGGGTGCGGATGGAGCTGTTCGCGGCCTGACAGCCGTGCGAGAAGGCGGTGTAACCGGGCTCACACGTATGTGCGGAGGCCCGCGCCCACCCGGTAGCGTGAGCCGACGATTCCGTAGGTCCATCAGTAGGAGTCCCGGTGACGCAGAACGGACAGGGTCCGGAGCCGCAGTACCCGGCGGTGCCCCCCGCGCAGGATTCCCAAGGGGGAGCACAGCCGTGGGGTGGCGCCTGGGGTCCCGCCGGCGCCGCGCCGGGCGGACAGCCGCTGCCGCCCGCGCAGCCGCTGCCTCCTGAGGCGACGCCGGGCGGTGCCGCGGACATGCAGTCCACCCAGTACCTGCCGCCGGTCCCGCCGCAGGGCGGACCGCCGCAGCCGGGTTACGGCTACCCGGCGCAGGGCGCCATGCCGCAGGCGCAGGGCGGCACGCCCCAGGCGCCGGGCGGGATGCCCCCGGCGTCCGCGCCGCAGCCGGCGGGCTACGGATACCCGCCGCCGGTGTCCGCTCCGCAGCCCGGCTACGGGTACCCGCACCCGGCCGCCGCGGACATGCAGGCCACCCAGCACATAGCCCCCGTGCCGCCGCAGCAGCAGGGCGGCGGCCAGACCCAGTTCCTGGGCACGGGGCCGCTCCCGGCGCAGGGCCCCGGTGCCGGGCCCGCGGGCGCCTCGGACGCGACCCAGTACATCGCGCCCGTACCGGCGCAGGAGCCCGGTGAGCGGCAGCCGCCCGCCGAGTTCGACAACCTCTTCCGTACGGAGGCGCCGCGGGCGCCTCAGCAGCCGCAGCCGCACATGCAGCAGCACACGCAGGCGTACCAGCAGCCGCCGGCGCCCGCCCCGTACCAGCAGCACCAGCAGCAGCACCACCAGCCCCCGGCGCCCCCGCAGCAGTACGCGTACCAGGACGCCTACTACGACGGCGGCGAGCCCGAGCCGCCGCGCCGCAAGTCGCCGGTCGCGCTCATCGCGGCCGTCGTCGTCGGCTGCGCGGTCGTCGGCCTCGGCGCCGGTGCGCTGCTCAGCGGCGGGGACGAGGAGAAGGACCCCAAGACCGGCGGTCAGAACGTGGTGGCCACCAGCTCCGCCCCGCCCACCGGCGAGGCGCCCACGGAGAAGCCGGCCGACCCGGCGGAGCCGCAGGCGCGGGAGCTGAGCAAGCTGCTCGCGACCAGCAGCGACAGCCGTGACACGGTGATCAGCTCGGTCGAGTCCATCAAGCAGTGCAAGAACCTCGACAAGGCCGCCGCCGACCTGCGCGGCGCCGCCCAGCAGCGCCGGGCCCTGGTCACCAAGCTCCAGTCGCTGTCGGTCGACAAGATCCCGAACGACGCGGCGCTGACGGCCGCGCTGACCAAGGCCTGGCAGGCCTCGGCGTCCGCGGACGACCACTACGCCGCCTGGGCCGTCCAGATGAAGGCCAAGAAGGCCTGCAAGGACGGCAAGGCCCGCTCGACCAACCAGCTCTCCGCGGCGAACGCGAAGAGCGGCGAGGCCACCACCGCCAAGAAGAAGGCGGCCTCGCTCTGGAACCCGACGGCCGACAAGTACGGCCTGCAGAAGCGGACGTACTCCCAGCTCTGACCGGGCCCTACGGGGCGCTGAGGACGGTCTCGCCGACGTCGACGAAGCCGGGCTTCTGCGCCACGAGCCGCCCCTGGCGGACCACCTGGAACGTCACCTCGTGGTTGACGATCCGGGGGAAGCCCGGGGCGCCGAGCAGGTCCTCGTACTTCCAGCGCAGGGCGGGGGTCAGGCCGCCGGTGTCGATCTGCGCGCCCCGGTCCAGGGCGTGCGCGATCTTCGTGGCCGTGATCTTGTCCTCGTCGAGGGTCTCGATGACCTCCTTGAGGACCGTGTACGCGATCCAGGTGGTCTGGACGCCCGCGTCGGCCGGGTCGACCCGGTTGTCGGCGAAGGCGTGCTCCTGGATGACCTTGCGCATCGGCGCCCAGCTCTTGTCGCCCGCCTCCGGGTACCAGCCGGTGACGAACGCGCCCTCGAAGGGGCTGCGGGCGCCGCCGGTGCGGTCGATCACCGGTTGGCCGACGCTGCCGAGGACGGACGAGATCCGCACGGCGTCGGACTTGTCGTCCGTGGCGCCACCGCTCTCGTCGTCCGGGAGGCGGCGGAAGGAGTCGAAGAACGTCTGGGTGCGCTCGCCGAGCACGGCGGTGACGCAGCCGTCCTCGTCGCCGGCCTTGTCGCGGGCCTGACCGGCCTGCGCGGTGTACTCGGCCGCGTCCTCGACGGCCGGGATGTCGACGGCGTTGCGCTGGCTCGCCTTGCGCAGGCCGGAGTTGAGGAGCTCGGGAAGCTTGTCGCCGGCGAGGGTGTCGGGCCGGACGAGGGAGACCGTCCGGCAGGACTCGGCGAGCTGCAGGCCGTGTCCTGCGATGAGGGAGGCCTGCCCGCCGTTGACGGGGTAGGAGAGCTGGCTGGTGAACTCGTCCTCCGAGATCCCGTACCCGCCGATGTACGGGATGCCGGCGGCTTCGAGGGGGGCCATGAAGGCGCGGCCGTTCTGGCTGTACGAGCCGACGACGGCGACCGCCTTCTCGTGGACGGCCCGGCGGGCGCAGGCGGCGGCGCCGGCGCTGGTGTTGTGTTCGTTGCAGGTGAGGACGCGCAGCTCGTGCCCGTCGATGCCGCCCTGGGAGTTCACCCAGCGGGCGTACGCCTGCGCCATGGCGGGCATGCCGGGCATGTTGGTCGCTCGCTCGCGAACTGCGGCGCGTGCGCCGACTGCGACCGGGGGCGTCCCACGATGTGCCGGAAGGCGATCGGGATGCCGGGGCGGCCGTTCTCACGGGCCGGGCAGCCGCTCCACCAGTTCGCCTCGAACTCCTCGTTCGCGGAGCGGACCGTCGTCAAGGCCGTCCAGGCCGTGAAGATCCCCCAGGACATCCCGCTCACCTCCGCCGCCCTCATGGGCTGCGGCGTCCTCACCGGCGTCGGAGCCGTGCTCAACCGGGCGAAGGTCGGCCGCGGCGAGACCGTCGTCGTCATCGGCACCGGCGGCATCGGCCTCAACGTCCTCCAGGGCGCCAGGATCGCGGGCGCCCTGACGATCGTGGCCGTCGACACGAACCCCGGGAAGGAGACGGTGGCCCGGCGGTTCGGGGCGACGCACTTCCTCGCCTCCACCGACGGCGTACGGGACATCCTGCCCACCGGCGCCGACCACGTCTTCGAGTGCGTCGGCCACACCGGCCTCGTCCGCACGGCGATCGACCTCCTCGACCGGCACGGCCAGGCGATCCTGCTCGGCATGACCGCCCCGAAGGCGGAGGCGAGCTTCCCGCCGGCGGCGATGTTCCTGGACAAGTCGATCCTGGGCTGCCGCTACGGCTCGTCCCGCCCCCAGAAGGACATCGCGCTGTACGCCGAGCTGTACCGCTCGGGCGCCCTCCTCCTCGACGAGCTGGTCACCGCCACCTACCCGGTGGAGGAGTTCGCCCGGGCCGCCGAGGACGCGGAACGGGGGAAGGTGGCGCGGGGGGTGCTCACTTTCTGAGCCGTAGGGGCCCACGAAGCCGTGGAATCTCCCTGGGTGACAGGACCACCTGACCGTTACGGTCATGGCCATGTCCTACCGGGAGCTCGTCACCCGCCCCGTCCTCGCCTGGTGCGCCGTCACCGCCGCCGGGCGGATGCCCGTCGCCATGGCGCCGCTCGCGCTCGTCTTCCTCGTGCGCGAGCGGCCAGGCGGATACTCCCTCGGGGCCGCGCTCGCCGCCGCGTACGTCATCGGGGAGATCGTCGCCGCCCCCGTCCTCGGCATGCGCATGAACGCCGAGCGCGCCCGGCCCCAGCTCGTCACCGGACTCGCCGTCGGCGCCGTCGGCTTCGCCGGGCTCGGGCTCGCACCCGGCGCGCACCCCCTCGTCCTCGCCGCGCTCGCGATCGTCGCGGGCGCAGGACCCGCGGCCGTCGCGGGCGGGCTGCGCGCGCTCCTGACGAGCATGGTTCCCGAGCGGGCCGTCACGCAGGCGATGAGCATGGAGACGATGCTGACCTTCGGCGTCTGGGCGGCCGCCCCCGCGCTCGCCGCCGGCCTCGCACTCGGCGCCGCCCCCGCCGTACCGCTGCTCCTCATGGCCGTCCTGATGGCCCTGTCGGCGGCCGGGATGCGGCTGCTGCCCGCCGGCTGGGCGGCCGCGCCGCCGGAGGAGGGGGTCTCGGCACGGCGGGCGCTGCTGCGGGCCTGGCCCGTGTACGTCCTCGGGGCCGCCGGGCTCTCGCTGCTCGCGCTCGCCGAACTGATCCTGCCCGCCCTGCTCGAACAGCGCGGGATCGCCGTCGGCTGGGCCGGTGTGCTGCTCGCCGGGTTCTCGATCGGGTCGGCCGTCGGCGCGTTCGTCTACGGCCTGCGGGGGCACTGGCCGGGCCCGCTGCTCGTGCAGTCCGTCGTTCTGGTCCTCGCGGTGACCGGGGGAGTCGCCCTCGTCGCCCTCCTGCCCTGGACCGCCGCCATCGGCGCCGTCCTGGTCGTCGCCGGACTCCTCCAGGCCCCCGCCGCGCTCTCCCGCAACCTCGCCCTGCGCCGGCTCCTCCCAGCGTCCGCGCTCGCCGCCGGATACTCGGTCATGTACGCGGCCGTCGGCGCCGGTTACGCGGCGAGCGGCGCCCTCGCGGGCGGCCTGCTCAAGGTCGTGGCCCCGTCGACCGCGATCCTCTGCGGCGTCGCGCTGACCGTGCTGCTCACGGCGGTCGGCGCGCTGGGGGAGCGGCGGCTGACCCGCCGCACCGAGGAGTCCGAGGAGTCCGAGGTGCTTCAGGAGGCGGACGCGCCCGTGGTGGCGGAGCGGAAGGTGCGCCGGTAGGACGTCGGGGTCACCCCGATCGCGCTCATCAGGTGCGCCCGCAGCGACTGGGCCGTGCCGAAGCCCGCGTCCCGCGCCACCCGGTCGACGGGCAGGCCCGTGGACTCCAGGAGGTGCCGGGCGCGCTCGACGCGCTGCTGGGTGAGCCACTGGCCGGGGCTGACGCCGACCTCGTCACGGAAGCGGCGGGTGAACGTCCGTACGCTCATCGCCTCCTTCTCCGCCAGGTCCCGCAGCTGGATCGGCTCGTGGAGGTGGGCCAGCGCCCAGGCCCGCGCGGCGGTCGTGGTGTGGGTGCCGGACTCCGGCAGGGGCCGCTCGATGTACTGGGCCTGGCCGCCGTCCCGGTGCGGCGGTACGACGGTCCTGCGGGCGACGTCGTTGGCGACCGCCGTGCCGTGGTCGCGGCGCACGATGTGCAGGCACAGGTCGATGCCGGCGGCCACGCCCGCCGAGGTGAGGACGTCGCCGTCGTCGACGAACAGGACGTCGGCGTCGACCCGTACGCGCGGGAACAGGCGCTGGAAATGCTCGGCGGACGACCAGTGGGTGGTGGCGGGGCGCCCGTCGAGGAAACCGGCGGCGGCGAGCACGTACCCGCCGGTGCAGATGGACACGAGCCGGGTGCCGGGCCGGATGTGGGCGAGGGCGGCGGCCAGCTCCTCGGTGAGCCGGCCCTCGTCGTAGACCGGGCCGAGTTCGTACGAGGCGGGCACGACGACCGTGTCGGCGGTGGCGAGGGCCTCCGGACCGTGCTCGACGTACACGGAGAAGTCCGCGTCGGTGGGGACGGGCCCGGCGACCGGGGCGCAGGTGACGATCTCGTAGAGCAGCCGCCCCTCGGCGTCGCGGGCGCGGCCGAAGATGCGGTGCGGGATGCCCAGTTCGAAGGGGAGGAGACCGGGCAGCGCGAGGACGGCGACGCGGTGGGGCGTGGGCACGGGCGGTGCTCCCTCCGGAAATCGGTGGTGGTGTAGACCAGCTGGCTGGTAGCTCTTCGTGTCCGTGACGGACAACACGTACAAGTCTGAGGCCGCCGAACGGATTCCCGCCCCGCCGGCACCGCCCGCCGAGCCGCCCGCGCCGTCAACGGCGCCGGCAGCGCCCTCGGCGGCCTGCTCGCGCTCCGGCTGCGCCCCCGCACCCCCCTCGCGGCGGGCGCGGTGGCGCTCCTCGGGCTCCCTGTGAACCTCGCCCTGCTCGGCCTCGGCGCTCCGGTGCCCCTGCTCGCCGCCGGCCAGTTCATCGGCGGGGCGGCCTTCGCCTTCTGGCTGGTGATGTGGTCGACGGCCGTGCAGACGCACGTACCGCAGGAGGCCCTGAACCGGATGCACGCGTACGACGTGGCCGGCTCGCTCCTGATGATGGGCGTCGGCCGCACCCTGTCGGGGCCGGTGGCGGCGGCGGTCGGCACGGAGCGGGTGCTGCTCGCGGGGGCGGGCATCGCGGTGCTCGTGGTGGGCGCGCTGCTCGCGGTACGCCCGATCAGGACGCTGCCGAGGCTGTAGCGGCCGCGAGCCTGGTCGCCGGTGGCCCGATCCTCGATGGCGGTATCCGCGATGGCCCGATCCTTTGCAAACCTGTCATCCGGGCCAGTCGTCGGGCCGAGCGGCAGGCGGGAGGCTCGGTGGCATGGCCCAGACAACCGAGAAGCCCGCCGGCCCGCCCGACGGCCAGGCGCCCCCGAACCCCCGTACGTCCCGCGCCCCGCGCATCCACCGCGCCTGGTTCGTCGCGGCGGTCACCTTCGTCACGATCATCGGCGCCGCGGCCTTCGCGTCCCTGCCGGGCCTGCTGATCGAGCCGCTGCACGAGGAGTTCGACTGGTCGCGGGGCACCATCGGCTTCGCCGTCTCGGTGAACCTGGCCCTCTACGGCCTTACGGCCCCCTTCGCCGCCGCCCTCATGGACCGCTTCGGCATCCGCCGGATCGTCGCTGCGGCCCTGACGGTGATCGCCCTCGGCTCGCTCCTCACCGTCTGGATGACGGCCCCCTGGCAGCTGATCCTCTTCTGGGGCGTCCTCGTCGGCCTCGGCAGCGGCTCCATGGCACTCGCCTTCGCCGCGACCGTCACCAACCGCTGGTTCGTCGCCCGCAGGGGCCTGGTGACCGGCATCCTCACCGCCGCCGGCGCCTCGGGTCAGCTGGTCTTCCTCCCGCTCCTCTCCTGGCTGGTCGAACACCACGGCTGGCGCCCGGCGGCCGTCACCGTCTCGCTCGCCGCCCTCGCGGTCGTGCCCTTCGTGTGGCTGCTGCTCAGGGACCACCCGGCGGACGTCGGACTCGCCCCGTACGGCGGTGAGTACGGCGACAAGCCCGCCCCGGTGACGGGCGCTGCCCGGCGCGCGGTCACCGTCCTGTTCAAGGCGGCCCGCACGGGGCCCTTCTGGCTGCTCGCGGGCACGTTCGCGATCTGCGGCGCGTCGACGAACGGCCTGGTCAAGACGCACTTCGTGCCGGCCGCCCACGACCACGGGATGCCGGTGACGGCGGCGGCCGGGCTCCTCGCGGTGATCGGCGTCTTCGACGTCGTCGGCACGATCGCCTCCGGCTGGTTCACGGACCGCTTCGAGGCGCGCCGGCTGCTCGCGGTCTACTACGCGCTCCGCGGGATCTCCCTCCTCTTCCTGCCGATGCTGCTGGCCCCCTCGGTCCATCCCCCGATGCTGTTCTTCATCGTCTTCTACGGCCTGGACTGGGTGGCCACCGTCCCGCCCACGATCGCCCTGTGCCGCGAGCACTACGGCGAGGACTCGGCGATCGTCTTCGGCTGGGTCCTCGCCTCCCACCAGGTGGGCGCGGCGGCGGTCGCCTTCGCGGGCGGCGTGGCCCGGGACGTCTTCGGCTCGTACGACGTCGTCTGGTACGCCTCGGGCGCCCTGTGCGCGGCGGCCGCCCTGATGTCCCTGGTGATCAGGCGGTCCCGGACAGAGGGACTCTCTCTGACGGGAGCATGATGATCTTCAGGGGGTGATCGCGCGTGAGCGGTCCTGACATGGGGCGTACGCACGCCCGGATGCTGCGGGTCTCGACACTGGCGCTGTGCCTGGAGGCCGGGGCGGGCCTGGCGGTGCTGATGACGATCGGCGGCCTGGCCACGGAACCGGAGCCCGGGCAGGACACCGGCGGAGGTGCCCTGTTCCTGCTGGGACTCCCGTTCCTCGCGGTGTTCGGCGTACTGGCGGCGTTCGCGGTCTCCGCCGTGCTGGTCCTGCCCGTGGTGCTCCTGGGCGAGGACCTGGGGCGCAAGTTCGGCGGTCGCCCAGTCTGGTGGCAGCTGGGCCTCTCGGCGCTCGCCGGAGCCCTCCTCGCGCCGCTCGCGGGCGTGTGGGGATGGCTCGTGGGCTGGGCGGTCCTGGCCGTGGCGGCGCTGCTCACCCGGCCGGCGAGGCAGGGCTACTTCGTCTCCCTGCTGCTGTGGGGCTCGCTCGCCGTGGTGAGCGTCTTCATGCTGGGCGGGATCGCGCTGTACGCGGAAGCTACCCCCTGAACCGCCCGAACCGCCCCCGGTGGAAGAGCAGCGGATCGCTGTCCTCCGTCGCGCCGAGGGAGTCGACCCGCCCGACCACGATCAGATGGTCGCCCCCGGTGTGGACGGCGGTGATCGCGCAGTCGATCCAGGCGGGGGCGTCCGGCAGGAGCGGGGAGCCGCTCGTCGGCGCCGGGGTCCAGTCCACGCCCGCGAACTTGTCCGCGCCGCTCACCGCGAACGACCGGCACAGTTCGCGCTGTCCGGCCCCGAGGATGTTGACGCAGAAGGCGCCCGCGTCCGCGATCCGGGGCCAGGTCGTCGACGTGCGGGCGACCATGAAGGCCACCAGGGGCGGGTCGAGGGAGAGCGAGGCGAAGGACTGGCAGGCGAAGCCCGTCGGGCCGGTCGCGTCGAGGGCCGTCACGATCGTGACCCCGCTCGCGAAGTGGCCGAGGACGCGGCGGAATTCGGCCGGGTCGACGGGTGGGCGCTCGTCCTCGCGTACCGCGCGCAGTACCGGCCGGGGCAGTGGTTCCACGGCCGTCGGCGAACCGGCCGCTCTCAGGTGTCGGACGGCGGTGGCCGCCATCCCCGCGTGTCCCATCACGCCGCCCATTGAAGCTGACGGTCCGTCAGATGGGAAGCCCCCGGGGCGACGGACCGACCGCCGCCCCGGGGGCTTCCGAGAAGAGACGGGTCAGCCGGCGACCGCCACCGTGGACGTCGTCCACGCGACCCCGGAGTAGTGACCGGTCCGCTGGGCCGTCACCTTCACCGTGATCCGCGTCCCGCGCTGCGCGCTCGTCAGCGTGAACCAGCTCTTCGTCGCCCCGGTGATCGCCCGCCCGTTCGCGTACCACTGGTACGTGTACGAGGTCGGCGCCGGCGTCCACGTCCCCCGGTTCAGGGTGAGCGTCCGCCCGACCCGGACCGTGCCCGTGACGTACGGCGCGGCCGTCGCCTTCGGCGCGAGGCCCGTGGCGACGGTGTACCCGGCGGTCGTGTACGCCCCGCTCAGGTGCCCGGTGCGGTGAGCCGTCACGGTCACCGTCAGCTTCTTGCCGAGGACGGCGGCGGTGGGGACGTAGGAGGACCCCGTCGCGCCCGAGATCGCCACGCCGTTCGCCCGCCACTGGTAGGCGTACGAGGTCGGCGCGGGCGACCAGGTGCCGACCACTGCCGTCACCTTGCTGCCGACGCGGGTGGCGCCGGTGAAGTAGGGCACCTTGGCGGGCTTGGGCGCGACGCCCCTGACCACCACGGCGGTGCTCGTCGCGGTGACGACCGGATGCCCGGTCTTCCGCGCGGTCACGGCCACCGACAGCTGCTTGCCCTGGAGCGCGGCGGGGATCGTGTACGCGGCGGCCGTGGCCCCCGCGACGGCGACCCCGTTCGCCTTCCACTGGTACGCGTACCCGTCGGGCACCGGCGACCAGGTCCCGGCCTTCGCCGTGACCGTGCCGCCGACGACGGCGGTGCCGGTGAAGGACGGGACGGCGGTGGCGCGGAGGGCGGCGACGACGGTGACGGTGCCGCGCGCGTACTTCGTGCCGTCATGCGTGATCACGGTCAGGCTCAGCGCGGTGCGCGGCGCGCTCGTCAGGTCGAGCGAGACGTCCATGCTCCGGCGGTCGGGCGCGACGGAGACCGTCGTCGACCGGGCACGGTAGGTGCCGCCGACGACCTCGACCGCGGTCTTCTCGTGCAGCGCGGTGCCGGTGACCTTCATCGTGATCCTTCCGGCGCCGACGGTGCCGGGGGTGACGGTGCCGACGGTCTGCTTCTCGGTACCGCACAGTGACAGCCGGCAGGAGAACGACGCCTGCAGCGCCACGGCGGACTGCGTCGGCGCCGAAGGCATCCCGATCACGAGGACCGTCGGCCGGGCCGTCAGGTACCAGTCGTCCGCGCGCCTCGGTACCTCGCACTCGTAGTACGAGTTCCGCCGGGCACAGCCGTCCTGGCGGTTAGCCAGGTCGTACAGCCGCGGAGTCGGCGTCTGCGGAACGGTCGTGGCGGGAGTCTGGCTCATCACGAAGCGGTCGAAGTTGCCGGTGGGCAGCGCGGCGCAGACCGCGGTCTTCTGCTCGGACAGCGTGGCGACGAGCGGTCCGAAGCCGTAGCTGACGTTGGCCACCTTGACGCACTCGGGCGCGGGCCCGGCGGCCGTGGCGATGCGCAGGGCGTCGACGCGATAGGCGGGCGCGGCGCTCGTGCCCTCCCGGACCTCGACGACGGCCTGGTAGTGAGTGGATCCGCTGACGGCGCAGCCGGGGGACAGGTCGCCGCAGCCCTTCGTGCCGTTCGCCCTGTACACGCCGACCGGCCAGGCCGAGAGGTACGAGGCGTCGCGGAAGTCCAGGTGCAGGGTGTCCCGGGCGTCGAGGGTGGTCACCCGGTGGCACACGAAGGTGCCGGGCGCCGCCGCGACTCCGGCGGTGGACGGACGGCCGACGGCCGTGGCAGGGGTCTCGACGCAACCGCGCGCGGTGGCCGTGACATCCCGCCGCGTGAGGCTGAATTCGGCGGGGGCGTCCACGCCGTGGACGAGTGCCGTGTACGTGAGCCCGGGCGCCAGGGCGCAGGCGTCCTGGGGCACGTCGGTGGGGGCGTCGGGGTCGAAGCAGGTCCGCGCGCCGTTCTGGTCGAAGAGGCTGAGCTCGCCCGCCGGGCCGCCGGAGACGTTCCGCAGGTCGATCAGTTCGCGCGCGGAGTGCGCGTCCGCCGGAATGGTCAGGCAGTCCGAGAAGGCGTCCACACCGGTCGTCACGCTCATCCGGGCGGAGGCGGCGGTGAAGTCACCGGCCTGGAAGGTCCGGCAGCCGCTCGCCGCGTCCGTGCGATGGAAGGCGAGGGCGTAGGCCCCGGTGGCGGGGTCGCTGGCCCTGTTGCTGACGATCGCGCGGTACGGGCCGGTTCCGCCGAGGACGCAGGTGCTCAGGACGTACTCCGACGTCGGGGGGCACGGGGAGGCGCCGGTCGCGTCGAGAAGTGTGACGTCCGGGGCCGTGCCGGTCGTGCCCGGCGCGTATCCCTTCAGGACGGCCAGGTGAGCGCCGCGCGGTACCGGCAGGGTCAGGCAGTCGACCTCGCCGGCGGCGGAGAAGGCGCCCCGGTGGGCGCGCCCGAGCTCGACGTCGTTCGTGCAGCCGTCCGTCGAGCGCGGGTCGAGGATCCGTACGGTGCTGCTGGTGACCAGGGTGTAGGTGACGCCCGCGGTCAGCGGGCAGCCGTTCGTGTACTCGCAGATCCGTCCGCTCGGCGCGTACATCGTGAGCGCGGTCCCGGAGCCGGACGCCGTCAGGGCCTGCACCTGGTACGTGCCGGTCGTATCCGGCGTGAACGTCTTGCACTCGGCCGGGGGCGACACCTGCGTCGGCGACGTGCCGTAGGCGTTCACTCCCACGACCGCGCAGCCCACCGGGTGGGAGAGCTGCCGGACCGTCAGGGTGTAGGGGACGGCGTAGGTGCCGCCCGAGGGGCTGAGGTGCGCGAGGACCCGGTAGCCGCCGACTCCGGGGGGCAGCACGCAGTCGAAGCCGACGCTGCAGAGGTGCCTGCCCGTGTCGTCGGTGACCCATGCGTGGATGTTGGCGGACGCGCCCTCGCGGAGGCGCGTGTTGATCAGCTCGCCCGGTGCGGTCATGAGCGAGTGGCAGATGATGCCGAGATCGCCGGAGGCGGTGCCCGTCGCCGGGGCCGTGCCGAAGTCGGTACTGACGGGCTCCGAGCAGCCGGGGCCTGCCATCAGCGGGACGACGGCGACGCGTGCCTCACCGCCGGCCAGATAGGAGGCGAGGGTGAGGCGCAGTGTGTACGTGCCGGCGGCCAGCTCGCAAGGACCGGAGTCCACGGCGCACGTGACTGGTGTCCCACCGGAGGAGAGAGTGACGGACGGGCGCCGTCCTTCCAGGAGCACCCGGTGCAGGCCCGGCTTCTCCACGGTCAACGTGAAACAGGCGGTGCCGCTCGGCTCCAGCGTCACGCGTCCGACCGCGTCGCCGGGGCCGCCGAGCGGGGCGAGCGGCAAGGCGGGGCAGGAATCGGTGGTGGGTGCCGTCGGATCCTGAGTCGGCGTCGGCGTCGGCGTCGGCTGTGGCGTCGGGTCCGTCGTGGTGGACGGCTCGGGCGCGGGGTCGGTCGCCGCGGCTTCCGGTGCCGGTGCCGGTGCCGGTGCGGCACTCGACGGGACCGGCGGCGTCGCCGCCAGGGCCGTTCCCGTCGGCAGCAGCGGACTGAGCAGAGCCGTCAGCAGGGCGGGAACCAGAAGGAGGGGCCTTCCGGATCTTCGGGATCTTTTGCGCGAGCGCGCGGAGTTGGGCATTCCGTTCCCCCCGGAGCGGCAGTGGCAGGCATATGCGCTGCACACCATAAGGCCCAGGTAAGCAGGCCCCCGCTATCGCCCCTCGTACCGCGCCTCCCGCCGTTCCACGAAGCTCGCCACCCCCTCCTGCGCGTCCCGCGTCGTCATGTTGAGCTCCTGCGCCACCGCCTCCGCCGCGAAGGCGGTCGCCCGGTCCGTGTCCAGGGACGCGTTCACCAGCTGCTTCGTGAGGGCGAGGGCCCGCGTCGGGCCCCGGGCCAGGCGCTCGGCCCACTCGCGGGCCGTCTTCTCCAGGTCCTCCGCCGGGACGACCCGGTTCACCAGGCCCAGTTCCCTCGCCTCCGCCGCCGACACCGCGTCCCCGAAGAACATCAGCTCCTTCGCCCGCTGAGGCCCGATCAGGCGGGGGAGGAGGTACGCCCCGCCCCCGTCCGGGACGAGGCCCCGCCGTACGAACACCTCGACGAACCGCGCCGAGTCCGCCGCGAGCACCAGGTCGCAGGCGAAGGCGAGGTGGGCGCCGATCCCCGCCGCCGTCCCGTTCACCGCCGCGATCACCGGCTTCTCGCAGTCCATGACCGCTCCGATGAACCGCTGCGCGCCGAGCCGGATCATCCGGGCCACGTCCCCCGCGACCCGGTCCGCACCGGTCGCGGGCGCGCCCCGCAGGTCCGCGCCCGCGCAGAAGCCCCGGCCGGTGGCCGTGACGACGACCGCCCGGACCTCGGGGTCGGCGGAGGCCGCCGCCAGCAGGGCGATGATCCGTTCCCGCTGGTCCCAGGTGACCGCGTTCATCGCCTCGGGGCGGTTGAGCGTGATCCAGGAGACGCCGTTGTCGACTGCGTGCAGGACCTCGTCCACAGGGGCTCCTCCCACTCGACTATCGGCAGACCGCCAGCGCGTCCAGGGCCACCGCGCCCTGTCCGCGCGGCAGCACCATCAGCGGGTTGATGTCCAGTTCGGTGAGGTCGCCGTCGAGTTCGAGGGCCATCCGCTGCACCCGCAGGACCACTTCGACGAGCGCGTCGACGTCGGCCGGCGGGGCACCCCGTACGCCGTCGAGGAGCGCACGCCCCCGCAGGTCGGCGAGCATCGAGCGGGCCTCCTGTTCCCCGAAGGGCGGGACGCGCACGGCCGTGTCGCCGAGGACCTCCACCAGGACCCCGCCCAGGCCGACCGTGACCGTCGGTCCGAACAGCTCGTCGCGGGTCACGCCCACCACCATCTCGACCCCGCGCCCGACCATCTGACAGACGAGGATGCCGTCGAGGTCGATCGACTCGAAGCGGGCGATGTCGGTGAGTTCGCGGTACGCGTCCCGTACCTGGCTGGCGGAGGTCAGTCCGACCTTCACCAGGCCCAGTTCCGTCTTGTGGGCGAGCTGCGCGCCCGAGGCCTTCATCACCACCGGGTAGCCGACGAGCCCGGCGGCGCGGACGGCCGCCGCCGCGCTGGTGACGAGCTGCTCGCGCGGCACCCGTATCCCGTACGCCCGCAGGAGCTGCTTCGCCGCGTGCTCGCTGAGCCGCCGGCCGGGCCGCATGAGGGCCTGGGCCTTGCGGAGGGAGGGGGAGGGGGTGCGGGGCGCCTCGTCGAAGGGGGAGCGGTAGCCGCTGGTGAAGCGGTGGTGGTCGAGATAGGCCTTCACGGCCCCGATGCAGTTGGAGAACGTACGGAAGGTGGCGAGGCGCGAGGAGCCGAGCAGGGTCGTCCGGTAGGCCTCCTCCGTTCCGACGGGGGACCCCCAGACCACGCACACCAGCTTGTCGGTCGCCTCCGCCGCGTCGGCCAGGTCCTGGGCGAGCCGGTCGCTCATGGGCGGGAAGGGGCCGGTGATCGGACAGATCAGCACCCCGACGGAGGGGTCGGCGAGGATCGCGTCGATGATCTTCCGGCCGCGCCAGTCGCCCACCGGGTGTCCGCCGTTGTCGACGGGGTTGGCGACGCTCAGGTACTCCGGGATCCATTGGTGGAGCTCGTCCTGCTTGTCCTGGGGGAGGGTGGGGAGTTCGAGTCCCGCCGCCGTGGCCAGGTCGGCGAAGTGGGCGCCCGTACCGCCGGAGATCGAGTAGACGACGACGCCGTCGGCGACCGGCCGGCGGGCGCGGGCGAGGAGGGTCGCCGTGTCCTGGAGCTGGTCGAGCCCGTCGACCCTGATCACCCCGTACTGGCGCATGGCCGCGTCGACGACCTGGTCGGCGCCGGTGAGCTTGCCGGTGTGGGAGGCGGCGGTACGGGCTCCGGTCTCGGTGCGGCCGACCTTCACGGCGACGACGGGGACGCCGTGGCGGGCGGCCCGGTCGGCGGCGAGGAGGAAGGAGCGGCCGTCCTTGAGCCCTTCGACGTAGCAGGCGATGGCGCCGACCTCGGGCCGTCCGGCGAAGTACGAGATGAAGTCGGAGGTCTCCAGGTCGGCCTCGTTGCCGGTGGGCGCCCAGTGGGAGAGGCGGACGCCCAGCTCCTGGAGGGTGAAGACGGGCCGCCCCTGGTGGCCGGACTGGGTGATGAGCGCGACGGCGGGCCCTTCGAGGTCCTCGCGGAAGCGTTCGAACGCGTTGAGGTTGGTGTTGGGGCCGAGGAGCCGGAGTCCGGAGTGGCGTACGGCGGCGGCGAGACGTTCCTGCGCGGCGGCGCCGGCCTCGCCGGTCTCGGCGAAGCCGGAGGCGAAGGCGACCGCGAACCGCACTTTGGCGGCGGCCAGCTCCTCGATGACCGGCAGCGGGTCGGCGACGAGGAGGACGGCGAGGTCGACGGGTTCGGTGAGGGCGCCGACGGACGGGACGCAGTCGATCCCGAACACGCTGGTACGGGTCGGGTGCACGGGCACGAGCCGGGCGCCGACCCGCTCGGCCCAGGCGAGCAGCTGCCGGGTGATGCCGGTGTTGGGCCGCCCCTCGGTGTCGGAGGCGCCGACGACGGCGACGGACTCGGGCCGGAAGAACCGGTCGAGGTCGGGTACGGGGGCGTGCAGCGGGCGCCCGCTGACGTCCTGGTCGCCGGGGGCGGCGGTGACGCCGTGCACGACGACCGGGGGCGCCTCGCCGCAGGCGACCACGCGGGCGCGGAGACCGGTGGTGAAGGTGCCGTGAGTCGATCCAAGCATGTGTTCCGCCCGCCCTTCACCCATCCGTATACAGCTGACGCCCAGTCAGATTACAGAACTGACGGCCAGTCAGGAATGGGTGTGCGGCGGTCGGTGCCGGACGGATCCTCCGGGCAGCGGCGGAACGACCGTCCGGCCCCTCGCGGGCGCCCTCCGGTCCGTGCCGGAACGGATCCTCCGGCCTCGTACAACCCTTCGAGGGGGAGGCGTGTCTCACCTCTCGGACGACATGTCGGGCGACCTGCCCGGACGACCTGCCCCGGACGTCCGACGACAACCACCCAGGGAGAACACTTGACCCGCTCCACCCGTACTCGGGGACGCCGCAGAGCGCTCGGCACCGCCCTGGTCGTCCTCGCCTCCTCCGCCGCCCTCGCGGCGGTCACGGGGACCCCGGCCCAGGCCGCCGGGGACGCGCCGAAGCCCCGGGTGGTCTTCACCGAGTCCACGTACGTCGACGGCGTCCGCACCCCCGCAACCATCGTCACGGTCAACACCGACGGCACCGACCGGCGTGTGATCGTGCCCACCGGCACGGGACTGACCAAGGCCGCGATCACCAGCGTCGCCTTCTCGCGCGACGGCCTGCGCATGGCCTTCATCAACGGCGGCAGTTCCCTCTGGGTCGCGGACGCCAACGGCAGGAACGCCCGCCTGGTCCACGAAAACCTCAGAGAACCCGAGGCGCAGCCCGACACCCTCGACTGGACCGCCGACGGCCGCCAGGTCCTTGTGAGCTCCATGCCCGTGGCCGGGGCCGATCAATACACGCACGAGCGTCTCACCGTCTATCGCGTCGACATCGACAGCGGCGACGTCCGCAGCGCCCTCCCCGACTCCGGGGCCCGGCAGGCGGACGTGGCCTGGGACGGGAAGATCACCTTCGTGAAGGGCGACCGGAGCGAATCCAAGGTCTACCTCTGGGACCCGCGCGTCGGAGGCGAGTCGAAGCTCATCGCCGAGGGCATCAACCCGAGGTTCTCGCCGGACGGCGAGCGGATCTCCTTCGAGAGCGACGCCGGCATGATGGACGCGCGCGCCCACGTCCTCGACGACGGCAGCGAGTACGACCTGACCGCGGGCGAGGACGTGAACTCCGGCACCGAGTGGTCCCCGGACGGCAGCCAGATCGCTTACGTCAGCAGGTTGCAGGCGGTCGTCGGCGGCGCCACCGCGCCCAACGGCCCCCGCCTGGTCCTCTCGACGCCCGGCGCCGACGTCGACGACATCTTCTGGATCGCCCCGAGCCCCCAGGACACCTTCCGCCACGACTTCACCGGCGACGGCCGCCCCGACGTCCTCGCCCAGGACGCCGCCGGTGTCCTCTGGCGCTACGACGGGAACGGCGCGGGCGGCCTGAAGGCCCGGGTCAAGATCGGGTGGGGCTGGACCGGGTACCGCTTCACGGTCGCCGGCGACCTCAGCGGCGACGGCATCCCCGATGTCATCGCCCAGGACACGTCCGGCAATCTCTGGCGGGTCGACGGGAACGGGGCCGGCGCCCTCCGGCCCAAGGTGAAGATCGGCTGGGGCTGGCAGGGGCTGACGCTGTCCGGCGTCGGCGACCTCGACACCGGCGCCCTCCCGTCCGACGGCTTCTCGGACCTCCTCGCCCTCGACGGCAAGGGCGACCTGTGGCTGTACGGCGGAGACGGTCGCGGTGGCCTCAAGCCGCGCGTCAACCACGGCATCCTCTACCAGGGCTACCGGGTGACCGGCGTGGGCGCCCTCTCCGGGACCGGTGACCAGTCCTACCTCGGACAGAAGTACGACGGTGAGCTGCGCCGCTACGACAACGGCAGCGTCGAGAAGATCGGCTGGGGCTGGAAGGACCTGACCCTGACCGGCGTCGGCGACCTGACCGGCGACGGCACGCCCGACGTCCTCGCCCGCGACACCGCCGGTGTCCTGTGGCGGTACGACGGTGACGGCGCGGGTGGCCTGAAGAGCCGCGTGAAGATCGGCTGGGGCTGGAACGGCCTCTCCACGTTCTGATCCCCTCCCCCCGGGATCAGCGGGCGCCCCGCCCCCACTCCCCTGGGGGGCGGGGCGCCGTCGTCATCTCGCGCTCGACTCCGTCGCCGACTTCGCCCCCGATTTCGCCGTACGGGCGACCCGCCGCGCGATCTTCTCCGCGTCGATCGCCAGTTCTCGCAGCATTCCGCTGATCGGGTTCGTGAATCCCGTGAAGTAGAGCCCCGGCGCCTCGCGCGGGCAGCGCGCGCCGTGCGTCACCGGGCGTCCGTGCTCGTCGAGCACGCCGTCCAGGTGTCCGAGCAGCGGTTCCAGGGCCCGCCGATAACCGGTGGCGGCGATGACGGCCTCCGGGGCGATGCGGGTGCCGTCCGCGAGGAGCACCTCGTCGCCCTCGAATCCCTCGACGGCGGCGACGATCTCGACCTTCCCGGCCCGCACCGCGTCGATCAGGCCCACGTCCTGCACCGGGACCGCGCCTTCGCGCTGGCGCGTGGCGAGGCCCGTGTCCGGCCGGGGCAGCCCGTACGCCGTCAGGTCCGGCGTCGCGAACCTGGCGAGGAGCGCGCCGAGGCGGTCCACCAGACGGGTCGGCAACCGCCTGATCAGGATGCCGGAGCGCTGGGCGGGCCAGCCGGCCGTCGTGCGCTTCACGATGTGCGGGACCGTCCGCACCGCGAGCCGGACCCGCTTCGCGCCGCCTTCGGCGAGGTCGGCGGCGATCTCGGCGCCGGTGTTGCCGATGCCGACGACGAGGACGTCCTTCCCGGCGTACGGCTCCGGGTTGCGGTAGGACCGGGCGTGGTTCAGCTCGCCCCGGTAGGCGTCGCGGCCCGGCCAGTCGGGCAGGCGCGGGGTGTGGTTGTAGCCGGTGGCCACGACGACCGCGCTCGCCACGAGCCGCCGACCGCCGGTCGCGTGCAGGACCCACTCCGTGCCCGCCCGCTCGACGCGGTGGACCTCGACGCCCGTCACGACGTCCAGTTCGTGCTTCTCGGCGTACTTCTCCAGGTACCGCACCACGTCGGCGCGGGCGACCCAGCGCCCGAAGGAGCGGGGTATCCGCAGTCCCGGGAGGGCGGAGAGGCGGCGGGTGGTGTGCAGCCGGAGCCGGTCGTAGTGGGTGCGCCAGGAGGCGCCGACGGCGTCGGACTTCTCCAGGACGACGGCCCGGACACCGCGCCCGCGCAGGGCGGCGGCGACGGCGAGTCCGCCGGGGCCGCCGCCGATGACGTACACGGGGTGGGTGGCGGGTTGCAGGGGGGTGGTGGCCATGAATGCTGAGCGTAATGACGTGTACACGCAGTGGGTCTCGACCGGGAGGGATTTCGGTTGCGAATCGGTCACGCGTGCCCGATCTCCGCGTACCAGCCCCTTGCGCGGGGGCGGGGGCTGCGCTGAACTGACGTACCGTCAGGTCCAATCCGGTCCGTCGAGGGGACGCGCATGCAGACCGTCTGGCTCACCGGCGCCGAATGGCTCGCCGTCCTCCGCATCGGCCTCGGCCTGTGGTGGCTGGAGAGCTGGCGCCACAAGGACAGGAAGGGCTGGTTCGAACGCGGCACCGGCATCGCCTGGGCCGCCGACGTCGCCGCCAAGCACCGATGGCCCCAGGTCGGGAAGGGCTTCGAGACCGTCGTCGCGCCCCGCCCCAAGCTCATGGCGTACGTCGTCGTCTACGCCGAACTCGCGATCGGCCTCGGCCTGGTCGCCGGCTTCCTCACCCCCGTCGCCCTCGCCGGCGGCCTCCTCCTCAACCTCCTCTACCTCGTCCTGATGATCCACGACTGGGCCGAGCAGGGGCAGAACGCGATGATGGCGCTGATCTCCCTCGTCGCCCTCCTCGCCATGTCCTGGCAGACCTGGTCCCTCGACTCGGCGATCGGACTCTTCTGATGACGGCGACGGACCGGGGCGACCGGACGATTCCGACGACGGCGGCGACGGTGACGGCGACCGGACCGCTCCGATGATGGCCGCCGACCCCGACATCGACGCCTTCACGCGCCCGTACTGGGACGCCGCAGCCGAAGGGCACCTGCTCCTGCGCCACTGCGCGGCCTGCGACAGGACCCACCACTACCCGCGCGAGTTCTGCCCGCACTGCTGGAGCGAGGACGTCCGCTGGCAGCGGGCGAGCGGCCGGGCGACGCTCTACACCTGGTCGGTCGTCCACCGGAACGACCTCCCGCCCTTCGGCGAACGCGTCCCGTACGTCGCCGCCGTCGTCGACCTGGCCGAGGGCCCGCGCATGATGACCGAGGTCGTGGGCGTGCCGGAGGGCGACCTCCGGATCGGGATGGAACTGGAGGTCGCCTTCCGGGCGGAGGGGGAGGTCACGGTCCCGGTCTTCGGCCGCCCGCGTTCAGAGGGCTGAGATGTTCCGCCAGAGCTGATTGGTGCCGGAACCGCAGGCGTAGGTCATCGCGGCGAACGAGCCGGGCGTCAGGCACTTTCCGTCACTCATGTTCTTGAAGGTCCGGCCGGAGGCCGAGCTGGTGAGGACCTTCCAGGACTGGGCGCTCGCCCCGTTGCAGGCGACGGTTGTGACGGTGGTGTTGCCACCGGGCTGGAGGCAGCGGCCGGAGGTCTTGTTGACCAGCCGGAACGTGGTGCCGTTCGCGTCGGGCCGATAGGTCCAGGAGTACCAGTAGGTGCCGGTGCCGTTGCCCTTGGAGCCACACGCGGCCGTGCCGACGATGTTGCCGAAACCCGCGTTGTACTCCACCAGGCAGTTGCCGGTGGACCCGTTCTCAAGCGAGTACGTCCCCGAGGGCGCCGAACCGCCGCTGGACGGCGCGGGCGACGAGGGCGGCGGGGGCGCGGGCCGCTGGGTCGTCGGCTGGGGTGCGGGAGGGGCCGTCGTGCCGCCGCCGGAGGGGGCGGTGGTGGTCGAACCGCCACCGGACCCACTGCCGGACCCACTGACGGAGCCGTTTCCCGACCCGCTGCCGGAACCACTTCCCGAGCCACTGCCGGACCCGCCCGCGCCGCCGGGCACGGTGCCGGTGCCGCCGACGTCACCACCGGCGCCACCACCGCCGTCGGCGGGCGGGGGCGGTGCGCCGGGGGAGGAGCCCGGCGGCTTGGACGACGGCGACTTGGGGCCGCCCGGGGTCTGCGAGGACGGCGAACCGGACGCGCCCGCCGACGGTACGTTCGCCGGCTGCGAGGCCACTGTGGACGGCGGTGCGGCGGACGACCCCGGGCCCGCACCGAGCCGGCCGATCTCGTACGGGCCGAGGGCGACGGTCAGGGTGGTGCCGGTCGCCACGACGACGGGCACGGCGAGCATGACGAAACGGTTCCGCCGCCCCTCCCGCCTGCCGGGCGCCGCCTGACCGGTGACGGCCAGGGGATCGGGCGAGGCGGTCGCGGGCTCCCGCCCGCCCTGCGGGGTGAGGGAGGCCGTCGCCACGTCCTGCGCGGGCTCGGCCTTCTCCAGCTCGGCGAGCTGCTCGGCCGTGGGCGCCCCGGCCGCGAACGTCGCCCGCTCGCCGATCCGCTCGGTGACCTTCGCCGGCCAGACGGCCCCGGCCGCGCGCTCCTCGGTGAGCCCGACGATCTCGTCGGCGGTCGGACGGTCCGCGGGATCCTTGGCGAAACACTTCTGTACGAGCTCCGCGAGCTCGGGATCGGCCTCGGTGAGGCGCCCGAAGTCGGGCTCGCCGTGGACGACCCGGTAGAGGAGGTCGGGTCCGGAGCCGTCGCCGAACGGAGGCCGGCCGTTCGCCGCGTAGAGGAGCAGGCTGCCGAGGGCGAAGACGTCGGCGGCACCGGTCAGCTGCCGCTCGGCGACGGCCTGCTCGGGGGCCATGTAGGCGGGAGTGCCGATGACCATGCCGGTCCTGGTCAGACGGCTCTGGTCGGCGGCGCGGGCCACGCCGAAGTCGATCAGGGAGAGGCCGGCGGAGGTCAGCATGACGTTGGACGGCTTGAGGTCACGGTGCACCATGTCGGCGCCGTGCACCACGCGCAGCCCGGCCGCCGCCTCGCGCAGGAGCCGCCACAGGGACTCGCCGGTCAGCGGGCCGCCGTTCAGCCGGATGGCCTCGCTGAGTGTGATGCCCGGTATGAACTCGGTGGCGAACCAGGGCGGCTTGGCCGTGCGGTCGCTCGCGAGGAGCTTGGTGTTGGCCCCGCCGGGCAGCCGGGCGAGGTTGTCGAGCTCGTGCCCGAAGTGACTCAGGAAGTCGGCGTCCTCGGCGAGCACGGGCAGCACCCGCTTCACCGCCGCGAACTTCCCGGGCACGGCGCCGAGATAGACCCGCCCCATACCGCCGGACCCGAGCACGCCGAGCAGCCTGAACGCACCGATCTGCCGGGGGTCACCCGACTCGAGCGGCATCGCCCCGCTGCCGCTCAGACTTTCCAGACTGGAATTGTTTTCCGGTTCCCCCTGCATGGCCGACACAGTAGCGGAGGGGGTGAGGGATCTGAATGGCGGCCAAGTGCGGCTACGCATATCACGGTTGGGGTTTCTGAGGTGCTGGGGGTGGGGCGGCTGCGCGGGTGTACGGGTGCGGCCGCCCTCTTTCCGAGTGCGGCGGCCGGGGGCGTGGCCCCACGGGCCCCGGGCATCGGCCGGAGGACGGTCCCACCCGCACTCGCTCGACGCTTCCACCCTCCGCGCCTCGGAAACCTTTCCGCACAACCATTCGCCCCCGCCGAAGGTCAAAGACGCGAACTACCGGACTACCGAACTACCGAACCAAATCGGTAGAACTCCTGGGGGATTCGTGGCACATGCGCGTGCGGCTCTGGCGATAGCGACGGCTCTGGTCGTCGGCGTGGCCCCTGCGGTACTGGGAGGCACGGCGACGGCTGCCGTACCCCCGGCCGCCGGGACGGCGACCACGAGCACGACCGGCACCGTCGTCCAGGAGGGCGGGCCGCTGGTCGTGCCCTCGGGCGAGGAGGTGGTGACCACTCGGGTCACCGTCACTCTTCCGGCGGACGCGAGCGGCCCCGTGAAGGCCCGGCTTCTCCTGCCGATCACCTATGAGTTCGCGGGTGACGCGTGGAACTTCCAGGACGACATCAAGGCGACCTGCTCGGTCAACGGCGGTGCCTACCAGCCCTGCCCCTGGCTGGATCCGGTCGAAGGGGTCAACCAGGGCCCGTACGTTGCCACGATGCCCGTCACCGAGGCCGCGACCACCCTCACCTACGACATCCGTATCGAGTCGGGCATCGACGCCCGCCGGCACGGGGACGTCAACGGCACCCTCGAAGTGGGCGCGGGCGGGGCCCCCGACCTCGCGAGCGGGCCCGTGGTCTTCCAGTTCGCCCGGAACACCCCGGCGGCCCACCTGCGGACGACCGTCCTCGCCCGTGACAAGGCGGGCGTGCTCTGGCAGTACGAGAGCACCGGCCTCCACGAGAAGCCGCTCAAGGCGCGCGAGCGCATCGGCGGCGGCTGGAACATCTACACGTCGATCACTCCCCTCGGAGAGCGGACGGCGGCGGGCGAGGGCAGCATCGTCGCCCGGGACAGGGACGGGGTCCTCTGGCACTACCAGGGCTCCGGAAACCCGGACGCCCCCTTCAAGCCGCGCGTGCGGGTCGGCGGCGGCTGGAACATCTACACGGCGATCACGACCCGGGGCGGGGGCCTCATGGCCCGGGACCGGGAGGGGCTCGTCTGGTACTACCCGCAGACGTGGGACGGCTCCCCGTCCGTCCCCCTCCAGCCGCCCCGGCTCGTCACCGACGGCTGGAACGTGTACAGCGCCATCGTGGGCCAGGGCCAGAGCCCCGGATACGGCGTCGTTGCCCGCGACACGGCCGGAGTGCTCTGGTCGCACGAGCTCTTTTGGCATGGCTCGGGCATCCCGCCGAGGGTGCGCCTGGGCGGTGGCTGGAACGCCTACGACCGCATCGCCTACGCCCGGAATCTCGCCGGCTCCCGCTACGGCGACTACCTCGCCCGCGACAAGGAAGGCCGTCTCTGGTTCTACGAAGGCCTCGCCCGCGTCGGCAACCTAGTCCCGTCGCCGACCCGCAGGCAGATCGGCTGGGGCTGGGGCATCTACGACACCATCCTCTGACCGTTCCCAGCCCAGCGCCGCCAGGACGTGCGGCGCCGCCTCCGCCAGGGTTGGGAAGTGGCGGTGCGCCTCCGGGTGCGCGGCCGGTGTGTTGACCGTCCATACGGTCATCCCGGCCGCCAGACCCGAACGGACCCCCGACGGCGCGTCCTCGATCACCAGACACTCCGCCGGGTCGGCACCGAGCTTCTCGGCGGCCGTCAGGTACGGGACGGGCGACGGCTTCCCCTCGGCCACCGAGGCCGCGTCGATGACGAGCGCGGGCATCGGAAGCCCGGTCCGCCCGAACCGGCCCCGGACCCGGTGCTCGTAGTTCGACGTGACCAGCGCCCACCGGTCGGCGGGCAGGGCGGACAGCAGCTCGACGGCGCCCTCGAAGGCCGCGTACGTACCCGTACGGACGTCCTCGTCCTCCAGCGCGTGCAGGAGGGCGAGGCACTCGTCCGGGTCCGCGCCCGGCACGACGGCCGCGAAGGTCTCCACGGGCCGCGTCCGCAGCGCGACGGCGTACACCTCGTCCCCGTCGAGCCCGTACCGCGCGGCCCACTCGTGCCAGACGCGCCGCTGGTTGGCGACGGCGTCCATGAGGGTGCCGTCGACGTCGAAGAGAACGAAGTCCTTGCTGGTCACGCGCCCGACGCTACGTCCACGAACGCGGCCCAGGCCGCCGGGGCGACGGCGAGCTGGGGGCCGTGGGGGTTCTTGGAATCGCGGACGTGGATGGCGGTGGGGTGGGCGGCGACCTCGACGCACTCGCCGCCTTCGCCGCCGCTGTAGCTGGACTTCCGCCAGTCATAGGCGACTTCGATGCAGTTGCCGCCCTCACCGCTGCTGTAGCTGCTCTTGAACCAGGCCAGTTCCACGGTGCTCATAGCTCTCCCAGCATCTTCTCGATCAACTCCAGGGACTCTTGGGGCGTGAGTGCCTGCGCCCGGATGATCCCATAGCGCTCGGTGTACGTGCGTACTTCTTCCGGGTCGGTGATCAGCCGAGGATGCCCGTAGATCTCGGTGTACGCGACCTCCCGTCGCCCCTTGGGGGTGAGGAGCGTGAACGCACCGTCGAGCGAGGGGTGTTCCTCCCAACTGAGCGGCATTACCTGGAGGTGGACCGTCCGTCGACTGGCGATCTCCATGATGCGACGGAGCTGTTCACGATGGACGCTCCGCCCGCCGGTGGGGCGGCGCAGGATGGCCTCTTCCAGGACGAAACTGATCGTCGTCGGCGGCCACTTGTCGAAAACCGACTGACGGGCCAGCCGGTCGGCCACCCACTTCTCGATCGTCTGCTCGTCCCAGACGGGCCGCCGGTGGCGCATCACGGCTCGGGCATACGCCTCCGTCTGCAGCAAGCCCGGCACCGCCTGCACTTCGTAATAGTGCAAGGCCACCGCCTCCGCTTCCGCCCCCGCGAAGCTCCGGAACCAGTCCGGATGCCTCACCCGTACCTTCGCCAGCGCCTCCCGGACGTCGTCCACCGCCGCGATCAGCACACCCCCCGCGTTCAGCACGGGGTCCGCCCGGATCAGAAAGTCCGGCTGGGGTGTCCGTACACCCCGCTCCATCGCCGAGATCAGGTCCTCGCCGCAATGCGTGATCTCCGCCAGCTCCGCCTGGCTCAGACCCGCGTTCTTGCGCAGCACCTTGATGATTTTCCCGAGCGCACGAAACAGGTGCGCCGTACCGTCCACCTCGGAGGGCCGTTCCGGCCTCTCCACCACGTTCCCCGACATCCGTACCGCCCTCTTGGCGCACCCGTACAGTGACTCAGCGTCGTCGCGTCGCTGCTGTTCAGGGTAGGGCGCACCCAGCAGGCTCTGGGGCATGAAATCCGAAACCACCACCCCCACCAGTGAGTTCACGCTCCGGCTCTCGGCCACGCGCCGGGGCGCACGTCTGGCCCGGCTACTCGCCGTGCAGCAGCTCCACGACTGGGGCGTGACCGGCTCCGCCGCCGAGGCGGCCGAACTGGTCGTCGCCGAGCTCGCCGGCAACGCCGCTCTCCACGGCCGGGTGCCGGGGAGGGACTTCGAGGTGCGGATGGAGCGCGGCGACGACCACGTACGCATCGAGCTGTCCGACGCGCGCGGGGAACGGAGACCGTCACCGGTCCGGGAACCGGACGAGGGCGGCTACGGGCTGCTGCTCGTGGCCGCCCTCGCGACGGCGTGGGGCGTGAAGGACCGGTGCGTCGTCGGCAAGACGGTCTGGGCGACCGTCCCGCTGACGTGTCAGAACGCGGTGCCGCCCAGGTAGGCGTAGCCGTAGGCCTCGGTGTGGGGGGCGAAGGGGGCCCGCCAGTCGCCGGTGCCCTTGTAGAAGTACGGGGTGCCGTGCGCGGCGGTGACGCCCAGCAGGTCGGGGCCGCCGTCGCGGTCCGCGTCGCCGAAGCCGACGATGTCGCTGTAGGTGTTCCAGCCGCCGCCGATCTTGGTGCGCTGGGCGAAGGTGCCGTTGCCGGTGCCGAGGTAGAGCCAGAGGACGCCGGCGGTATCGCGGGCGACGAGGTCGCCGGCCGTGCCGCCGCCGATGTCGCCAGTGGCGGTGATCTTGTTGTAGATGCCCCAGCCATGGCCGGTCTTGACGCGCGGTGCGAAGGGGGCGGAGGCGTTCCCGGTGCCCTTGTAGAGCCAGAGGTCCCCGGCCTTGTCGGTGGCGACGAGGTCGGCGCGGCCGTCGCCCGTCAGGTCGCTGCCGCCGGTGATCTCGTTGTAGATCTGCCAGCCGCCGCCGACCCTCACCCGGGGGGCGAGGGCCCGGCCGGTGCCCTGATGGAGCCAGAGGACGCCGCTCGTGTCGCGGGCGACGATGTCGGAGTGGGCGGCGCCGGCCACGTCGCCGGGGGAGAGGAGCGCGTCGTAGATGTCCCAGCCGGTGCCGAGCGGCTCGGCCGGGTTGACGGGCCATGACCCGAGGGGCGTGCTCGTGTTGTAGAGGGACAGGTGGCCGGAGGGCTCCCGTATGAGGAGGTCCGGGGTGCCGTTGTCGTTGAAGTCGTGCGCGACGGTCTTGCGGACGACCTTGAAGGCGCCGGACTTCTCCACGACGGGCCCGATGCCGTCGCGCGGCTCCGCTGTGAGGCGCCAGATGTAGTCGCCGTTGGGGGCGGGGACGGCGTCGGAGTACGGGCGGATGGTGGTCCAGTTCTGGGCGTACACGCCGTCCCACTTGAAGCCGACGACGCCCCCGGCGAAGTGGGAGATATTCGGCTTCCACGTCTTCTGCGTCGCGATGTGGACCAGCTCGACGCGCACGTTCGTGCTGCTCCTGCTGAGCGTCCAGTTCAGCCCGAGCGGGAGAGCCGCGCGGTCGAGGTCGAGCGTCTCGGGGACGTCGTGACGGAGCAGTTCCAGCGTGGTGGGCCGGCCGGTCGACGCCACGAGGGTGACGGCCGGCCGGCCGCCGTCGATGGCGGGGGCGATCCGGTACACGCCCTCGCCTTCGGCCACGGTTCCGCCCCGCACGAGCTGCGTGCCGTCGGGGCCCGGGGCGGAGCTGGTGAAGTGGTCCAGGAGCTTGACCGTCTCGCCGGTCGTCAGGGACTGGGCGGTCAGGGCGTGCAGGGGCTTGTGCTGGGAAGCGTTGTAACCGCCCGCCTGCCCGTACAGCAGCCAGTCGCCGGCCAGTTCGACGGAGAGAGTGTCCGCCTTGCCCAGGGGTACGCGCTTGGTCTCGCGGGTGTCCCGCCGGACCACGACCACGTCCGCCGTGTCGTAGGTGTGCCGCTCGATCCAGGCGATGTGGGTCGGGGACAGAGCGACGTCGCCGTCGTGGTTTCCGCCCTCCTTCGCCTCGTAGTCCTCGACGACCTGGCGCTTCTCGACGTCGATCACGGCGATGCGCGTGCCGGGGGTCGAGCCGGGGGCGTCGTCGTAGCGGACGACGACGGTGCCGGAATAGCCCAGGAAGACGCGACGGATCACGGCGTTCTCGGGCAGTCCGGTCACCTTGTCGTCGAGGAGAGTGCCGTCGACGATGCTGACGATGTGGGCCTCTTTGCCTCCGGCCGCGGTGGTCTTCGTGGTGAAGAGGGTGGACGGCCCGAGGCCTCGCCCCAAGCCGTACCCGTCCCCGAGGAGACCGAGGTCGATCACCACGGGCTTCGCGCCCGTCGCCATGTCGTGGAGGGTGTGGACCGAACCGTCGACCTGCGTGACGATGTCGCTCCCTCCCATCGGCGCGACGGTGCCGGGCGGCAGCGCGGTGGTGACGCCGTCCGCGTACCGCGTCCACTCGTACAGGGCCTTGCCGTCGACGGTGTGGCGGCTGAGGAAGCCCGTCCTGCCCGCACCGGCGACGGTCGCGCCGTCCCGGAACGGGATGACGTCCTGCTGGGTCGCGGTCGCCTGCGCGGCGGCAGATATCGCCCCCGGTGTCGCCACGGCCGGGCCCGCCATGAGGGGTCCGGCCGTGACGGCGAGCGCGACGGTGATCGCTGCGGCGAGCCGCCGTCGGGGCGTACGTGCGTAGGTCAAGGTCGCGCTCTTTCTCGGGAGGGTCATCGTTGGGGAAGGGCAGGGATCAGAACAGGGTGGCGTTGTACGCCGAGCTGATCTCCGCCGGGGCGTGGAGCCAGGTCCGGGCGCCGAAAGGCACCTTCCAGTCGCCCGTGCCCGAGTACAGGGCGAGTTCGTCGTTCCTGCCGTCCGGGCCGTTCGCGAGGAGGTCCGGGCGGCCGTCGCGGTCGGCGTCGCCGATGGCGATGATCTCGTCGTAGGTGTTCCAGCCGCCGCCGATCCGGGTGCGGGCGGCGAAGGTGCCGTCGCCGTTGCCGAGGTAGAGCCAGAGGTCGCCCGCGGTGTCACGGGCGACGAGGTCGCCGGCCGTGCCGCCGCCGATGTCGCCCGTGGCGACGATCTTGTTGTAGATGCCCCAGCCGTAGCCGATCTTGACGCGCGGCGCGAAGGGCGCGGTGGCGGAGCCGGTGCCCTTGTAGAGCCACAGGTCGCCGGCCGTGTCGGTGGCGACGAGGTCGGGGCGGGCGTCGCCGTCGAGGTCGCCGCCGGCGGTGATCTTGTTGTAGATCTGCCAGCCTCCGCCGATCTTCGTCCGCTGGGAGAAGGCCGTCTTGCCGGTGCCCGTGTGGAGCCACAGCGCACCGGTCTTGTCGCGGGCGACGAGGTCGGCGAACCGGGCGCCGGCGACGTTCCCGGGCGTGACGATCTGGTCGTACGCGTCCCAGCCCGCCCCGATGTTCGTCTCCTTCAGCTCGGTCTGGGCGCCGTGCTGGAGGGCCTGGCGGCCGTCGTAGACGGACAGGAAGCCGCCCTCGCGGACGATCAGGTCGGGGGAGCCGGTGTCCGAGAAGCCGTGCGGGGCCTGTCCGCTGTCGACCGTGAGCGTGCCGGTCCTCTCCACCGGGGCGCCGATGCCGTTGGTGGGCGTCGCCGTCATCTTCCAGGTGTACGCGCCGTTGTACGCGGCGGTGAGATCGCTGAACTGGCCCGACCAGTAGGCGAGGCCGCGCCCCGACCTGTCCACCATGGAGGACTGGGTCCACCGCTTGCCGGTGGCGGTGTGTGTCGCCTCGACGGTCACCTTCGCGCCGGTCTGCGCGGCGAACTGCCACGTCAGGTAGGCGTTGCCGCTGCTCGTACGGAAGTCGAAGGTCGCGGGGACCGTCTCGCCCGTCAGCTGGAGCACGATGGGCAGGCCGCTGCTCGCCACGAGGGTGGCGGCGGGGGTGCCGTCAGCGCCGGGGGCGATGCGGTAGAGGCCCTGGCCGTGTTCGATGGAGCCGCCCTGGACGAGGAGGCCGCCATCGGCCTCGGGGCGGATGAGATCGACGGTGTCGAGGAGCTTGACCGTCTGTCCGGTCGTCAGTGAGCGGGCCGTCAGCGCGTGGAGGGGGTTGGGCGCGTAGGCCGTGGTCCCACCGGGCACGCCGTACGTGACCCAGTCGCCCATCAGCTCGGTCAGCATCGCGCCGGTTCCGAGGGGGATCCGCTCGACCGCGGGTTGGCCGCGGCGGGCCACGGCGAGGGTCGCGGAGCTGTCGGACGAGGACTTCTCGGCCCACGCCAAGTGCGTGGCGGAGACACTCACGTCGCCGCTCAGACCGGCGCCTGTGGCGGCGCGGTCCTCGACGATCGCCGCGGTGGCGACGTTCACGAGGGCCACGCGGGATCCCGTCACCCCGTCCACGGTGCCGGTGTACAGGAGGGCGAGGGTGTCGGGCGTGCTCATCTCGTAGCGGCGGACCGAGGCGTCGGCGGGGAGCCCGGTCACCACGCGGTCCACCAGGACGTCCGCCGGCTTGGTGACGAGATGGACGTCGGCGCGGCCGTCGGGTCGGGTGACGCGCATGACGAGGGTGGTGCCGGCCAGCCTGACGAACTGGGCGGACGTGCCGAGCGAACTGGTGTCGATCACGACCGGGTCGGCGCCGGTGGCCATGTCGTACAGCGTGTGGACCGCGCCTTCCGACTTCACGACGTGGTCGCTCCCGAGGGTCCCCGCGTACCTGCCGGTGGGCGCGGTGGCCGGCAGCGTGGTCGTGACGCCGTCCGCGTACCGCGTCCAGGAGTAGACGTACTGGGTGCCCTCGGTCCGGCGGGTCAGGAACCCGGACGGGCCGTTGCCGATGAGCACGGAGCCGGGCGGGAGGGCTATCGCCTCCCGCTGCGTCTGCTCCGCGGCCGTGACGGCCCCGGTCACCGCCACGGCCGGGACGGCCGTCAGGGTGCCCACCGTGACGGCCAGGGCGGCGGTGACGGCGAGGGCGAGTCGTCGGCGGGGCATACGTGCGTGGGCCAAAGCAGGGCTCTCTCTCAAGAGGTGCGGGCGTGGCGAGAGATCGCCACGCCCGCATGGACTCACGAGGAGTTCGAAAGGTTGTACGTCGACGTGAAGTAAATCGGCGGCTCAACCTTCGCTTCACGAGACGGAGTTGAACTTCGTCCCCTCGCCCGCGCACAGGTCGGTCGCGACCCGGGTGAACGGCGCGGTCGTGTTCCCCGTACCGAGGTACGCCCACGTGCCGCCCGAGCCGTAGCCGATGAGGTCGGCGCGGCCGTCGTTGTTCAGGTCTCCCGCGCCGACGAGCTGCGAGAACACGCCCCAGCCGCCGCCGACCCTGACGCGGGGCGCGAACGTGCCGTCGCCCTTGCCGAGGTGGAGCCACAGCACGCCGGAGGTGTCCCGGGTGAGGAGGTCGCCCGCCGTGAGGCCCGCCGTGTTGACCGTGGAGAGGGTGAGGAGCGCGGCGGCCAGACGGCGGCCGGACGTACGTGTCTGGGTCTGGGTCTGGTTCATGTGTTCCCTTCCGGAGGGGGCGGAGGCGTCCGAGTTCACGGACGTGTGGACGGCCGGGGCGAACGGGGCCGTGGCGCTGCCCGTTCCGGAGTACAGGCGGGAACCGGCAGAGCTCACGGCGCACACCCGGGTGTGCTCAGGCGCCGTGGACCTGCGGGGGAGGTTTGGGGGACTGGTCCGTGGGGCCGGTCAGAAGACCTGGTTGTAGGCGGTGCTCTCGTCGTCGCCGAGCACCGGGCTGGCCGTACGCGCCGCGAAGGGGTACTTCCAGCTGCCCGTACCGGCGTAGAAGTACGAGGTGTTCCCCGCGCCGCGGGCGTACAGGTCGGGCTTGCCGTCCTTGTTGCCGTCGCCGATGCCGACGATGTCGGTGTACGGGCCCCAGCCGGCGCCGATCGGCGTCCGCGCGGCGAAGGTGCCGTCGCCCTTGCCGAGGTACAGCCACAGCTTCCCGGCCTTGTCGCGGGCGACGAGGTCTCCGGCGGGGCCGCCGCCGATGTCGCCGGTGGCGGTGATCTGGTTGTAGATCCCCCAGCCGTGGCCGGTCTTCTTCCGTGCGGCGAAGGGAGCGGTGGGGCTGCCGGTGCTTTTGTAGAGCCACAGGGCACCGGCCTTGTCGGTGGCGACGAGGTCGGGGCGGCCGTCGCCTGTGAGGTCGCTGCCGCCGGTGAACCGGGTGTACGTGTTCCAGCCGCCGCCGATCCGCGTACGGGGCGCGAGGATCCTGTCGTATCCGAAGCCCGCCCCGGTGTACAGCCAGAGCACGCCGTCCCGGTCCCGGGCGACGAAGTCGGCGGAGCCACGGCTGACGATGTCGCCGACGGCCTCGATCCGGTCGTAGACCCGCCAGCCGCCGCCGACCCGGCCGCGCACGTCGCGGGCGACGAGGCTCTTCCTGCCGGCGTCGTACGCGGTGTCCGTCCACCACAGCACGCCCTGGGCGTCCCGTGCCAGCAGGTCCGGGGTGCCGTTGTCCTTGATGTCGTGCGGGGCGGACGTCTTGACGGCCGTGAAGCTTCCGGAGACCTCGACGGCCGGGCCGACGCCGTTCTGCGGGGTGGCCTTGAACTTCCATTCGTAAGCGCCGACGTGGGCGTCCTTGCCCATCTCGGATTCGGCGGCGATCTCCTCCCAGGAGATGCAGACGGTGTTGTCCCCGCAGAGGTACGGGCTGCCGGCGGACTCGGTGTAGAGCGACGCCTTCTTCGAGAAGGACTTGCCGGAGCGGAGGTTCGTGACGGTGAGGTCGATGTCGGCGTTGATCCGGGACAGCTTCCACTTCAGGTGGGAGCCGGGGTCGTCCAGGTCGAGCGTCTGCGGGGTCAGCGAGCCGAGGTGGACGAGCTGGGTCGGTTCACCGGTGGAGGCGACCAGTTCGGCGATCGGCTTGCCGTCGGCGCCGAGCGAGATCCGGTACACGCCCTCGCCCTTCTCGACGCTGCCGCCGCGCGCGAGCAGCGTGCCGTCGGGGCCGGGCTGGACCCGCTGGGTGTAGTCGAGCAGCTTGACCGACTCGTCCGAGGTCAGGGACTTCGCCATGAACGGGACGTTGCTCGGGCTGCTGCCGAGCCCGTTTCCTTCGAGGTGCGTCGGGGTCGCGTACATCACCCACGAGCCCAACAGACCGGCCGTGAGCGCCTCTCCGTAGCCGAGGTCGATCCGGGACTCCGCGCCGGTGGCACGGTCCGCGGTGACGATTCTCTGCACGGAGTTGTTCTCCCACTCCGACCAGGCCAGGTGCGTGGCGGAGAACGCACTGAACTCGTTGTTCATGTACGTGTACGGCGGGGCGGTCTCGTGGGCGGAGACCACGGAGGCGGTGGCGAGGTCCACCATGGAGAAGCGGCCTCCGGCCGGACCGTCCTCTCCGCTCCTCGTGTAGTAGGCGACGAGGACGGAGCCGTCACGCGCGGGAGTGGCGTCGATGCTCCAGGCCCTGGCGGGGAGACCGGTGATCGTCTTCTGCTTGACGGCGGCGCCGGTGCGGGTGACGAGACGAAGCTCCTCGGTGTGGTCCGCGCGCGTCACCTTGGCCAGGACCGAGTCCCGGGACACGGCCTTCACATAGGTGGCCCCCAGCGCGGCGAGGTCGATCGCGACGGACGTGCCGGCGGCCATGTCGTGGAGTTTCACGACCTTGGAGCCGTGCATGTACTGCCCGTCCCCGGTGACGACCACGTCCGATCCGGTGGAGTCGACCACCCCGGTGCCGAACGTGGTCGTCGACCCGTCCGCGTACCGGGTCCACACCCTCCCGTTCTGCCACGAACCGCTCAGGAAGCCGGTGCTGCCGGCCGCCAGGAGGCTCGCGTCCTTCGGGAACGGCAGGACCGTCTCGCCCGCGGCCGCCGCCTCCGCCGTCACGGCGGGTGCGGCGGCCGCGGGTGCGGCGGTGGCGGTGGCGGCGGCCGGGACGGCCAGGGCCCCCGCGCCGAGCGTGACGGCGAGGACGGTGGTGATCGCGGCGAAGACACGGTGACGGGTCGTGCGACGTACGGAGTTCAAGGTTCCCCCCACGGGAATCGAAACGAGGCCCGATGGTGCGAGCGCCGTTCCGTTCGACTCCCGGTCAGGCCGGAGGGTTGTACGTCAGATGTCGTCCGGGCGTCACGCCCGCCCCGACGTCGCGTCAGATGACGTGGTTGTACGTGACGGGCGAGGTCCAGAAGTGGTACGGAGACGTCTCCTCGCGAGGCCGCAGCGGCGCCGCCCAGTTGCCCGTCGCCCGGTAGAGGGACCCCTCGGTGTACAGGTCGGGGCGCCCGTCCCGGTCGGCGTCCCCGATCCCGACGAGCCTGCCGTAACCGCCCCAGCCGCCGCCGACGCGGGTCCGGGGCTCGAAGGTGTCGTCGCCCTTGCCGAGGTAGAGCCAGAGGACGCCGGCACGGTCCCGGGCGACCAGGTCCCCGGCAGGGCCTCCGGCGAGGTTGCCGACGGCGGTGAGCTGGTCGTACACGCCCCAGCCGCCGCCGATCCGGAGCCGGGCGGCGAACGGCGCGGTGTCCCGGCCGGTGCCCCGGTACAGCCACAGCACCCCGGCCTTGTCGGCGGCCACGAGGTCGGCGCGGCCGTCGCCGGTCAGGTCGCTGCCGCCGGTGAGCCGGTGGTACGTGCGCCGCCGATCTGGATGCGGGCACTGAACGTGTGGTCGCCGCGGCCCTTGTACAGCCACAGCACCCCGGACTTGTCGCGGGCCGGTTCGAATCCCTCCGCCGGCCAGGTGAGGAAGCCGGTGGGGCCCAGGCTCCAGAGATCCGCCTGGCGCGGGTACGCGGCGGTCGCGGTGGTGGTGCCCGCGGCGGCGGTGACGCCCGTGGTCGTCGCGGCGACGGCGGGCGTGCCCGGCGTGCCGGCCGTGGCGGCGAGTGCGACGAGGGCCGCCGCGGCGAGACGGCGGCGCCGACGGGAAACGGGTATGCGAACGCGATGGTCCATGGAAGGGCCTCCCCCTGGGGGTGAGGCGGCCGGTGGTGCCCCCCGACCGGGACATCGCCTCTCGTCAAGATCGGCCGGAGGCTATCAGCCGCCGCAGTCCGGCGTCACCGCCGTTCCACCACGCCCCGTACGTACGCCGCCTGCCCCGCGTGCTGCAGGTCGTCCGCGATCACGGACACCAGGCGGACGCCCAGGGTGACCGGTGGGTCCCAGGTGGTGTCGACGACCCGTTCCAGGTCCGCGTTCGTGACCGCGCCGACGAGCTCCTCCGTACGGGCGTGCACGGCGTCGTGGTAGCCGAGCAGCAGCTCGGCCGGGGCGCGGACCTGCCCGGCCTGGGCGCGCGACTGGCCGTAGCCCGTCGCCGCCGCGGGGAACGGGAGCCCGAAGCGGTCCCGCCAGCCGTCCGTGTCCCACAGCTGGTCCCTGCCGAAGGCGCCCGCGAGGTGATCGTCCTGGATGCGGGTGAGGTGCCAGACGAGCCAGGCGATCGAGTTGGCGTCGGGATCGATCCGTACGGCGAGCTGGTCCTCGGTGAGGCCGTCCACGGCCTCGTGGACGGCCTCGCGGACCCGGGCGAACGAGTCGACGAGCAGACCGGCGCTGTTCATGGGGGCTCCTTCCGGCAACGGCAACGGCAACGGCAACGGCAACGGCTTCGACGGCTTCTCGGCGGCTTCGGCCGACGGTTCCGGCGGTGCTCCGGGGCTACGCCCGCTTCTTCCGCCAGGTCTCCACCATCGCCTCCACGTCGAACGGCCGCAGGTTCAGCGGCGGCCCGGCCGGCGGGCGGAGGAGGGCTTCGGCGATCTTGGTGTTGATCTCGCCGAGCAGGCGCCGGACCTGGCTCTCCGAGACGGCCGCGACCACCGCCGCCTCCGCGTCCTCGGCCTCCTTGCGCAGAGCCAGCGAGGGCGGCAGCACGGACGCGCCCTCGCGGTGCATCTTGCCCTTGATCCACCACAGCTCGTCGTACGGGGCCGAGTCGTCGGGCAGCGGCTTGCCGAAGCCCGACAGGCCGCTGAACTCACCCCGCTCCGCGGCCTCGCGGATCTGCTTGTCCACGAACGACTCGAAGCTGACTCCGGGCGGCTTCCGTTCGGTCATGTGTCCAGACTACGTAAACGGCCCCGCCGGGGTGTGGTCCTCGCGGTCTACTGCGACACGCGATCTTCCGGCACGCTGTGGTCCGTTCAACGCGCGTCGACCCTTGTCCCGACTCGGTACCCGGAGGATGCATGCGTGCCCGGATCACCCCCCTCGGCACCCTGCTCGCGCTCGTCGCGGGCCTGCTCACCGCGCTCGTCACCAGCACCCCCGCCCAGGCGGCGCCCCTCTTCAAGGCGCCCTACCCGTGCGGCCAGACCTGGACCTACAGCCACCACTCGGCGGAGGTCCGCCAGGCCCTCGACTTCGTCCGCTCCGACGGCGGTACGACCGCGGGCGCCCCGGTCCTCGCCTCGGCGTCCGGCACCGCCTACCGCTACTCCCAGCCGTCCGGCGCCGGCAACTACATCGTGATCGAGCACGGCGGCGGCTGGAAGACGTACTACTTCCACCTCAACGCCTACTCGGTGGCCCACGGCGCCGCGGTCTCCCAGGGCCGGCAGATCGGCACCACCGGTAGCACCGGCAACAGCTCCGGCGCCCACATCCACTACGAGCAGCTCTACAACGGCGTCGGCCAGCCGATCGTCATCAACGGAGCCTCCCTCGCGCCCTATCCGGGCTCCTACGGCTCCAAGTCCCTGACCAGCGACAACGGCTGCTCGGGCGGGGGAGGCGGAAAGTACTGGGTCGACACCTTCGCCAACGCCACCGGCTACGCGCAGGCGAACACCACCTCCCCGCAGGGCGTCCTGAACGCCGGCACGAACTACGTCTACTGCAAGGTGTGGGGCCAGGAGATCCGCGACGCCTCCGGCAACTACAACCACTGGTGGCTGAAGACCGACCTGGACACGGTCTACGCGGGGAAGAACGGATACGGGGCGTACGTCTCCGCGTACTACCTGTCCCGCTGGGGAAACGACGAGGCCCGCGACAACAACGGGACCGTCATCCCGAACTGCTGAGAGGCCCGGAAGCGCCCGCCAGGGCCAGGAAGCGCCCGCAAAAGGGCAGGAGCCCCGCTCGTGCCCGAAGGCACGGAGCGGGGCTCCTTGGGTACTGCTCTAGTCGTGCTTGTCCGCCGACCCAGGCACCTTAGGCCGGGGAGACGTTCTCCGCCTGCGGGCCCTTCGGGCCCTGCGTGACGTCGAAGGTCACGAGCTGGTTCTCCTCGAGCGAACGGAAGCCGTTCGCGTTGATCGCGGAGTAGTGGACGAAGACATCCGGGCCGCCGCCGTCCTGGGCGATGAAGCCGAAGCCCTTTTCAGCGTTGAACCACTTGACGGTTCCGGTAGCCATAAGCCCTCCTTGGGCCAAAGGGTTGCCCTGCTCCAGAACCTGCAAAGAAGTCTGAAAACTACAAAAGCCTGCGGGTCACATGCTCCGCAGGCTCTGTACTGCAAGGGAAACCAAACTGCAACTTGCGTTGAGCGTAGCACGCAGGACACGCGTGGCGGTAGAGGGATGGATCACGTCACCCGCATGTTTGATCTCGCTCCACTCGCTGACGCGCGTGCCCCGCCGATGCCCAAGGACCGAGACGGGTCTAGCCTCACTATGTGGACAATGCAACCGACGAGCAACAGCGCAGCCGGCCCCGCGTCGGGCACATCCAGTTCCTGAACTGCCTCCCTCTGTACTGGGGCCTGGCCAGGACCGGCACGCTCCTCGACCTGGAGCTGACCAAGGACACCCCGGAGAAACTCAGCGAGCGGCTCGTCCGGGGCGATCTCGACATCGGCCCCATCACCCTCGTCGAGTACCTCCGCAACGCCTCGGACCTGGTGGCCCTGCCGGACATCGCCGTCGGCTGCGACGGCCCCGTCATGTCCTGCGTGATCGTCTCCCAGCGCCCCCTGGAGCAGCTGGACGGCGCCCGCGTCGCGCTCGGCTCGACCTCCCGCACCTCCGTGCGGCTCGCCCAGCTGCTGCTCGCCGAGCGGTTCGGGGTGGCGCCCGACTACTACACCTGCCCCCCTGACCTGGGCCTGATGATGCAGGAGGCCGAGGCGGCCGTCCTCATCGGCGACGCCGCGCTGCGGGCCTCGCTGCACGACGCGCCCCGGCTCGGCCTCCAGGTCCACGACCTCGGCCTCATGTGGAAGGAGTGGACGGGCCTCCCGTTCGTCTTCGCCGTGTGGGCGGCGCGCAAGGACTACCTGGCGCGCGAGCCGGAGACCGTCCACGAGGTGCACCAGGCGTTCCTGGCCTCGCGCGACCTCTCCCTCGAAGAGGTCGCCAAGGTCGCCGAACAGGCCGCCCGCTGGGAGACCTTCGACGCCGAACTCCTGGAGCGGTACTTCCGTACGCTCGACTTCCGCTTCGGCCCCGAGCAGCTCGCCGGAGTCCGCGAGTTCGCCCGCCGAACCGGCCCCACGACCGGCTTCCCCGCCGACGTCCGCGTAGAACTGCTTCCGCCCGCTTCCCTTTAGGCCCCTTTAGGTCCGCCGGAGGCACCGGGAATTCGCCGACGCGTTCTCGGGTGGTAAGCGTCCGGTAATTCCTTCGTATATCCGATATCCGATATATCCGCGCCCGAACCGCACCCGAACCGCCCGCATTACCGCCGGGAGCCCCGCACGGCACCCAGCGGAAGCCGCGAAGACCGCTGGCGTACGCTGGTTCGGTCCGTCAGAACCCCTCCGAAAGGGACACATCCGGTGACCGAGAAGGCCGAACTCCAGTCTGTTCTCGACCGCGCTGCCGCGGGTGGCCGGATCACCCCCGAGGAGGCGCTCGACCTCTACCGCTCGGCGCCGCTGCACGCCCTCGGCGCCGCCGCCGACGCCGTGCGCCGCCGCCGGTACGCGGGGACCGAGCACATCGCGACGTACATCATCGAGCGGAACATCAACTACACGAACGTCTGCGTGACGGCGTGCAAGTTCTGCGCCTTCTACGCGGCCCCGAAGGACACGAAGAAGGGCTGGACCCGCGACCTCGACGACATCCTGCGCCGCTGCGCGGAGACCGTGGAGCTCGGCGGCACCCAGATCATGTTCCAGGGCGGCCACCACCCGGACTACGGCGTCGAGTACTACGAGCACCACTTCGCCGCCATCAAGAAGGACTTCCCGCAGCTGGTCATCCACTCCCTCGGCGCCTCCGAGGTCGAGCACATGGCCCGCATCTCCGGGGTCCCCGTCGAGGAGGCGATCACCCGCATCCACGCCGCCGGCCTCGACTCCTTCGCCGGCGCCGGCGCCGAACTGCTCCCCGAGCGCCCCCGCAAGGCCATCGCGCCCCTGAAGGAGTCGGGCGAGCGCTGGCTGGAGATCATGGAGATCGCCCACAAGCTGGGCGTCGAGTCCACCTCCACCATGCTGATGGGCACCGGCGAGACCAACGCCGAGCGGATCGAGCACCTGCGGATGATCCGTGACACGCAGGACCGGACGGGCGGCTTCCGGGCCTTCATCCCGTACACGTACCAGCCCGAGAACAACCACCTCAAGGGCCGCACGCACGCCACGCTCTTCGAGTACCTGCGCATGATCGCCATCGCACGGCTCTTCCTCGACAACGTCGCCCACATCCAGGGCTCGTGGCTGACCACCGGCAAGGAGGTCGGCCAGCTGTCCCTGCACTACGGCGCCGACGACCTCGGCTCGATCATGCTGGAGGAGAACGTCGTCTCCTCGGCCGGTGCCAAGCACCGCTCCAACCGCCTGGAGATCATCGACCTGATCCGCAAGGCAGGCCGCGTCCCGGCGCAGCGCGCGACCACCTACGAGCACCTCGTCGTCCACGACGACCCGGCGAACGACCCGGTCGACGAGCGCGTGGCCTCCCACATCTCGTCCATCGCGATCGAGGGCGGCACGGCGCACCCCGAGCTCAAGCTCCTCGACGCCAACTGACGCGCGCGTGCTCACGATCCACGTCGCCGAGGCGTCCCCCGAGACGGCCGTCCTGGTCGACGGCGAGCTCGTCGCCGCCGTCGGCCCCTACGAGGACCTGGTCGCCGTCCGCCCCGAGGCACGGGTGCGGAACTGGCCCGGCATCCTCACCCCCGGGCTGCTCAACCCGTTCGGGCCCGAGCTCCTCGAGGGCATGTACCACCCGGACCCCCGGGAGGCCGCCGGGTTCGGCACCGAGCCGATCCCGGGGGAGCGGGCGCAGCGCATCTTCCGGGCCGACCCGTCCCGGCGCGGCGCATCCGCCCGCCGGGGCGTGCAGCGGCTGCTCGCCCACGGGACGGTCGCCGTCGCCGGCGAACTGCGCGACCGGGCCGTGCTGGACGCCGTACGCCGGGCCGGGCTCGCCGTGGGCCGCCGCCCGCAGCGGCTGCCCGGCGCCCCGTCGTTCTCCCCGTCGCCGCTGGTGCTTCTGCCCGCCCTGACGCCGGGCGCCCCGGCCCGCTTCGCCGTCTTCGACGTGCCCGACCGGGCCGCCCTGGTCCAGCTGGGCGCGTCGACCTGCGTCGCCACCGTCCTCGGCGGCCGGCTGGTGTTCCGGCGCCGGTAGCTCCCGGCCCGCTCAGCCGCCCGCGACCGCGGGCGGCGCCTTCGTCTCGACCGGGTTCTCGTCCGCGTACCGCACGACGTGCCGGTACGGCTTGGCCGCGCCGCCGTGCCGCCGCGCCGCCGCGCCGAAAAGGTCGAAGCGGTACGAGAGGAGATATCGGCGACTGCCACAATGGCGGGGTGATCCGAGCCTCCCTGGACAAGCAGCCGCACGAAGTCGCCTCGATGTTCGACGACGTGGCGGCGAACTACGACCTCACCAACGACGTGCTCTCCCTGGGCCAGGACCGGCGCTGGCGCAAGGAGGTCGCCAAGGCGGTCGACGCCCGTCCCGCGCAGAAGATCCTCGACCTCGCGGCGGGCACGGCCACCTCCTCGCAGCCCTTCGCGCGCGCGGGCGCGTACGTCGTGCCCTGCGACTTCTCGATCGGCATGCTCCAGGTCGGGAAGAAGCGGCACCCGTGGATGCCGTTCACGGCCGGCGACGGCACGAGGCTGCCGTTCCGTGACGACGTCTTCGACGCCGTCACCATCTCCTTCGGCCTCCGCAACATCCAGGACACCGAGCAGGCGCTGCGCGAGCTGTACCGGGTGACGAAGCCCGGCGGCCGGGTCGTCATCTCCGAGTTCTCGCACCCGACGTGGGCGCCGTTCCGCACGGTGTACGAGGAGTACCTGATGCGGGCGCTGCCGCCGGTGGCGCGCGCGGTCTCCTCCAACCCCGACGCGTACGTGTACCTGGCGGAGTCCATCCAGTCCTGGCCGGACCAGCCGACCCTGGCGGGCATGCTCCAGAAGGCCGGCTGGTCGAAGGTGGCGTGGCGGAACCTGACCGGCGGGATCGTGGCTCTCCACCGGGGCTTCAAGGCCTGACGGCTACCTCACGGCTTCACGTACAGGCCGTAGCCGCCGACGCCGGTGTACACCGTGTCCGCCACCTCCCGGTGGACGCGCGTGCCGTCCTTGAGGTCCGTCGGCGGCGTGTGCACCTGGGTGCCGGTCTGCAGGGTCGTGGAGCCGCCGCCGTCGAGGTTGAGGGCGTCGACGATCCCCAGCTCGGGGGAGTTCAGGAGGGCGGCGAAGCTCTGCAGGTAGTCGCCGTCCTCGTTGTCCTGCCCGGTGAGGGTGACGAGGACCGGCCGGCCGCGGACGTTGGTGCCGAGCGCCGTGCGCGAGTCGGTGCAGATCAGGGTGGTGCCGTCCGTGCCGGTCTCCGTGCCGCTGCACGAGTTGGGCAGCTCGGCGGGGATGTCTCCGTGGCGGAGCAGCTGGTGGAAGGAGCTGACGACGTCCACCGAGGCGTCCAGCGGTATGTCCCGCTTCATGGTCACGTCGTGGAGCTTCTGGTCGATCGTCGCCGTGGTGCCGGGGACGAAATGGTCGCGGAGCCACTGGGCCCCGGTGCCGATGCCCTGGATCACGCGCCCGCCCGCCGGGACCGGGGTCCCGCCGCGGCCCTCGCGGGTCCGGGTGACGACGCCGTTCGCGTCCACGACGACCTCGAAGCCCTCGTCCATGGTGGCGGCGACGCCCGGGTCGGTTCCGGGCGCGGGGACGGGAGCGCCGTAGTCGTGGGTGAACACGACGATCTCGCTCGGGTCGGTGTAGACGGGGGGACTCGCGGTCACCAGGACGTCGTCGGTGTCGCGCGCGCAGTGCGGGACGCGGCCGGGCGCCCGGTTGAAGTCGTCGATCCGTACGGTCTCGCCCGACGGCGCGATGAGGTTCAGCTTGGTGCTGAGCTTGGTGATGTACGGGAGGCCGTACTGGATGACGGCGCCGGAGCTGCCCTTCCCGCCGCTCCAGCAGCCGGCGCTGTGCAGGACGCCGTCGGTGGCCGTGACGCTGGTGTGCACGATGGTCGACTCGGCGCCGCCCGCGGGTTCCCGCTGGAACAGGCCGCCGTTGACGCCCGCCCACGGGTGGCGGGTGGTGACGGGCGTGACCTTGGCGAGCTGCTCGGTCAGCGTCTCGGCCAGGGAGTCGTTCGCGCCGATCGCGCTCTCCAGCGTGACCGCCCCGGCGAGGGGGTCGATCTCGACGATCTGGAGGGCGCGGGCCTTGGCGCGGTTGTCGGGGGTCGTCTCGGTCCAGGTGGTGCGGGTGACGCCCGCGGCGACCGTGACGGGGGTCCCCGCGGTCCAGGCGGCGAGCGGGCTCGTGGCCGGTTCGGCGGCGCCGGAGGAGGAGGCGGTGAGGGCGAGTGCGGCACCGAGTGCGGCGGCCGCGGCCACCCAGGTGCGGCTCTTCTTGGGGAGGTGCGGCCTGGTCACGCGCATTCCGCCGTTCCGTTGACGAGCTCGTGTGAGCGGAAGGTGCCGGAGAACGGCGCCGGGACGGTGGTGCTGTCGCCGCGCAGGATGACGTACGCGCCGAACTCCCGCAGGCTCGCGGGATCGTCCCAGGTGCCGGTGAACGTCGGCTGCGGGTAGAAGCAGACGTGCTTCTTCGTCCGGTTCCATGCGGACCGGGGCGCGGCCTCGGTGCCGTAGCTGTTGCCGTGGTTCTGGGTGGCGGGGTCGGTCGTCGGGACGTGGACGGTCATCGCGCCCCGGCCGTTCGGCTCCTTGAAGGTGCAGACCCGGTCGTCGGGGCAGCGCTCGTAGCCGGTGAAGCAGAGGGCGCGGGACGGGACCAGCTTGTGTCCGCTGAGGGTGCCGGTGAAGCGGGGGTCCGTCGTGTACTGGTCGGCGTTGCCCGGCTTGACGGTCTCGAAGAGACCGCCGTACCCGGCGCCGACGTAGGAGCAGGCCCACATCGCCGTGTTGTTCTTCGCCGAGAGGGTCTTGCCGTCCCAGGTCGCGTCGTAGGCCTCGACGTTCTGCGGTTCGGTGAAGTCCCGCCGCTCGCCGGTGCCGTCGGGCCCGGAGTAGAGGCAGAGCGTCCCGGCCGGGCAGTCGTCGAACGGGATCGGGTCGGCGTTCGCCGGCAGGACGAAGAAGAGCGAGCAGAGGAGAGCGAGGGCGGCCGTGATGAGCGAGCCCCGCCGTAGGTCGATACGGGATGTGGTCACGGATGATCATCGTGCCATCACGCTCGGCATAGGGGAACGCGCGTTCGCCCGAGGGTGAAGTGGTGGGGCGACCCTCCGTTTCCGCCGGACCCGCCCCCCATAGACTGCGATACGTCCTCATCGCCGAACCACCGGGAGAAACCGCCGTGAGCGAGCAGCCCCTCTCCGAGCACAGCGCAGACGTCATCGTCGTCGGAGCGGGCCCGGCCGGCTCCACCACCGCGTACTACCTCGCGAAGGCCGGACTCGACGTCCTGCTCCTGGAGAAGACCGCGTTCCCCCGTGAGAAGGTCTGCGGCGACGGCCTCACTCCCCGCGCCACCAAGCAGCTCGTCTCCATGGGCATCGACATCTCCGAGGAGGCCGGCTGGCTGCGCAACAAGGGCCTGCGGATCATCGGCGGCGGCGTCCGCCTGGAGCTGGACTGGCCGGAACTCGCCTCGTACCCGGACTACGGACTCGTCCGCAAGCGCGACGACTTCGACGAGCAGCTGGCCCGCCAGGCGCAGAAGGCCGGCGCCCGCCTGTACGAGCGCTGCAACGTCGGCGCCCCGATCATCGACGACCGTACGGGCCGCATCACCGGCGTCCACGCCAAGCTCGGCGAGGAGAAGCGCGAGGTCACCTTCCACGCCCCGCTCGTCGTCGCCGCCGACGGCAACTCCACCCGGATCTCCCTCGCCATGGGCCTGCACCGGCGCGAGGACCGGCCGATGGGCGTCGCCGTCCGCACGTACTTCACCTCGCCCCGCCACGACGACGACTACCTGGAGTCCTGGCTGGAGCTGTGGGACCGGCGCGGTCCGCAGGACCGTCTCCTGCCCGGCTACGGCTGGGTCTTCGGCATGGGCGACGGCACGTCCAACGTCGGCCTCGGCATCCTCAACTCCTCGAAGGCCTTCCGCGAGCTGGACTGGCGCGAGGTCCTCAAGGCCTGGTGCGCCTCGATGCCGGAGGACTGGGGCTTCACCCCGGACAACATGACGACGCCGATCCGCGGCGCCGCCCTCCCGATGGCCTTCAACCGTCAGCCGCACTACACCAAGGGCCTGCTGCTCGTCGGCGACGCGGGCGGCCTGGTCAACCCGTTCAACGGCGAGGGCATCGCGTACGCCATGGAGTCCGGCCAGATCGCGGCCGACGTCATCGTCCAGGCGAACGCCCGGACCACCCCCGCCCAGCGCGAACTGGCCCTGCGGAACTACCCGCAGGTCCTCAAGGACACCTACGGGGGCTACTACACGCTCGGCCGCGCCTTCGTGAAGATGATCGGCAACCCGAAGGTCATGAAGATCGCGACCCAGCGCGGCCTGACCCACCCGCTCCTGATGAAGTTCACCCTCAAGATGCTGGCGAACCTCACGGACCCGACCGGCGGCGACGCGATGGACCGCATCATCAACGGCCTGTCGAAGGTCGCCCCGAAGGCCTGACCGCCGGGACCGCGCATATGCGGAAGGGCCGTCTCTCCCCCGAGGAGTGACGGCCCTTCCGCGTGCCTACGCGGGTTCGTGCGGGATCAGAGGATCCGGACGGCGCCCGACGGGGTGTCCCAGTCGAGGGAGCGCTCGACGACGCCCGTGGACGGGTTCTGCGCGCCGACGTAGTTGCCGCCGCCCACGTAGATGGCGACGTGGTACGAGCCGCTGCGGCTGCCCCAGTACAGGATGTCGCCCGGCTGGAGGTTGCTCAGGGAGACGGAGGTGCCCATGCTCGACTGCGAGTACGAGATGCGGGGCAGGTCGATGCCGGCCGCGCGGTAGGCGGCCTGGACGAGGCCCGAGCAGTCCCAGGAGTTGGGGCCGGTGCCGCCGGAGACGTAGGCGTCGCCGACCTGGGCGCGCGCGAAGGCCACGATCGCGGCGGCGGAGCCGGAGGGGGCCTGCGTCTCGGTGCTGCTGGAGCCGGCCGTGGAGCCGCTGTCGGAGGACGACGAGGATCCGCTGTCGTTCGACGAGCTCGTGGACTGCGTGGTGAGCCGGGTGCGCTCACGGTCGCGGGAGGCGCGCTCCTCGGCTTCCTTGCGCTCCTGCTCGGCCTTGAGGCGGGCCTCCTCGGCGCGCTCGGCCGCGGCCTTGCGGTCCGCCTCGGCCTTGGCCTTCTTGGCTTCCTTGGCGGCCTTCTGCAGCGCCGCGTTCTCCTGCGCCTGGAGGCTCTGGTCGAGCGCCTCCTGGTGGGAGGCCTCGGCGGAGGCGGCGACGGCGCTGGCGAGGCCGGCGCCGGACTCGAGGGAGCCCAGGGTGGGCATTTCGATGGTCTCGGTCACCGGCTCGGCGTTCGCCGGCCCGGCAGCACCGGCCACCGCGATGGTGCCGAGGACGCCACCGGCAACTCCGGCTCGCAGCGCGAGCTTCGAGGCGCTGCGGCGGGGCTTCCGGTGGCTGGGTATGTGAGCGGTGTGGGACATGGGTACAACCGCTATCAGGGCTTCACGGTTCCCTTCAAGAAACGTGGGGTGCGCCACAGTTGCCCCAGGAATCTCCTAATCCGCTTCTGAGGCGCCCTTATTGACGCCGTAACGGGCAAATCGGGCAGGGCTCATCTGGCCCTTGATCACGTGTTTTCGTTGAAACGCCCGAATTGCCCGACGCTTACCACCTCTTGACACCCATGGCCAAGCCCCGATTTCTCGGAGCCCTCGATGTGTGGCGCAGGTCACACCAGCGTCTCACGAACGCTCGTGAAAGCGCGCACGCGTCCACCTCCGTCCGCCGGGACCCCCGACCGGGCGACGGGCGGGTCCTTTATCACCCGGATGCGTCCATCGCCAATTTGCTTGTACTGACCATCACTTGATAGTGCGACACCCCCTCCGATCAGCGATTTCCGGTCCGGATGTCACATCTGGTGATCACCTGGGCGCTTCGCGCAACAAGATCACTGCTCATCCGACTTCATGATCCTTCGTCAGGTGGTGGAGATCACAAAGCCCTTGGCGTACCCCGTGTCGCAGATCACAGAGGGGCGGGCATAAGATGCGGGGCAGCCGGGCTTGTGAACTGCCTCACATGGGGGCGATCTTTCACGGTCCGGCCGTGCGGTCCAACGGTCAAGGACGACTGGAAGGAGCGAGGAGCGTGAATGCGTACGCGCCCGTCCTCGTGCTCGGTGCCCTGGGTGCGGGGTTTGCGATCTTCTCCGTGGTCATGGCCACGCTTATCGGTCCAAAGCGGTACAACAGGGCAAAACTTGAGGCGTATGAGTGCGGCATCGAGCCGACGCCCACTCCCGCCGGCGGCGGCCGCTTCCCGATCAAGTACTACCTGACGGCGATGCTCTTCATCGTCTTCGACATCGAGATCGTCTTCCTCTACCCCTGGGCCGTCACCTTCGACGCCCTGGGGCTTTTCGGGCTCGTGGAGATGCTGCTCTTCGTGCTCACCGTCTTCGTCGCCTACGCCTACGTGTGGCGTCGCGGCGGCCTGGAATGGGACTGAGGGGCTGAGGGGCACCTATGGGACTCGAAGAGAAACTCCCGAGCGGCTTTCTGCTGACGACGGTCGAACAGGCCGCGGGCTGGGTGCGCAAGGCGTCCGTGTTCCCCGCGACCTTCGGCCTCGCCTGCTGCGCCATCGAGATGATGACCACCGGAGCCGGCCGGTACGACCTGGCCCGCTTCGGCATGGAGGTCTTCCGCGGCTCGCCGCGCCAGGCCGACCTGATGATCGTGGCCGGCCGGGTCAGCCAGAAGATGGCGCCCGTCCTGAGGCAGGTCTACGACCAGATGCCCAACCCCAAGTGGGTCATCTCCATGGGCGTCTGCGCCTCCTCGGGCGGCATGTTCAACAACTACGCGATCGTCCAGGGCGTCGACCACATCGTGCCGGTCGACATCTACCTGCCCGGCTGCCCGCCGCGCCCGGAGATGCTGCTCGACGCGATCCTCAAGCTCCACCAGAAGATCCAGACCTCCAAGCTCGGCGTGAACGCCGAGGAGGCGGCACGGGAGGCGGAGGAGGCGGCGCTCAAGGCGCTGCCGACCATTGAGTTGAAGGGTCTGCTCCGGTGAGTGACGAAACCCCGAACCCCGAGAAGGAGCTGAGCGAGCAGAACCTGCCCGGTCAGCGCGGGGACCACGGCGAGGAGGTCCGCGTCCAGCGCGGCATGTTCGGCGCCCAGAGCGGCGCCGACACCTCCGGCTACGGCGGCCTCGTCCGCTCGATCCGGCTCCCCGGCCCGGCCACCCGCCCGTACGGCGGCTGGTTCGACGAGGTCGCCGACGAGCTCGAAGGCGCCCTGGAGGAGCAGGGACTCCTCCCGGAGAACGCCATCGAGAAGACGGTCGTCGACCGCGACGAGCTCACGTTCCACATCGAGCGCGAGCACCTCGTCCGGGTGGCCCGCACCCTCCGCGACGACCCGGCGCTCCGCTTCGAGCTCTGCACCGGCGTCTCCGGCGTCCACTACCCCGGGGACAAGGGCCGCGAGCTGCACGCCGTCTACCACCTGCGCTCGCTCACCCACGGCCGGCTGATCCGCCTGGAGGTCTCGGCGCCCGACGCCGACCCGCGCATCCCGTCCCTCGTCGCCGTCTACCCGACGAACGACTGGCACGAGCGCGAGACGTACGACTTCTTCGGCATCGTCTTCGACGGCCACCCCGCCCTCACCCGGATCATGATGCCGGACGACTGGCAGGGGCACCCGCAGCGCAAGGACTACCCCCTCGGCGGCATCGCCGTCGAGTACAAGGGCGCCCAGATCCCGGCTCCGGACCAGCGGAGGTCGTACTCGTGACCACTCCCCACGCGTCTCCCCGCGAGACGACAGAAGGCGCCGTCTACACGGTGACCGGCGGTGACTGGGAAGAGGTCGTCCAGTCCGCCGCCAAGGCCGACGACGAACGCATCATCGTCAACATGGGCCCCCAGCACCCGTCCACCCACGGCGTGCTCCGGCTCATCCTGGAGATCGACGGCGAGACCGTCACCGAGGCCCGCTGCGGCATCGGCTACCTCCACACCGGCATCGAGAAGAACCTCGAATACCGGACCTGGACGCAGGGCACCACCTTCGTCACGCGCATGGACTACCTCACCTCGTTCTACAACGAGACGGCGTACTGCCTCGGCGTGGAGAGGCTGCTCGGCATCACCGACCAGATCCCGGACCGGGCCAGCGTCATCCGGGTGCTCCTCATGGAGCTCAACCGGCTCTCCTCCCACCTGGTGTGCATCGCCACCGGCGGCATGGAGCTCGGCGCCACCACGATCATGATCTACGGCTTCCGGGACCGCGAGATGATCCTGGACCTGTACGAGCTGATCACCGGCCTGCGCATGAACCACGCGTTCATCCGCCCCGGCGGCCTCGCCCAGGACCTGCCGCCCGGCGCCGTCGACGCCGTGCGAGAGTTCGTGAAGACCATGAAGAAGAACCTGCCGGAGTACGACAAGCTCGCCACCGGCAACCCCATCTTCAAGGCCCGCATGCAGGACGTCGGACACCTCGACCTCACCGGCTGCATGGCGCTGGGCGCCACCGGACCGATCCTGCGCTCCGCGGGCCTCCCGCACGACCTGCGCAAGACCGACCCGTACTGCGGCTACGAGAACTACGAGTTCGACATCCCGACCGCCGACACCTGCGACTCCTACGGACGCTTCCTCGTCCGCCTGGAGGAGATGCGGCAGTCCCTCCGGATCGTCGAGCAGTGCCTCGACCGCCTGGAGCCGGGCCCCGTCATGGTCGGCGACAAGAAGATCGCCTGGCCGGCGCAGCTCGCGCTCGGCGCCGACGGCCTCGGCAACTCCACCGACCACATCGCGAAGATCATGGGCACTTCCATGGAGGCCCTGATCCACCACTTCAAGCTGGTCACCGAGGGCTTCCGGGTCCCGGCGGGACAGGCCTACGCGGCCGTCGAGTCGCCAAAGGGTGAGCTTGGCGTGCATGTCGTATCAGATGGTGGCACGCGTCCCTTCCGGGTTCACTTCCGCGACCCGTCCTTCACCAACCTCCAGGCCATGGCCGCGATGTGCGAGGGCGGCCAGGTCGCCGACGTCATCGTCGCCGTCGCCTCCATCGACCCCGTGATGGGAGGCGTCGACCGATGACGGAGAACGTCAGCCTGGGGATGCCCCAGCTCCCCGCCCCCGCGTTCCCGGCCGAGGTCCACGCCCGGCTGACCGAGGACGCGCGGGCGATCATCGCCCGCTACCCGGACTCCCGCTCCGCGCTCCTGCCGATGCTGCACCTCGTGCAGTCGGAGGAGGGGCACGTGACCCGTACCGGCATGCAGTTCTGTGCCGACCTGCTCGGCCTCACCACCGCCGAGGTCACCGCCGTCGCCACCTTCTACACGATGTACCGGCGCAAGCCCTCCGGCGACTACCAGGTCGGCGTCTGCACCAACACGCTCTGCGCGGTCATGGGCGGCGACGCCATCTTCGAGGAGCTCAAGGCCCACCTCGGCGTCGGCAACGACGAGACGACCGAGGACGGCAAGATCACCCTCGAACACATCGAGTGCAACGCGGCCTGCGACTTCGCCCCCGTGGTGATGGTCAACTGGGAGTTCTTCGACAACCAGACCCCCGAGTCCGCCAAGCGGATGGTCGACGACCTGCGGGCCGGCCGGACCGTCGAACCCACCCGGGGTGCCCCGCTCTGCTCCTTCAAGGAGACCGCCCGCATCCTGGCCGGCTTCCCCGACGAGCGCCCCGGCGCAGTCGAGGCCACCGGCGGGGCAGGACCGGCCTCGCTCGTCGGACTGCGCCTGGCCAAGGGCGAGAGCCCGCACCACCGAATCGTCCACCCGCGCGGTGAGTCCTCCGGTCAGGAGGGGGAGTGATGACCTTGGCCGCCGAGATCAACAACAGCAGCCCCGAGAAGCTTCTCGCACCCGTCCTCTCGGCCTTCTGGGACCAGCCCGACTCCTGGACCCTGGAGACCTACGAGCGCCACGAGGGATACCGGGGCCTCAGGAAAGCCCTCGCGATGAGCCCCGACGACCTCATCGCGTACGTCAAGGAATCCGGCCTCCGCGGACGCGGCGGCGCGGGCTTCCCCACCGGCATGAAGTGGCAGTTCATCCCGCAGGGCGACGGCAAGCCGCACTACCTCGTCGTCAACGCCGACGAGTCCGAGCCCGGCACCTGCAAGGACATCCCCCTCCTCTTCGCCAACCCGCACTCCCTCATCGAGGGCATCGTGATCGCCTGCTACGCGATCCGGTCGAACCACGCCTTCATCTACCTGCGCGGCGAGGTCGTCCCCGTCCTGCGCCGCCTCCACGAGGCCGTCCGCGAGGCCTACGCCGCCGGCTACCTCGGCACGAACATCCTCGGCAGCGGACTCGACCTCGAACTCACCGTGCACGCCGGCGCCGGCGCGTACATCTGCGGCGAGGAGACCGCCCTGCTCGACTCGCTCGAAGGGCGCCGCGGCCAGCCCCGGCTGCGCCCGCCCTTCCCCGCGGTCGCCGGTCTGTACGCCTGCCCCACTGTCGTGAACAACGTCGAGTCCATCGCGTCCGTTCCCGCGATCCTCAACAAGGGCAAGGAGTGGTTCACCTCGATGGGCAGCGAGAAGTCCCCGGGCTTCACGCTCTACTCGCTGAGCGGGCACGTCGCCTCGCCCGGCCAGTACGAGGCACCCCTCGGCATCACCCTGCGCCAGCTCCTCGACATGAGCGGCGGCATGCGCCCCGGCCACCGCCTCAAGTTCTGGACCCCCGGCGGCTCCTCCACCCCCATGTTCACCGACGAGCACCTCGACGTGCCCCTCGACTACGAGGGCGTCGGCGCCGCCGGATCCATGCTCGGCACCAAGGCGCTCCAGTGCTTCGACGAGACCACCTGTGTCGTCCGGGCCGTCACCCGCTGGACCGAGTTCTACGCCCACGAGTCCTGCGGCAAGTGCACCCCCTGCCGCGAGGGCACGTACTGGCTCGTCCAGCTGCTCCGCGACATCGAGGCCGGGCGGGGACAGATGTCCGACCTCGACAAGTTGAACGACATCGCCGACAACATCAACGGCAAGTCGTTCTGCGCCCTCGGCGACGGCGCCGCCTCGCCGATCTTCTCCTCGCTCAAGTACTTCCGCGCGGAGTACGAGCAGCACATCACCGGCCGGGGCTGCCCCTTCGACCCCGCCAAGTCGACCGCCTGGGCGGACAACCACAAGGAGGTGACGGCATGACGGTCACCACGGCCGGCCCGGCGGGCGGCACCCCGGCGGTACCGCCCGAGGATCTCGTCACGCTGACCATCGACGGCGCCGAGATCTCCGTCCCCAAGGGGACGCTCGTCATCCGCGCCGCCGAACAGCTCGGCATCGAGATCCCGCGCTTCTGCGACCACCCGCTCCTCGACCCCGCCGGCGCCTGCCGCCAGTGCATCGTCGAGGTCGAGGGCCAGCGCAAGCCCATGGCCTCCTGCACCATCACCTGCACCGACGGCATGGTGGTGAAGTCCCAGCTCACCTCGCCCGTGGCCGAGAAGGCCCAGCACGGCGTGATGGAGCTGCTGCTCATCAACCACCCGCTGGACTGCCCCGTCTGCGACAAGGGCGGCGAATGCCCCCTGCAGAACCAGGCCATGTCCCACGGCCAGTCCGAGTCCCGCTTCGAAGGCGTCAAGCGGACGTACGAGAAGCCGATCCCGCTCTCCACCCAGGTGCTGCTCGACCGCGAGCGGTGCGTGCTCTGCGCCCGCTGCACCCGCTTCTCCAACCAGGTCGCGGGCGACCCGATGATCGAACTGGTCGAGCGCGGCGCGCTCCAGCAGGTCGGCACCGGCGAGGGCGACCCCTTCGAGTCGTACTTCTCCGGCAACACCATCCAGATCTGCCCGGTCGGCGCCCTCACCTCGGCCGCCTACCGCTTCCGCTCCCGCCCCTTCGACCTGGTCTCCTCCCCGTCGGTGTGCGAGCACTGCGCGGGCGGCTGCGCCACCCGCACAGACCACCGGCGCGGCAAGGTCATGCGGCGGCTCGCCGCCGAGGACCCGGAGGTCAACGAGGAGTGGATCTGCGACAAGGGCCGCTTCGGCTTCCGGTACGCCCAGCAGCGCGACCGGCTCACCACCCCCCTCGTCCGGAACCCCGGCACCGGTGAACTGGAGCCCGCCTCCTGGCCCGAGGCCCTGGAGGCCGCCGCCCGCGGGCTCGTCCGCGGCCGGACCGGCGTCCTCACCGGCGGCAGGCTGACCGTCGAGGACTCCTACGCGTACGCCAAGTTCGCCCGGGTCGCCCTCGACACCAACGACGTCGACTTCCGGGCCCGGATCCACTCCGGCGAGGAGGCCGACTTCCTGGCCTCCGCCGTCGCCGGACGGGGCCGGGACCTGGACGGGACGGGCGTCACGTACACCTCGCTCGAAGCCGCCCCCGCGGTGCTCCTCGTCGGCCTGGAGGCCGAGGAGGAGGCCCCCGGCGTCTTCCTGCGGCTCCGCAAGGCGTGGCGGAAGAAGGGCCAGAAGACGTACGCGGTCGCCGCCTTCGCGACCCGGGGCCTGGAGAAGGCGGGCGGCACCCTGCTGCCCGCCGCCCCCGGCACCGAGACCGAGTGGCTCGACGCGCTGACCTCCCGGGTCGGTCTGGAGGGCGACGGCCTCGCCGCCGCCCAGGCCCTCCGCCAGGAGGGCGCCGTCATCGCCGTCGGCGAGCGGCTCGCGGGCGTCCCCGGCGCTCTCACCGCCGCCCTGCGCACCTCGGCCGCCACCGGGGCCCGCCTCGTGTGGATCCCGCGCCGCGCCGGCGAACGCGGAGCCGTGGAGGCCGGCGCGCTCCCGGCCCTGCTGCCCGGCGGCCGGCCCGCGACCCACCCCCGCGCGCGTGAGGAGGTCGCCGCCGCCTGGGGCGTCCGCGAACTCCCGCACCGCTACGGGCGCGACACCGGCCAGATGATCGAGGCCGCCGCCACCGGCGAACTCGGTGCCCTGCTCGTCGGCGGCGTCGAGGTCGCCGACCTGCCCGACCCGGCACGCGCGCGCGAGGCCCTCGACGCGGCCTTCGTGGTCTCCCTGGAGCTGCGGCCCAGCGAGGTCACCCAGCGCGCCGACGTCGTCCTCCCGGTCGCCGCCGTCGCAGAGAAGCCCGGCACCTTCCTCAACTGGGAAGGCAGGGCACGGCTCTTCGAGGCCGCGCTCAAGCCCGAGCAGATGACCCGGCCCGTCGCCCCGGGCGACGCGCGCGTGCTCCACATGCTCGCCGACGCCCTCGACGTCCACCTGGCGCTGCCCGACCTCAGGGCCGTACGCCGGGAGCTGGACCGGCTCGGCGGCTGGACCGAGGAGCGGGCCTCCGAGCCCGTCGAACCCGGCCAGGCCGCACCGAGGGCCGGCGACGGCGAGGCCGTCCTCGCCGGACACCGGCTCCTGCTCGACCTGGGTCGCCTCCAGGAGGGCGACACCGCCCTGGCCGGCACCCGGCACGCGGCGGTCGCCCGGCTCTCCGCCGCCACCGCCGCCGACACCGGCGTCAAGGACGGCGACGTCCTGGAGGTGACCGGCCCCTCGGGCTCGGTCGCCTTCCCGCTCCAGGTCACCGAGATGCCCGACCGCGTGGTCTGGCTCCCGCTGAACTCGGCGGGCCGCGGCGTCCTCTCCGACACCGGCGCCCACCCCGGCGACCTGGTCCGCATCGGCGCGGTCACCACGAAGGAGGTCCAGGCATGAACACCCTCCTCGCCGCCGAAGACCTGTCCATGTTCGGCACGGACCCCTGGTGGCTCGTCCTGATCAAGGCGGTCTTCTGCTTCGCCTTCCTCATGGTCACCGTGCTCTTCTCCATCGTGTGGGAGCGCAAGGTCGTCGCCTGGATGCAGCTGCGCGTCGGCCCCAACCGGCACGGCCCCTGGGGCCTCCTCCAGTCCCTCGCGGACGGCATCAAGCTGATGCTCAAGGAGGACGTGATCGTCAAGAAGGCCGACAAGGTCGTCTACGTCCTCGCCCCGATCATCGCCGCGATCCCCGCGTTCATGGCGATCGCCGTGATCCCCTTCGGCCCGGCGGGCAACGAGGTCTCGATCTTCGGCCACCGCACCGCGATGCAGCTCACCGACCTGCCGATCGCGATGCTGTACGTCCTGGCCATCGCGTCGGTCGGCATCTACGGCATCGTCCTCGCCGGCTGGTCGTCCGGCTCCACGTACCCGCTCCTCGGCGGCCTGCGCTCCTGCGCGCAGATGATCTCGTACGAGATCGCCATGGGCGCGGCCTTCGCCTCCGTCTTCCTCTACTCCGGGTCGATGTCGACCTCGGCGATCGTCGAGGCGCAGGCGGACCGCTGGTTCGTCATCCTGCTGCCGGTGTCGTTCATCATCTACATCGTCACGATGGTCGGCGAGACCAACCGCGCCCCCTTCGACATGCCGGAGTCCGAGGGCGACCTCGTCGGCGGCTTCAACACCGAGTACTCGTCCATCAAGTTCGCGATGTTCATGCTCGCCGAGTACGTGAACATGGTGACGGTCTCGGCGGTGTCGGTGACCCTCTTCCTGGGCGGCTGGCGGGCCCCGTACCCGGTGTCCACCTTCTGGGAGGGCGCGAACCACGGCTGGTGGCCGATGCTCTGGTTCGTCCTCAAGGTGCAGCTGCTGCTGTTCTTCTTCATCTGGCTCCGCGGCACCCTGCCCCGCGTCCGCTACGACCAGCTGATGAAGCTCGGCTGGAAGGTCCTCATCCCGGTCTCCGTGGTCTGGCTCATGCTGGTCGCCACCGTCCGGGCGCTGCGCAACGAGAACATCGCGTTCACCAACATCGTCCTGTACGTGGCCGGAGCCGTTCTCGGACTGCTGCTGCTGTCCTTCGTGGTCGACGTGTTCCGCGACCGGAAGGCCAAGGCGTCCGCGGCGGCCGGGCCGGCCGACGAGCCCGCCTTCGACCCGATGGCCGGCGGCTTCCCCGTACCGCCCCTGCCCGGGCAGTCCCTGCCGCCCGTGCCCCGGCGCAGGCCCCGGCACGACCGGGACCTCGTTGTCAGTGGCGCCCCCGATACTGCTACTGCGAGTGATGGAAAGGAGACGGACGGTGTCTGACTTCCAGAATCCGGTGGCCGGCTTCGGCGTGACCTTCAAGGCCATGTTCAAGAAGCGGCTGACCGAGCAGTACCCGGAGCAGCAGAAGACGACGGCGCCCCGCTTCCACGGCCGGCACCAGCTCAACCGTCACCCCGACGGGCTGGAGAAGTGCGTCGGCTGTGAGCTGTGCGCCTGGGCCTGTCCGGCCGACGCCATCTACGTGGAGGGCGCGGAGAACACGGACGAGGAGCGCTACTCGCCCGGCGAGCGCTACGGCCGCGTCTACCAGATCAACTACGCCCGCTGCATCCTGTGCGGGCTGTGCATCGAGGCCTGCCCCACGCGGGCGCTGACGATGACCAACGAGTTCGAGCTGGCCGACTCCTCCCGCGCGAACCTGATCTACACCAAGGAGCAGCTCCTCGCGGGACTCGAGGAGACCATGGTGGACACCCCGCACGCGATCTTCCCCGGCATGACCGAGCAGGACTACTACCGGGGCCTCGTCACCGAGGCCGCGCCCGGGACCGTCCCTCAGGTCGCCGTGTCCAAGGGGGAGACGGGCGAGCCGGAAGAGGTGGACGCATGAGCGCCGAACTCGCGGCGTACGCGACGTCGGGCGGGGAGGCCTTCCAGTTCTGGGTCCTCGGTACCGTCGCCGTCGCGGGCGCGCTCGGCACGATCCTGATGAGGCGGGCCGTGCACTCGGCGCTCTGCCTCGCCGGGACGATGATCATCCTGGCGGTCTTCTACCTGGCCAACGGGGCGTACTTCCTCGGCATCGTCCAGATCGTCGTCTACACCGGCGCGATCATGATGCTCTTCCTCTTCGTCGTCATGCTGGTGGGCGTCACGGCAGCGGACTCGCTGAAGGAGACCCTCAAGGGCCAGCGCTGGTGGGCCGCCGCCTGCGGCCTCGGCTTCGGCATCCTGCTCGCCGGCGGCATCGGGAACGCCTCCCTGACGGAGTTCGTCGGACTCGGCGCCGCCAACAGCGCGCACGGCGGGAACGTCGAGGGCCTCGCCGCCCTCATCTTCACCAAGTACGTCTTCGCCTTCGAGATGACCGGCGCGCTCCTCATCACCGCCGCCGTCGGCGCGATGGTGCTCACCCACCGCGAGCGCACCGAGCGGGCCCGCACCCAGCGCGAGCTGGCCGAGCAGCGGGTACGCGAGGGCAAGCACGTGCCGCCGCTGCCCGCGCCCGGTGTCTATGCCCGGCACAACGCCGTGGACATCCCCGGTCTGCTGCCCGACGGCACCCCCTCGGAGCTGACCGTCATGCAGACCCTGCGCAAGCGGGGCCAGGTCCGGGACGTGTCCGCCGAGGCCCTCGCCGACCTCAAGGCCCTGGAGCAGCGCTCCGAGGAGCGGCTCGGCCGCGACCGGGACGAAGAGGAGGCCACCCGGTGAACCCCGTCAACTACCTGTACCTCGCCGCCCTGCTGTTCACCATCGGTGCGGCCGGGGTGCTCATCCGGCGCAACGCGATCGTGGTCTTCATGTGCGTCGAGCTGATGCTCAACGCCTGCAACCTCGCGTTCGTCGCCTTCTCCCGTATGCACGGAAACCTCGACGGCCAGATCATCGCGTTCTTCACGATGGTCGTCGCCGCCGCGGAGGTCGTCGTCGGGCTCGCGATCATCGTGTCCGTCTTCCGTGCCCGCCACTCGGCCTCGGTCGACGACGCAAGCCTGATGAAGCTGTGAGGGGCTGACCGTGGAAAATCTCATCGCTCTGCTCGTCGGAGCGCCCCTGCTCGGTGCGGCCGTCCTGCTCTGCGGCGGACGGCGGCTCGACAAGGTCGGGCACTGGGTCGGCACGCTGCTCGCGGCCGCCTCCTTCGCCATCGGCCTCGCGCTCTTCGCCGACATGCTCGGCAAGAGCGCCGACGACCGGGCCCTGCACCAGCGGCTCTACACCTGGATCCCCGTCGAGGGCTTCCAGGCGGACATCGCCTTCCAGCTCGACCAACTGTCGATGACGTTCGTCCTGCTGATCAGCGGGGTCGGCACGCTCATCCACGTGTACTCCATCGGATACATGGAGCACGACGAGCGCCGCCGCCGCTTCTTCGGCTACCTCAACCTGTTCGTCGCGGCGATGCTGTTGCTCGTCCTCGCCGACAACTACCTGCTCCTGTACTTCGGCTGGGAGGGCGTCGGCCTCGCCTCGTACCTCCTGATCGGCTTCTGGCAGCACAAGCCCAGCGCGGCCACCGCCGCCAAGAAGGCCTTCCTGGTGAACCGGGTCGGCGACATGGGCCTCTCCATCGCCATCATGATCATGTTCACCACCTTCGGCACCTTCACCTTCGGGCCGGTGCTCGCGGCGACCGGTGAGGCGTCCGAGGGCACGCTGACCGCGATCGGTCTGATGCTGCTCCTCGCCGCCTGCGGCAAGTCGGCCCAGGTGCCGCTGCAGTCCTGGCTCGGCGACGCGATGGAGGGCCCGACCCCGGTCTCGGCCCTCATCCACGCGGCCACGATGGTGACCGCCGGTGTCTACCTGATCGTCCGCTCCGCCGACATCTTCAACGCGGCGCCGGACGCGCAGACCGTCGTCGTCGTGGTCGGCGCCGTCACGCTCCTCTTCGGTGCGATCGTCGGTTGCGCGAAGGACGACATCAAGAAGGCGCTCGCCGGTTCGACGATGTCGCAGATCGGATACATGATCCTGGCGGCCGGCCTCGGCCCCATCGGCTACGTCTTCGCGATCATGCACCTGGTGACCCACGGCTTCTTCAAGGCCGGGCTGTTCCTCGGCGCCGGTTCCGTCATGCACGGCATGAACGACGAGGTCGACATGCGCAGGTACGGCGGCCTGCGGAAGTACATGCCGGTCACCTTCGTGACCTTCGGCCTCGGCTACCTCGCGATCATCGGCTTCCCCGGCCTGTCCGGCTTCTTCTCCAAGGACATGATCATCGAGGCGGCCTTCGCCAAGGGCGGCACCCAGGGCTGGATCCTCGGCTCGGTCACCCTGCTCGGCGCGGCCATCACCGCGTACTACATGACCCGCGTGATGCTCATGACCTTCTTCGGCGAGAAGCGCTGGCAGGCGGACGCCGAGGGCCACGAGCCGCACCCGCACGAGTCGCCGAAGTCCATGACGATCCCGATGATCCTGCTGGCCTTCGGGTCGGTGTTCGCGGGCGGCATCTTCGGTGTCGGCGACCGGTTCGTGCACTGGCTGGAGCCGGTCACCGGTTACGCGCACGGCCACCCGCCGATCAGCGCCGCGGCCGTCACCTCCGCCACCGTCGCCGTCATGGTGATCGGCGTCGGCCTCGCCTACCTCCAGTACGGGCGCAGGCCCGTCCCGGTGGTCGCCCCGCGCGGCTCGCTCCTCACCAGGGCGGCCCGCCGCGACCTGCTCCAGGACGACTTCAACCACGCCGTCTTCGTCCGCGGCGGCACCCACCTGACCCGCTCCCTGGTCTACGTCGACCACAGCCTCGTCGACGGCGTGGTCAACGGCACCGCCGCCTCCGTCGGCGGACTGTCCGGCCGACTGCGCAAGCTCCAGAACGGCTACGCCCGCTCGTACGCGGTCTCCATGTTCGGAGGTACTGCGGTGCTGATCGCCGCGACCCTGCTGATGAGGGCGGTGTAACTGTCAATGTCTGAAATCAACGCAGGCTTCCCGCTCCTTACGGTGACGGCAGCGGTGCCGGCGGTCGGTGCGATCCTCACCGCCGCCGTCCCCGCCGCCCGCCGCACCGCCGCCAAGTGGCTGGCGCTGCTCGTCTCGCTCGCCACGCTCGTGCTCGCCGCCGTCGTCTTCGTACGGTTCGAGCCCGGCGGCGACCGGTACCAGCTGACCGAGTCCCACGCCTGGATCAAGGACTTCGGCGTCCGGTACGAGCTCGGGGTCGACGGCATCGGGGTGGCGCTCATCGCGCTCACCGCCCTGCTGATCCCGTTCATCGTCCTCGCCGGCTGGCACGACGCCGACCCCCTGGAGACCTCCTCCAAGCGCTGGCGCCCGACCCAGGGCTTCTTCGCCCTGATCCTCATGGTCGAGGCGATGGTGATCCTCTCCTTCGAGGCCACCGACGTCTTCCTCTTCTACGTCCTGTTCGAAGCCATGCTCATCCCGATGTACTTCCTCATCGGCGGCTTCGGCGACCGGGCCCACGCGGGCTCCGACGAGAACGCGGCGGCCCAGCGTTCGTACGCGGCCGTCAAGTTCCTCCTCTACAACCTGGTCGGCGGCCTGATCATGCTGGCCGCCGTCATCGGGCTCTACGTGGTCGCGGGGAACTTCTCGCTCACCGAGATCGCCGAGGCCCGCGCCAACGGCACCCTCGACATGGCGACCAACACCGAGCGGCTGCTGTTCCTCGGCTTCTTCTTCGCCTTCGCGGTGAAGGCGCCGCTCTGGCCGCTGCACACCTGGCTGCCGAACGCGATGGGGGAGGCGACCGCCCCGGTCGCCGTCCTCATCACCGCCGTCGTCGACAAGGTCGGCACCTTCGCGATGCTCCGCTTCTGCCTCGGGCTCTTCCCCGAGGCCTCGCAGTGGGCCACCCCCGCGATCATCGTCCTCGCCCTCATCAGCATCGTGTACGGGGCGCTGGTCGCGGTCGGCCAGCGGGACATCAAGCGCCTGGTCGCGTACGCGTCGATCTCGCACTTCGGCTTCATCGTCCTCGGCATCTTCGCGATGACCAGCCAGGGCCAGTCCGGTGCCACGCTCTACATGGTCAACCACGGCATCTCGACGGCCGCCCTGATGCTCGTCGCCGGGTTCCTGATCTCCCGGCGCGGCTCGCGGCTCATCGCCGACTACGGCGGTGTGCAGAAGGTCGCGCCGGTGCTCGCCGGCACCTTCCTGATCGGCGGCCTCGCGACCCTGTCGCTGCCCGGACTCGCCCCGTTCGTCAGCGAGTTCCTGGTCCTGGTCGGCACCTACGCCCGCTATCCGGTGGCCGGCGTCATCGCCACCACGGGCATCGTCCTCGCCGCGCTCTACACCCTCGTCCTGTACCAGCGGACGATGACCGGGCCGGTGAAGGAGGAGGTGCGGTCGCTGCCCGACCTGCGGGCGCGTGAACTGGCCGTGGCCGTCCCGCTGATCGCCGTCCTCATCTTCCTCGGGGTCTTCCCGAAGCCGCTGACGGACGTCGTCAACCCGGCGGTGCGGCACACCATGTCCGACGTCCAGCAGACGGACCCCCAGCCCGCAATTCAGACCGTGGAGGCGGCCAAGTGAGTTCCATGGCTGTCCACAGCTTGTGGACGACAGCTGCCGAGCCGCTGGACAAGATCCAGGCACCCCACATCGAGTACACCCAGCTCTCGCCCGTACTCATCGTGATCGGCGCGGCGATCCTCGGAGTCCTCGTCGAGGCCTTCGTACCCCGCAAGGCCCGCTACCACAGCCAGCTGTTCCTCAGCGTGGTCGCGCTCGTCGCCGCCTTCGCCGCGATCGTCGCCCTGGCGGCCGGCGGCTACGGCTCCACCAAGGCCCAGATCGCGGCCATGGGCGCCATCGCCGTCGACGGACCCGCCCTCTTCCTCCAGGGCACCATTCTCCTCGCCTCCGTCGTCGCCATCTTCACCTTCGCCGAGCGCAGGCTCGACCCGGCCGACCACGGCCACAAGGTCGACTCCTTCGCCGCCGAGGCCGCCGCCGTCCCCGGCAGCGACCAGGAGAAGGCCGCCGTCAAGGCCGGGTTCACCACCACCGAGGTCTTCCCGCTGGCGCTCTTCGCCATCGCCGGCATGCTGGTCTTCCCGGCCGCCAACGACCTCCTGACGCTCTTCGTCGCCCTGGAGGTCTTCTCCCTCCCGCTGTACCTGCTCTGCGCCGTCGCCCGCCGCAAGCGGCTGATGTCGCAGGAGGCGGCCGTCAAGTACTTCCTGCTCGGCGCCTTCTCCTCGGCCTTCCTGCTCTTCGGGATCGCCCTGCTCTACGGCTACGCGGGCTCCGTCTCGTACGCCACCATCGCCGGCGTCGTCGACGGCACCGTCGGCTCCGTGAACCCGGCGCTCGCCGACACCATGGGCAACGACGCACTGCTGCTCATCGGCTTCGCCATGATCCTCACCGGGCTCCTCTTCAAGGTCGGCGCCGTGCCGTTCCACATGTGGACCCCGGACGTCTACCAGGGCGCCCCGACCCCCGTCACCGGCTTCATGGCCGCCGCGACCAAGGTCGCCGCGTTCGGCGCGCTGCTCCGCCTGCTGTACGTGGTGCTCCCGGGCCTCACCTGGGACTGGCGGCCGGTCATGTGGGGCGTCGCCATCGTCACGATGCTGGGCGGTGCGATCGTCGCCATCACCCAGACCGACATCAAGCGGCTCCTCGCGTACTCGTCGATCGCGCACGCGGGCTTCCTGCTCGCGGGTGTCATCGCGGCCACCCCGAGCGGGATCTCGTCGGTCCTGTTCTACCTCGGCGCGTACTCCTTCGTGACGATCGGCGCCTTCGCCGTCGTCACGCTGGTCAGGGACGCGGGCGGCGAGGCCACCCACCTCTCCAAGTGGGCCGGTCTCGGCCGCCGTTCGCCGCTCGTGGCGGCGGTCTTCGCGGTCTTCCTGCTCGCGTTCGCCGGCATCCCGCTGACCTCCGGGTTCTCCGGGAAGTTCGCGGTCTTCAAGGCGGCGGCGGACGGCGGCGCGGGCGCGCTCGTCGTGGTCGGCGTGATCTCCTCGGCGATCGCCGCGTTCTTCTACATCCGGGTGATCGTGCTCATGTTCTTCAGCGAGCCGAAGGCGGACGGCCCGACGGTCGCCGTGCCCTCGGCCCTGACGACCCTCACCATCACCGCCGGTGTGGTGGTCACCCTCGTGCTCGGCTTCGCGCCGCAGTACTTCCTGGACCTCGCGAACCAGGCGAGCGTCTTCGTCCGGTAGCGGGGTACGGCAGAGGGCCCGGTCTCCGTGCGCGGAAGGCCGGGCCCTTCGTCGTACGCCTACGCCTTCGGGTGGTCCTCAGGGCAGGGGGTGCAGTGCACCCGCGGGTTGTACGGGGCGAAGACGCCCTTCGGGTTCTTCTTGAAGATCCACGCGTGCAGCGAGTAGTGGGGGCCGACGGGCTCGAAGTCGAACGGACCGTCGAAGTCCCGGTCGAAGAGCCGCGGCCTGGGCAGGTTCCCGTTCGGGTCCGGGACGACCCACTCGACCGCGACCAGCTCGCGCTTGCCGGTCTTGTGGTCCTTCTCGTACAGCACCGCGGCCGGCTTCGTCGGGTCGGTCGAGCCGAGGTTCGCCGGGTTCACGTAGTGGTAGCCCATGCCGCCGAGCGTCGGGTCCTCGACGCAGTCGTCGGTGCGCATGAAGCCGTCGTCGATGGCCTTCTGCTCGGACCTGTACTTCACCGTCGCGTCGTACGTCTTCCTGAGGTCCGGGTGCGGGAAGTCGGTGACCGGCTTCGGGCCCGGGTCGGCCGAGACGGCCGGCGCGGTCCCCAGGGCCAGCGAGCCGGCGGCGAGCAGGGCGAACGCGGCCATCAGGCGGCGGGGTCGTGCGGACATGTGGGTCTACTCCTCGGGAGGGGCGCCGCCGGTGCGGGGCGCCGGACGCCGGCGGGCTCTCCCCGGCTCCCGCCGCCTCCAGCAGCATCGGCCGCCCGCCCCCCACCCGCACCCGGGACTGGCCCAGCGGAGTGGACACGCCGCGTGACCAGGCCCCCGGGGGCGGAGAACCTCAGGCGGAGGGGACGATCCGGCCGCGGACCTCGCCGAGAGCCACACGCGTGCCGTCAGGACCCGGCGCCCAGGCCGTGAGGACGACCTCGTCGCCGTCCTCCAGGAACGTCCGCTTGCCGCCCGCGAGTTCGAGCGCGTCACGGCCGTTCCACGTCAGCTCCAGGAGCGAACCGCGCTGGTTCACCTCGGGTCCGGAGACCGTCCCGGAGCCGTACAGGTCACCCGTACGCAGCGAGGCGCCGTTCACCGTCATGTGGGCGAGCTGCTGCGCGGCCGTCCAGTACATGGACGAGAACGGCGGCTCCGCCACCACCTCGCCGTTGATCTCCACCGTGATCCGCAAGTCGAAGCCGCCCGGCTGCTCCTCCTCCGCGTCGTCCAGGTACGGAAGCAGCGGGAAGTCCCGCGCGGGCGGGGCGGTCCGGGCGGCGTCCAGCGCCTCCAGGGGCGTCACCCACGCCGACACCGAGGTCTGGAACGACTTGCCGAGGAACGGGCCGAGGGGCACGTACTCCCAGGCCTGCACGTCACGAGCCGACCAGTCGTTGAGCAGCGTCAGACCGAAGACGTGCTCCCCGAAGTCGGCCAGGGGGACGGGCTTGCCCAGTTCCGAAGGGGTGCCGACGAGGAACCCGACCTCCGCCTCGATGTCCAGCTTGACCGAGGGCCCGAACACCGGGGCCGCGTCCGTGGGTGCCTTGCGCTGCCCGGAGGGGCGTACGACATCGGTCCCCGAGACCACGACCGTGCCCGCGCGACCGTGGTAACCGATCGGCAGGTGCTTCCAGTTGGGGGTGAGCGCGTCGCCGTCGGGGCGGAAGATCCGGCCCACGTTCGTGGCGTGGTGCTCGCTCGCGTAGAAGTCGACGTAGTCCGCGACCTCGTACGGCAGATGCAGCGTCACCTCGTCCAGCGGGTGCAGCAGCGGCTCGATGTCCGCCCGGTGCGCGGGCACCGTCACCCAGGCCGTCAGCGCCCTGCGGACATCGCGCCAGGCCGTCCGCCCGGCCGCGAGCAGCGGGTTGAGGCCGGGCTGCGCGAGGAGCGCCGCGTACGGGGAGCCGAGCGCGCGCGCCGCGGCGCCCGCGTCCAGCACGTGCCCGCCGATCCGGACGCCGAGCCGGCGCCGGTCGGGCTCGTCGGCGGTCGAGAAGACGCCGTACGGGAGGTTGTGCGGGCCGAAGGGATCGCCTTCGGCCAGGTCGAGCGGGCTGTGCTCGGACATGGGTGCCTGCCTCGCTTTCCACGTGTGTGGGGGACACGTTACGGGGCGGGCCGCCGGGCGCGGATGACATGGATCACATAGAAAGTGCGGCCTCCGTGGGCAACTGTCCGGCTTCACGCGGTTTGTGTCGCGGGCAGGTGTCGAGCGCGGCTGCGAGCTGCGGAAACAGGGCTCCCGCAAGGCCGTTCCCGGCCATACGATCGCCCTGGCGTCGCGCGCCGCGTGAAGTCGCCGCAGGCGCGCGGCCCGCACTTTCTTCCGCTTCTCCCTGACCAGGAAAAAGGGTCCGCACTGTGAAGATTCGTCGCATTCTGGCCACCGCCGTGGCCGCCGCCGTGACCACTCCGGTCGTGTTTCTCTCCGCCGCGCCCGCGTTCGCGGACACCAAGCCGTCGTCCTCGCCGACGCAGAAGTCCACGCTCGACGACGAGGACCCCGAGGACATGCCGTCGCTCGAGGAGCTGAAGGCGGCCGTCGCGCTGGCCCAGAAGGCGTACGACGAGGCTGTCGCCGACGTCGAGAAGGCCAAGGCGGACTTCAAGGCCCTCGAAAAGCCCGAGCACCCGCTCAAGGCCGCGATGACCGAGGCCAAGACGGCCGCCGAGGCCGCCGCCGCGGCCAAGGTCCTCGCCGACGAGGAGCTCGCCAAGGCCGAGAAGGCCGTCACGGAGCTGCCCGCCGACGCCACCGAGGAGCAGAAGGCGGCCGCCGCCGCTGCCGTCACCGCCGCGAAGAAGGCAGCCGACGAGGCCGCCGCCGCCAAGACCGCCGCCGACACGAAGCTCACGGAGGCCGTCACGGCCCTCGACGACGCGCGCGTCGCCGCCGCGCGCGTCATCAGCCTCGCCCAGAAGGTGCAGAAGGCCGCCGCCGAGGACCTCGCCGAGGCCCAGGAGGAGCTGAAGTTCTTCGAGGAGATCGGCGGGGAGTGCGAGGTCGACCCCGCCGTGGAGGTCGCGCTGAGCGGCCCGAAGTCGGTCACCGCCGGCCAGCCCGCCCTCTTCTCGCTGCGCGTCACCAACACCTCCGACGCTCCCCTGGAGGACGTCAACGCCTTCGCCGACGCGCTGCGGATCCCCGAGGACGACGAGGTCATCGACGAGGACACGGACTTCGCCGACCGGATGATCCCCGTCGAGTGGTCGTCCGCGGACGTCCTCGAGTGGACGCCGTTCAGCGAGAAGTTCGACTCCATCGAGATCGGCAAGCTCGCCAAGGGCGCCCACTACGACGTGAAGCTGCGCCTCACGGTCCCCGCCGACGCCCCTGCCGGCGAGGGCGCGGCCTTCTCCTACGCCGAGTACGAGAACAACGACGGCGAATGCGGCATGGGCGACTACGCGGACGTCACCTTCGACATCCTGGCCGCCAAGGGCGACAAGCCGAAGCCGGAGCCGACGCCGTCGGCGACGACCACGACGCCGACCCCGGCGCCCACCACCGCGGGCAACACCAACACCACCCCGCAGGGCGGCTCGTCCAGCACGCGCGTGAACGGCTCCCTCGCCGCCACCGGTGCCGACGACACCCTCCCGCTCGGCCTCGCCGCCGGTGCGGCCGTCGCCCTCGGCGCCGGCGCGGTGTTCTTCGCCCGCCGCCGCAAGGCCGACGCGAACGCGTAACCCCTCTTCCGGTCCCCCGTACGGCGTGCGCTCAGCCCGCCGTACGGGGGATCGTCTTTTCCCAGGTGCGGTGGAAGACGACCTCCCCGCCCTCCTTGCACACCACCTCGTTCGCGGTGAGGAACGCGTCCGCGTCACAGGTGATCTCCGAGCGGGTGTCGATCGTGACGTCCCAGGCCAGCTCCGGGCGGTGCAGCCGGATCGACCACTCCGAGCGGGTCCGGGCGGACAGCGGGCCGCTCTCGTCGATCGTGTACGTCTCCACGGCGTCCTCGGTGAACTCCAGGCCGTCCGGGTAGACCCGCGTACCGCCGTACTTCGGGTCGACCTCCAGGGTCCATTCGCCCTTCGCCACGTCCCTGACCACCACCCGCTCGGGGCGTGGCTCCTCCAGGGTGACGGGATGGGCGACGCCGAGCGGCGGGGACTGCTCCGGCTCCTCCCACTCGACGGCGTCCTGGGTGGGGCGGCGTACCGGCAGGGTGAGGGAGGAGCCCTCCGGGTCGAGGGTGAAGCCCGCCGCGTCCGGCTGGGGCCAGATCCAGGGCCAGTACGTGGAGGAGACGGCGAGGCGCACCCGGTGTCCCGGCGGGAAGCTGTGCCCGATGCCGTTCAGTTCGAAGGCGAAGCTCTCCGTCTCGCCGATCTGGGCCTCCACGGCCCGGTCGCGGCCGTAGCGGGCGGAGAAGTTCAGCGCGCCGCGGGTGACGAGGGTGGAGGAGCCGTCGGGGGCGATGTCGCAGAGCCGGGCGATGACCTGTCCGGTGGGGGCGGCGGCGCGCAGGGCGAGGTTCACCGACGGCCGGCCGAGGATCTCGATCGCCGGACCGTCCTCGGGTACGGGGAAGTCGAAGCAGGCCGAGTGGGCGTCCTCGTCGCGCTGGTCGGGCGGCAGGTCGGCGTCGTTGCCGAAGGGGAAGAAGCGGCCGGCGTCGAGGCCGGTCTGCTGCGGCGAGTCGACCACGACGGGGGTGCCCTGGAAGGCGTACGTGACGGGGGTGACGTTGGGGGAGGGCCAGGCGGGTTCGGTGACCCAGCGGCCGGGCAGTTCCTCGTACACGGTGGCGGGCAGGTGCGACTCGCTGATCCAGGAGCGGAGCAGCGGCTCGGCCATGACGTCGTTCTCCGCGTCCTTGAGGTGGTGGTCCCACCAGCGCAGGGTCTCCTGGAGGAATCCGATGGCGGGTCCCGGCGGCAGGCCCCGGTCCGGGTACTGGTGGGACCAGGGGCCGATGATGCCGCGCACCCGGTCCTGGGGGAGGTGCTGGGCGAGGCGGAGGACGGTGTCGCGGTACGGGTCGTGCCAGCCGCCGACGGCGAGGACGGCGGCCCGGACGGCGGAGTAGTCCTCGCAGACGCTGCCGTGCCGCCAGTAGGCGTCGCGGGTCTGGTGGGCGAGCCAGGTGTGGATGAGGGGCTCGACGGCCTCCAGGCGCTTCAGCCACATCGCGCGCCACTCCTCGCCCGCGTACCGCGGGTCGGGCGGGCGGCAGGCGAAGGCGAGCATGGTGGCGGCCCAGGCGTGCATGTCGACGCCGAGGACGGAGCCGCCCATGTAGTGGACGTCGTTGTCGTAGCGGTCGTCGGTGGAGCAGACGGTGACGATCGCCTTGAGGGGCTCGGGAGCGAGGGCGGCGATCTGGAGCGAGTTGAAGCCGCCCCAGGAGATGCCGAACATGCCGACCTTCCCCGTGCACCAGGGCTGTTCGGCGAGCCAGTTCACGACGGCGACGCCGTCGGCGAGCTCTACCGGGTCGTACTCGTCGCCGGGCAGGCCCTCGCTGTTGCCGTGGCCGCGGACGTCGACGCGTACGGAGGCGTAGCCGTGGCCCGCGTACCAGGGGTGGCGCTGCCAGTCGCGGGGCGCGGTCCAGTCGGTGAGGCGGTACGGCAGGTACTCCAGGAGGGCCGGTACGGGCTCGTCGGTGAGCGGGCGCCACACGCGCGCGTACAGCCTGGTCCCGTCCGGCAGCGGGATGCGGATGTCCTCGTGGCGGGTCTCGTACGGGAAGTCGGTACGGATCTTCGTCATCAGGTCACCTCAGTGGACGGGGTGCATGGTGCGGCGCAGCCAGGGCGCCAGGGCGAGCACGGCGAGGCCGACGGCGACGGCGACGGCGCCGTTCACGCCGAAGTAGACGGGCTTGGACACGTCGTCGTAGAGCTTGACGGTCTGGGCCTGGATGCCGTTGGCGAGTGCGAGGGAGAGGAACCAGAGGGACATCGTCTGGCTGGAGAAGGCCTTCGGGGCGAGCTTGCTGGTGGCGGACATCCCGGAGGTCTCCAGGAGCACGTCGCCGAGGCCGAGCAGCAGGTAGGAGCCGACGATCCACCAGGCGGCCATCCGGTACGTGTCGTCGGCGTGCCCGGAGGTCGGCAGGACCATCAGGAGGAAGGAGAGGCCGCCCAGGATGACGCCGAACGCGATCTTGTTGGAGGCGTGCGGCTGCCGGTGGCCCATGCGGGCCCAGGCGGCGGCCACCACGGGCGCCAGGAGGACCTCGAAGGCACCGAGGGCGGAGGCGTACCAGCTCGCGGGGAAGTCGAAGCCGAGGATGGTCGTACGGGCGTTCTCGGCGGCGAGGAGCATCATCGTCGAGTACGCCTGGAAGAGGATGAAGTTGAACGCCACCGAGGCCAGGAACAGCACGACGTACGGCTTGAGCCGGCCGCGTTCCTCCGCGGTGACCCGGGGGCTCCTGAACATCACGGCGAAGTAGACGACCGGGGCGATCACCGAGACCAGGGTCAGCAGGTCCACGAACCGGTCCATGGTCAGCCGGCCGGCGAGCGCGAGGGCCGTGGCGACGAGGGCGAAGGCGACCGTGCCGGTGATGATCATCCGGACCGCCCGGCGCATGGCGTCGGGGGCGAGGGCGAACTCGGCGGAGTGCCTGCGCCCGGCCAGGTGACGGCGGCCCGCGACGTACTGGATCAGGCCGAGGGTCATGCCGAGCGCGGCGGCGGAGAAGCCCCAGTGGTAGCCCTGGTGGTCGGCGAGCCAGCCGGTGATCAGGGGGCCCGCGAATGCGCCGATGTTGATCGCCATGTAGTAGAGGGCGAAACCGGCGTCGCGGCGTTCGTCGTCCGTGCGGTACAGCTTGCCGACCATGGTCGCCACGTTCGGCTTCAGGAGGCCCGTGCCGGCGCTGATCAGGCCGAGGCCGGCCCAGGTCATGGCGGCCGTCGGCACCGCCATCGCGTAGTGGCCGCAGGCGATCAGGATCCCGCCCCAGAGGACCGCGCGGTACGAGCCGAGGATGCGGTCCGCGAGCCAGCCGCCGGCCACCGAGACCAGGTAGACGAGGGTGCCGTAGGCGGCGGACACGGAGGCGGCGGTGCCCGCCGCCATGCCCAGGCCGCCGTCGGCGACGGTGGCGGCGAAGTAGAGGACGAGGATCGCCTGCATGCCGAGGAACGAGAACCGTTCCCAGACCTCCAGGCCGGAGAGGGTCAGCAGGCCCCGGGGGTGACCGAGGAAGGCGTGGTCGTCCTCCGGGGGCGGCTGCTCGCCGTTCGTATGGCTGTCGATCACTGTTCGGGACAAAACGCGTACTCCTGGTCGTATGAGCTGATCACGAACATACCGGGGGTGACGGGAAGGCGCCCACGGTGATCGAAAGGTGACCGGATACGCTGGCTTGAGTGAATCCAGCGACACATCGACAATCCGTGTGATCTTCAACAGACCATGTGAACAATCCGTGTGATCGTCAGCAGGCGTCAGCAGACAGGAGACCCCCTCGTGACCGTCGTCGGGCCGTTCGGTCTTAGCGTGCGGGACCAGGCTCTCGAAGCCGATGTCCAGACGGGGTTGGCGGCTGTGGAGGCGGGCCTCCTGGACGCCACCAAGAGCGATGTCCCCTTCATCACGGAGGCCGCGCAGCACCTCGTCCTGGCCGGTGGCAAGCGCTTCCGTCCCCTGCTCGTGATGCTCGCCGCCCAGTTCGGCGACCCCTACGCGCCGGGCGTCGTGCCCTCCGCCGTCGTCGTCGAGCTCACCCACCTGGCCACGCTGTACCACGACGACGTCATGGACGAGGCCGACGTCCGGCGCGGCGTCCCCAGCGCCAACACCCGCTGGGGCAACTCGATCGCCGTCCTCACGGGTGACTTCCTCTTCGCCCGCGCCTCGCACACGCTCGCGGACCTCGGCCCCGAGGCCGTCCGGATCCAGTCCGAGGCGTTCGAACGCCTCGTGACCGGCCAGATCCTGGAGACCGCGGGACCGACCGACGGCCGCGACCCCGTCGAGCACTACCTCGACGTCCTCGGCGGCAAGACCGGCTCCCTCGTCGCCGTCTCCTGCCACTTCGGCGCGATGATGTCCGGCGCCGAGGAGAGCGTCGTCGACATCCTCACGCAGTACGGGGAGCGGCTCGGCGTCGCCTTCCAGCTCGCCGACGACGTCCTCGACATCGCCTCCGACTCCCACGAGTCCGGCAAGACCCCCGGCACCGACCTGCGCGAGGGCATCCCGACCCTGCCCGTCCTCCACCTGCGGGCCGCCGCGGCCGCCCACGGCCGCCCGGAGGACCTGGAGCTCGTCGCCCTCGTCGACGGCGACCTCGGCGACGACGAGCGGCACGCCGAGGTCCTGCGCCGGCTGCGCGCCCACCCGGCCCTGGAGCAGGCCCGCCGGGACACCGTGCGGTACGCGCAGGAGGCGCGCGCGATGCTGGCGCCGCTGCCCGACGGGTACGCGAAGGCGGCCCTGGCGGAGATGTGCGACGCGGTGGTCCACCGCGCGGGCTGACGCCACCGGCGCGGCCCCTCGACCGGCCGGGTCGGCGCCTTCGCCGGCCGGCCGGGTCAACCGCGTGGGTGAGCCGGTCTCGGGGTCGGGTCATCCCGAAGCAGTACGTGAGGTTGATCCCCGGGGCTGACGTATCCCCGCCGCCTCTTTGGTGAGATGGATTCATCGACCCAGGTGACCACGGAGGTAGCGGAGACCATGGCAGAGACCCGTAAGGCGAGCCGGTTCATCGTCCCGGTCGCGGTGGCAGGAGTGGCCGCGGCGACCATCGGACTCGTCCCGGCGCTGGCGGCGTCCGGCGACCCCGAACTGCCGGAGATCACGGCCCAGCAGCTCATCGAGAAGATCGCGGCCTCGGACACCCAGACCCTGTCCGGCACGTTCAAGATCTCCACCGACCTGGGACTGCCGTCCTTCGCCGGCCTGATGTCGGGCCTCGGCGGCGACGGCGGCGGCTCGTCGGCCGACCCCTCGGAGAAGCTCACCGAGCTCGTCTCCGGCACCCACACCCTGCGCGTGGCGGCCGACGGCCCCGAGCGCCAGAGGCTGACCCTGCTCGACGGCTCCGACGAGTACAGCCTGATCCACAACGGCGCCGACGTCTGGGCGTACGACAGCAAGTCCAACGAGGTCTTCCACGAGAAGGCCCCCGAAGGCGCGGGCGCGCCGGAGGAGAAGGAGGTCCCGACGACGCCCAAGGAGCTCGCGGACGAGGTCCTGAAGGCGGCCGGCGACACCACGTCGATCACCGTCGACGGTACGGCCAAGGTGGCCGGCCGGGACGCGTACCAGCTGGTGATCAAGCCGAAGCAGGCCGGTTCGACGGTCGAGTCGGTGAAGATCGCGGTGGACGCGGCGAACGGCACCCCGCTGAAGTTCACCCTGGCTTCGGTCGAGGGCGGCAAGCCCGTCGTCGACGCGGGCTTCACGAAGATCGACTTCGCGAAGCCGGCGGCCTCCGACTTCGCCTTCAAGGCGCCCGCGGGCGCCAAGGTGACCGAGGGCGCGGCGCAGGACGCGGCGGGCGAGGAGAAGCTGCCCGAGGGCTTCGAGAAGGGCCTCGGTGGCCTGGAGAAGGGCTTCGGCGACTTCGGTGACTTCGGCGAGGGCATGAACGTCATCGGCGAGGGCTGGACGACGATCGCGAAGCTCGACACCGGGGCTCCGGCGCCGAAGACCGACGAGGCGCCGAAGGAGGTCCAGGGGTTCCTGGACTCCCTCGGCGACAAGGTCACCGGGAAGTTCGGCTCGGGCACCGTCTTCAAGACGAAGCTGGTGAACGCGCTCCTCACCGACGACGGCAAGGTCTACGTCGGCGCGGTGACGCAGGACGCCCTGGTGAACGCGGCGAACGCCGGCAAGTAGCCGTAAGAAGCAGGATGGTTGGGACCCCGGGCGGGTCGGGGGCGATGGTCACCGACCCACCCGGGAGCTTTTTCGTCTGCGCTACGGGAACGTCAGCGCAACGGGATCTCAGCGCTACGGGAACGTCAGCTTGAAGCCGTTGATGTAGCCCGTGTCGACCGAGGCCTTGTCCTGGGCGCGGAGCTTCCAGGCACCGTTGGCGACCTCGGAGGAGGCGTTCACGGTGAAGGTCTGGACGATGTTGTCGGCGCTGCCGCCGGAGCGGTTGCTCAGGC
>JOBE01000027.1 GCA_000717735.1 Streptomyces griseoluteus | reverse complement strand
GCACAGCTGCAGCAACTGCGACGGCATCGATCCCGACACCTGCCTGACGAACCCCGAGCGCGCGGCCGCCGACCCGGACCCGACCACCGCCGACGACCCGGTGCAGCTCCGCTGGGGCCTCGGTGACGTCCTCCACAGCGACGACGACAGCCGGATCATCTGCCTCTCCGGGCCGGACCGGGAGCCGTACTGGTTGGAGCTCGACCCCGAGCGGGTGCAGGCGCTCCGCGACGACCTCGCCGAGCCGAACACCACCGAGCCGCAGAACCACCCCGGCGCTGACCTGTTCGAACTCCTCCTCATGGCCGGCCAGGGCCCCGACATCGCACGGGAGCGGATGTACGCCTACACCGCCATGGTCATCCGCCAGCACCAGGCGCTCAACGACAACGAGCCCGCCGCCGGGTTGTCCGACACCCAGCCGACCAACGACCGCGCCGCCGTCCTCCGCGAAGCCGCCGACGCCTTCCGAGCCGACGCCGCCGAGACCGCCCGAACCGCCCGCAAGAGCTACGACCCCGACATGGCCCGTGTCGCCAAGCAGCTCCACGCCGTAGCCGCACGTCTCGACCACATGGCCGACGAGGAGACCCCCCGATGACCCAACCCAGCTCCGCCGACCAACTCCGGACCGCAGCCGACAAGCTCCGCCAGGCCGCCAACGCTGCCGAGGCCGACGTCGACACCAACCCGTACTGGCAATCCGCCCTCACCGAACGCCCCGACTGGTACGCCAACGGCGTCCGCAACGGCCTTGGAGGGCCCTCCGGCGATCTTGCCGCCCTCATGGGGCCCAGCGTCGGTACGGCCCTTGCCGACTGGCTCACCGTCGAAATGGTGCACCTGGAGAACGACAACTTCCCCGCCCTCCACGCGCACGCCCTCGCTGTCGCCCGCCAGATCCTCGGAGAGGACACCCCATGACCCAGCCCGCCCCGGACAGCCGGCACACCGTCGACAGCATCACCGACCCGATGCTGACCACGCTCTACAACGAGCGCGACATGCTCGGCCGCGAGACGGACCGGCTCCGCAAGGACTACCTCACGGAGCGGACCCGCGCGGAGAAGGCCGAGGCCGCCCTGGAGCAGGCCGAGCTGGACGCCGAGCAGCAGGACCGCAACTACCGCGTCCTGATGAACGAGAAGGCCAGCTACCGCGAGGGCTGGAAGTACGAGCAGCAGCGGCGCGCCAAGGCCGAGGCCGCCCTCGACGCCGTCCGCGCCGAACTAGACCGTCTGGACGCAGCGGCCCTGAGCGCCGACGGCGTACCGCTCACCGCCCGGGAGTGCGGCATGAACACGGCTACGACCCGCATTCGCGCCGCCCTCCACGCCCACACCAACCCCAAGGACCAGACGTGATCCAGCCCGGCCAGACCTACCGACGCTACGACCGCACCGAGAACGCAACCATCCGCATCCGCATCGAGAGCTTCACCCCTGGCCACAACCACGCCTGGGTCGTAGATGCAGACACCGGCAAGCGCGCCCGCTGGGTCCTCATCCGCAACCTCCACGCCAGCCGCGTCACCAAGACCGGCCAGCCCCGGCGTACCGGCTACGTCCTCGAACAGCCCACCCCCGGCCCCAAGGACCAGATGTGACCGCGCCCCTCACCCCCGGCGACATCATCCATGGCTTCGCCCACGGCGCCTTCGGCCGCGACCACTACCACTGCGTCCGCATCGAAGCCGTCGGCCCCGACTGGATCGTCGCCCGCGACCCTGACCGCGACGACGAAGGCCACCCCAGCTTCACTTCCGGCCGCCGCTCCTTGGAGCTCTGCCAGGAAGCCCGCGACAAGCCGTGCCCCAACGACGCCCCCTGCCCCCTCGGCAACAGCCGCCAGCCGCTCACCTCCTGGCTCACTCAGGGCAGCCGCGACCTGTCCATCCCTGACGCCCATCCCGACTCGAAGGACCAGGCGTGATGCAGCCCGATGCAGCGGCCCCGTACGACTCGCCGGCGGTCGACCCCGACTTGCAGGCGTTCCTCGACCTGCATGCCCCGTTGGCGTTCCCGCTCGCGGACCACGGCCGGCCGTGTGGCGGCCCGGCCGTACCGCAGACCCGCCCCATCACCGACGTCGTCCCCACCCTTTGACCGAAGGAGCCCCCGTGCGCGTTCGCCGCGTCTACCTCGACACCGAGTTCCTGCCCGCCGATCCCACCAACCGCGGTCTCGTCTCCATCGGCCTCACCGACGACCAGAACCGCTCGTACTACGCCGTGAACCGCGACGTCGACGCGGACGCGCTGCTGCGGAACACGTGGATGCGTAACCACGTGGTCCCCTACCTGCCGCGCACACGAGAGTCCGTCGACGCCACTCCGAACCCGTTCGGGAACACAGTCGGCAGCTCCGTCGTGGTCGAGTGGCAGGTGGACTGGGCCCACGCCGATGTGAAGCCGCTCGAGACGATCCGTTCCGAGGTGTCCCGCTACTTCGCCGACACCCATGCGTCGGAGACCCGCCTGTACGCGTACTACGGCGGCCAGGACATCGGCCGGCTCCACATGCTCTGGGACAACAACTGGCCCGTCATGCCGCAGTACATCCCGCAGTGGTTCACCGAGCTCCAGGCCCTCATCGTCGATGCCGGGAACCCGCGGCTGCCCGAGCAGCGGGCTGGGGAGCACCACGCGCTCGCGGACGCCGAGTACAGCCGGCTGATCCACGAGCACCTCCTTGGCCTGGCGGAGGAGCGATCGGCATGACCCGTACGAGCAGCGCGGCGGGCCCGTCACCGGCTGGTGGCGGGCCCGTCCCGTACCTGACCGACCGCGAGGTCGACATTCTGCGGAGGGTGGCCCGCGGGGAGCGGCTCCGGGACATCGGGGCCGCCCTGTTCCTCTCCACGACCGGGGTGCATTCCGTGCTGTCCCGTACGTTCACGCGGCTCGGCGCCGCGAACACGGTGAACGCCGTGCACGTGGCGGGTCAGCTCGGGCTGCTGGATCCTCCGCCTGCGGTGGTCGTCCCGCCGGTCCTCGTCGAGGTGCTGGGACTGGTGGCTCAGGGGTGCACGAACGCGGAAGTGGGCCGGCGCATGGGGCGCTCGGAGTACTGGGCGGCGGAGCGGATGCGGGACGTCATGCGGCGCCTTGGTGCGCGGGACCGGGCGCACGCTGTGGCGCTCGCGATCGGCGCGGGACTGATACGGCCGCCGCGCCCGGAGCAGGACGCTGCGTAGCCGAACTGGCTGTCGGGTCTCCTTCCTGGCGGGGCCGAGACCCGTACTCACCAGTAAGGCGTCGTGATTCGTAACTATCTGTCACGCCGCTTGTTGTGCCGTGCGGATCTCACCGGGACGGGAAACGGTTGACGATGTTAAGGGTTTCTGTCACAGTATCTCTAGACGGTGTTAAGGGAATGGGGGTAAGGTCAAGGTGAGCAGCAAGCGGGACGTCCAGCAGCTGATCAGGAAGGCGGAGAGTCAGGGCTTCGAGGTCACTCCGACCAAGAACGGTCACTGGCTGGTGAAAAAGGGCGGAGTGCGGGTCACCACCCTCCCGGGCACTCCTTCGGACAGGCGAAGCCTCCTCAACTGCATCGCGCACATGAAGCGACACGGATTCATCCCGTAGACCATGCGGCCCGCCCGGATATTCGGGCGGGCCACACCACCGCCCTTGAATCACGACACGAACGGAGACGACCATGACCCAGGCCTGGAGCATCTACGTCGAGCTCGGCCACCGCGATGCTCCGGACGACCTCTACGACGCGCTTCTCGACCACGATCGCCTCGCAGGAACCGCGCCCGCCATCGGCACCGCCCCCAATGGCAACCTGACCGTTCAGCTCTTCATCGAAGCGTCCACCGTCAGGCACGCCACCGACGCCGGCCTCAAGGACGTCACGGCCGCCGCCCGCGACCTCGGCCTGAAGGCCCCGGTTGTCGGCATCGAGGCCATGACCGAGCAGGAACTGGACCGGCGCAACGCCGAGCCCGCCATTCCCGCCCTGGTTGGCGTCGCCGAGATCGCCGAGATGCTCGGCGTCAGCCGCCCCCGTGCCAAGCAGCTCACGGACCGCGAAGACTTTCCGCCCGCCGTGGCGCGCCTGAAGGCCGGCCCGGTCTACGTGAAGGAGCAGGTCGAGGCGTTCGAGCGGCGCTGGGAGCGGCGGGGCGGTCGGCCGCCGAAGCCCGTCGACCTGTCGAGCGCCGAGCGTGACCTCCTGGCCGCGCTGAGTATCGCACGCAACGCGATCGTTCACGGCGAACGTGACGCGGGCTGCTTGCTCGATCTGCTGCACGCACACGCTCGCGCCCTGAGCGGCCCGATTGAGGACGTCATGCGCGTAGAAACGCTCGCTGCCGAGGAGACGGGGATGCGCCTCCATCTCATGGCGGGAGCCGGGAAGAGCATGGCGATCGTGGGCCTGATGCACCAGCTGGCCGCGAAGCGGCTGCTTACGATCAGCCCGGCTGAGCAGGATGTGTCGGATGAGGTCGAGGAAGTCATTGACGTGGATCTGACGGCTCGGGGCGAGCGTCTGGCGTCCGTGTAAGGAAGCCGTGTTGATCGGCCCGCGTCCAAGAAGTCTTGGGCGCGGGCCGTTCGCGTTTCAGCCCCAGTTCGGGTCGCCGGCCGCGCCCCACTCGGGTTCTCGCGCTACGCCCCACTCCGGGTCGGCCAGGCCCCAGCCCGGGTCGGCCACGATGCCCCATCCGATGTCGCTCATGAGGGTCCCCTCCCGTGTTGCGGGCTGCGGGTGCTGGCCCGTCTGGGTGACCGTAGTCGCAGGTGGTGTGTACGACTAGCCTCCGGAAATCGAACAGAGGTACGTTTCCTGGTGTGAGCGCGAACGACACCACCCCCTTCCCTTTCCCGGCGGACCTCACCGAGCTCCAGGCCCGGCTGTACCGTGCCCGAGCCGAGCATGAGGCGCTGTGCCGGACCCTTCCGTGGTCCGTCGAGCCGATGCCCGGATGGGAGCCCGTTGTGAACAGCACCACCAATGCCGTCATCTCCGATGGGCGAGCTCCGTCCCCGGGCTACACCCCGGAGCAGCGCGCTGAAGATGAGCGGCTGCGCGCCCTCATTCGGGACCTGTCGACCGCTGTCGTCACCCACGTCTTCTGGAGCACCCTGGAGCGCGGGCCGATGGTCATCGAGGCCCGCACCGCCCTACAGTCCCACCCCGATGTCCTGGCCGTGGCTGACGGCCAGCCCGCGGCCGCCGAGGCGGCGTGAGCAGGGGTGCCGTCATGGGCCTGCCGATAGCCGCCCGGCTGGAGAAGAAGCGGACGCTGCTGGAGTGGCTGCGGTACCAGGCCGTGACCACGGAGCGGGAGATCCGGGACCTGGAGCGCGAGGTCGCGGAGGAGAAGCGGCGCAGGGAGGTCGCGCGCCGCGAGCAGGCGTGGGTGATCTCGGCGCCGCGGGCCGCCGAGGGCCATCCGGTCCTCCACCGGGGCAACTGCGGCCTCAGGGCCAAGTACGGGGCTGGGGAGCTCCTGGACCGCGACGGGGTCCTGGCTGCGGCCGAGGAGTACCCGGACCTGCAGATGTGCGACATCTGCTCCCCGTGGGGAAGCCTTGGCGTCACGCGGCCCGACGGAGGGCGTGCGCCGGCTCCAGAGGTCGAGTTCCCCTGACCTCAGGCCGTCTTCCGGCGCCGCGGCGTTGACGTCTTCTTCGGTGCGGTCTTCTTCGCTGCTGCCTTCTTTGGCTTCGGCATCTCGTGCACCGTCGCCTCGCCCCCGGAATCGGTCTCGCCGCGGCGCTCGCGGGCCTCGGCGACCGACTTCTCCAGCGCCGCCATCAGGTCGACGACCTTTCCGACCGGCTCATGGCTCTCCGCGACCGGCTGCGGGGCCCGGTGCTCAGCCTTCGCCGCGATCACCTCATGGAGTGCCTCGGTGTAGTGGTCGGTGAGCTCGTCACCGAGGTCGTCCAGGCGGCCGGTGGCCATGGTGTTCATCAGGGTGAGGGCACCCTCGATCTCCTCGTCGGTCAGCTCGGTGTCCGGTGGGGCGAGCTCGGCGGGGGAGCGGATCTCATCGGCCCAGTGCAGCCCGGACAGCAGCAGGGCGTCACCCAGGGGGCGGAGCAGGCCCAGGCGCTCGCGCCCGCGCAGGGCGAACTTGGCGACGGCGACCTTCTCGTTGCGCTCCAGTGCCTGCCTGAGCAGGACGTACGGCTTCGCGGCCACCGGGCCGTCAGCGGTGAGGTAGTACGAGCCGGCGCCGTACTGGACGGGGTCGACGGCGGCCCGGTCGATGAACGCCACGATCTCGATGGCTTTCGCCGTCGGCAGCGGCATGTTCGCGAGGTCCGCGTCGGTGATCGGGATGACCGCGTCCTTGTGGACCTCGTAGCCCTTGCCGATCTCGTCCTCGGCCAGGACCTGGCCGTCGATCTCGCAGGTCTTGCGGTACCGGACGCGACCGTCGTCCTCCAGGTGCACCTGCCGCAGTGAGACGTCGTGCTTCTCGGTCGCGGCCTCCAGCTTGATAGGCACCGTGACCAGGCCAAACGACACCGCTCCGGACCATAGGGGTCGGGGCATCCGTACTCCTTCAGGACCCCCCTGGACGTGCTTCCAGGCTACGCAGCCCAGGCCCGTGATCGCACTCCTCCGGGCCTACCGGGTGACGCGGACGCGGAGCTCGTACGGGGCGCCGCTGCTGATCGCCCAGGCCTGCTCGGCGAGGTCGGCGTCGGTGAAGCCGAGGAGCGCACGGTCGGCGGCGGCACGGAGCAGCGGCACGATCTCGGCGGTCGGCCGGCCGCGGTGCGAGGCGGCGAGCTCGGCGTAGGCCTGCTGGTACGGGGTGCCGTACGCGCTCGCGGGGTCGCACAGGAGGTGGTCCATGTCTTGCGCGCTGACCGTTATCTCACCCATGACCGACTCCTTGCGTCGCCTGGCCGGGCGGGTCCCGGCCTTCGTGCTTACGACGCTACGAGCCGCCACTGACAACGTCCGGGCGCCGGTTACCCGCCGGGCTTCACTGGAACGATCTCGACGTCGGTGACGCCATCCTGGGCTTCCTTGAGGAGCTTGTAGTCCTCGGCAGCGGACAGACCGTAGGTGACGGCGGAGACCTGACGTCCGTCCCGTCCGTCCTGCGTCCATGCCAGCCGGTAGTTCTCCACGTGGATCCTCCTGGTGGTTGAGGGGGCGCCCGGCGGCGGCATCGGCTTCAAGGATGGGCGCCGCCAGGCATCGCCAGCCTGCCACGAGGCACTGACAAGGCCCGGGGCGCGGGCCGTTCAACTGCTGTCCAGGGAGCTCAGGGCGCCCAGTGCAGGCCGTGGGCGGCCATGCACTCCCTGGTCCATTCGACGAGCAGGTGGACGCCCTCTTGGGCGCGGGTGATGTCGTGGCCGCCGCCATCGGCAAACCACTGGAGCAGAATCCCTGCGGCAGGGCGATCGATCGCCCCCCGGTCGCATGCTCGGCACAGTTCCAGATGGATAGGGCGGCCGTGCACGTCGTTCTGAGGGGCAACTGCGCTGATGATCAAGCCGCCGCGACAGCGGGAGCACCGCGGTAGCCGCGCCCTTGCTTCAACGACGGCCATGTCGTCCCCTTGCTGTCGGCATCGGGTGCCGACGGTGCTCACGCCTGTGGCCTCCCGTGGGGAGCCGGGAGGCGGGCGCGGCCTTGCCCCCGTCGGCTCGGAGGCAAGGCCGTCGGCAGCCCGCGGGGGTGGGGGCGGGGCGCCGCATGCCGTTCACCCTGCCACCAGGCTGCGCGGATACACCAGAGGCGTGCACGAACTCGCCAACGGCATATGCGGTGGGGGTTCAGCGGCGTCCCGCGAGCCGCTGGTCGTTGTACGAACCGCTGCCCGTGGCGACGGCCGCCGGATCGGCGAGTTCGGTCAAGGCGTGCACTGCGGCATCCATACGGTCGGGAGAGTCCATGCCAGGCAGCCAGGTGACCATCTGGCCTTCGAGCTCGGTGAACTCGCCGACGTGGTGGATGCGGCCCTGGCGGTACAGCTGGGCAATCGGCTCGGCCCTCAAGCGTTTGCCCTGCTTGGCGTTCACCTCGATGACCGAAGGCATCAGCATGCGCTGGGTACCGCCTTCGCGCTCGAGCTCCCGCCACGCTTGGGAGACGACCTGCTTGGCCATGTCGCCGCCGAAGTTGTTCTCCACGATGATCGCGTCGGCTTGGCGTTCGATCGCGAGGCGGCAGACCTCGGTGCCCCAGGTGTCGGCGCCCATGGTGCGGGACCGGTCGTCCAGGACGTACATGTGGCCTTCGGCATCCTTGGCGGCGCAGACGAGGCCGACTTCGTCGTTGCGCATGGCGTCGCCGCCGGCGTGGTCGACAGCGACGACGATCCGGGTCGGGCTAATGCCGGGCCAGGCTTCGAGGTCGAGGCGGTGGTTGGTGATCCATGCCCACTTCCACACGCCGCCTTCGAGCGGTCGGGGCTTCTGCTGGTACAAGGCGTACCAAACGCGTTCACCGACGGACTCGCGGATGTCGGCGAGCTCGGCCGCGTCGTACTGCTCTGGCCACAGGGGGGCGCCGATGGGGCGGTGGAGGGGGTCGCTGGGGTTGTCGGCGAGGGCGGGTAGGTCGATCTGCAGCCATCGGTGGGGTTCGTGCTTGAGGAGCCGACCGGACAGGTCGTCCTCGTGCCAGCGCGTGTTGATCAAAATGAGGGAGGCGGCGGGCGCGCGGCGGGTGAAGAACACCGACCGGTACCACTCCCAGACGCGCTCACGCTGGGCCGGGCTGGAGGCGTCGTCGTGGCCCTTGAACGGGTCGTCGATGATGCCGAGGTTGAAGCCCTTGCCGGTGAGGCCGCCGCCGACGCCGGCGGTGACCATGCCGCCGCGGACGCTGGAGCCGCGCCGCTGTTCGAGGTCGAAACGGTTAGCGGCGTGGGAGGCGGGGTGCAGCTTGATGCCGAGGGCGGGTGAGTACTCCTTGAGCTGGTCACGGACCCATCGGCCGTGGTCGTCGGCGAGGTCGGCGCCGTAGCAAGCGATCATGACACGGTGCTCAGGGTGGCGGCGGAGGTACCAGAGGGGACCCCAGCGGGAGGCGCGCTGCGACTTCCCGTGTCGGGGGGGACACGTCAGCATCACCTGGAGGCGTTCGCCGGCTGCGATCCGCCGGAACGCACTGTCAATCATGTCCAGGTGGGGGGCCTGCTTCTCCCGGCCTCCTGTGAGGACTGCGGCGAGTGCGCCCGGGGAGCGGTCCATGGCCATCTGCCGCTCGATCCGCGCCAGCTTGATCCGGGTCTCGGGCCGGGCGCGGGCGATGACCCTGCGGCGCTGGGCAGCAGGCAGGGACCGGTAGTGCGCTTCGATGCCAGGCTGGAGGTCAGGCGCCGTCGTCATCGTCGTCCTCGTCCTCGTCGTCGGGGGCGTCGTCCTCGTCTTCTTCGTCGTCGAAGTCGGCTTCGGGGTCGATGGCGGGGATCTCCGCGTTGTCCCGGTCGGAGATGGCGATGAGGGCCATGACTTCGGCGGTCTCGCCGCTGGAGAAGGGGATGTCTCCGCCGTCAGGGCCGCTGATCTCGGTACGCACGGGGACCTTGAGCCCGAACAGGTCGCTGATGTCGACGATTAGCTTGCGGGCCTGCTCGCTCGCCTTGAGGTCGACTACAAGTTCTCCGTCGGGTCCGGGAGCACCTGTTGCGGCGGGCCAGACCGCGCGCAGGAGGTGTTCGAGGCGGGAGCCCTGGACGAAGCGGTAGAGCTCGGCGTCTTGGACCTCGAGGCGGCGGGCCTTCTTGATAGCGCGGGAGAGGTCGGAGCGCGCGGTGGCGGGTGAGATGTCGAAGTGCTCTGCGATCTGGGCTGCGGTGCGGCCCTGGATCTTCATGATGAGCATCTGGCTGCGCCGCTGTGCGATCTCTGCTTGCCGGGCTTTCGAGACTGGCACGGTGGGGCTCCCGTGGTGTGGTTGTCGTCGGCCCCGCGCCTTACCTGTGATGATCCCCGATCAGGGCGTTTTCGATGCCCCGGTCGAGCTCGGGTGGCATTCTGCGGGGCATGAGACATGTACGTGGGGTGGGGGCTACGGCGGCCGGGGTGGCTGCGGTGGCGATGCTGATATCCGGGTGTGCGGGGGACGGTGACGGGGCGTCGGGCGCGGCTGCCGGGCCGGCGGCGGTGAGTGAGACGCCGACGGTTGAGCCGACGGTGACGAAGGCGACGGAGTTTCCGTTCTCGACGGAGGACCCGTACGCCACGGAGGAGCCGGTCTTCGCCGAAGGCCCGGAGGGGGAGATCGACAAGCTCGCGCACGAGAAGGGCTGGGAGTTCGACGGGCTGTATTCGAGGGCGTCGGACTTCGTGAAGGACATCTGCGTGTCGCTGCCGGTGAGCGCGGTGGATTCGTCGTCGCGGCCGCAGTGGCTGGCCGAGTCGGGGAATCTAGATGGCGACGGCAAGGCGATCCTGCAGGCGGGGATCCCGAAGCTGTGCCCGAAGTGGACGCAGACGCTGAAGCAGGCGGTGTCGGGGAAGTACGACCGCTGGTTCGGGAACGAGACGTTCGTGGTGTCGTCGAATCCGAACGCGGAGGGGGAGGACGAGACGATTCCACCGGGGACGTACCGGGCTGAGGGGAAGATGGAGAACTGCTACTGGGAGCGCACCAGTGAGTCGGGGGAGATCATCGACAACAACTTCGCCACCAGCGCGCGGAAGATCACGGTGACGATCCGGTCGTCGGACGGGCAGTTCACGTCCGAGGGCTGTGCCGTGTGGAAGCCGGTGAAGTGAGAGGGGCGTTCTGCCCTGCTACTCCGCAGGGGGTGCCAGGTCTTCTTCGGTGATCTCGCCGCAGGCGAGGAGGATCTCGATGGCGTGGGCGGCGTCCCGCGCGCCGAGCTTCTTCAGTGCGCTCCGGCGTTTTGCGGAGATGGCCTGTGTGGTGAGGCCGAGGTCGGCAGCTTCTTTCGCTGCGCTTACGCCTTCGCTCGCTTTGATCAGCGAGAGGCGTGCCCCGTACCCGAGGAGGGGCTTCCTTATATCCGAGGCTGGCTTTCCGGTGTTGAGAGCGGCGGCGGCGAGGAGGTGGGGGTCGGGAGCCCCGTCGGCTATGGCGCAGAGCACTTCGCGCCAGAGGGGCGGGAACTTGGAGTAGTACTGGTAAGGGTCGGCGGTATGGATGGCGGCGATTCGGTCACTGATTTCTTCGGGTGTCATGTCGTCATCCTTCCCTTGAAGGCCAGGGCGTGTCTTGGGTACGGGAAACGGGGCGGCCCCGCCAGACGGGGGGAATGGCGGGGCCGACGTGGGGCGAGCGGTCGTGTCTCACAGCGCGGGGACACTAGCGAGGCGGACTGCTGCTACCGGAATTCATGGTGGCAGAAGGGGACCGGTTTGTCTGAGGTGCTATCCCCCTGCCGGTTCTAGGCGTTGGTGAAGACGACGGTCATGGCGTCGTAGCCCATGCGCTTGCCCGCGGCGGCGTGGACGTCTTCGTGAGCGGAGTCGGTGCGCATGTCGCAGACGAGACGGCCGTCGGGGGTCACGGTCCAGCCGCCCCGTTCATCGAGTGTGCCGAAGGTCGCGTTCTCGATGGCTTCTTCAGGGGAGCTTGCGTGCAGGCCGTCCTCGGCGTCGTCGCTGGTCTGGCCGCACAGGTCGCAGACGGCGATGTAGCAGGTGAGTGCACGTGTGCCCATCATGTCCTCCTCGGGGTCTACGGGGCCGTTCGGGCGATGAGTTCGAGTGCGGCGGCCGCAGTGTCCTGGAGGGTGTAGCGGATGGGTACGTCGTGGCGGCGGGCGACGTAGATGAGGTAGCGGTTACGTTCCGGGTTGGGGCAGTGGGGCGGGCAGCCGAGGACCGCGCGGCCGCTGCCGGCGTCCAGGCCGAACTCGACGTTGGTGGTGAAGCCGGGCATCGTGGCGACGTCGCGGGGGATCCAGAACAGGACCGCCGTCGCGGCGGCGCGGGCGTCGGTCTCCCAGTCGACCTGTGTCTCGTACCGGTCGGCCCGGACGCCGTTGCGGGACTCGGGGCTCAGGATGGTCAGCGGCTGCTTGCCGGTCCACTGCTCGGCCAGGAGGCGGGCCGCCTCGGGCCGCCAGGAGGGGACGGGCGTCCGCTTGTCGGGGGTGGGCCCGGCAAGGAACACCGACGGGCCCTCGGTGGGGAGGGGTTCGCGGGCCATGACCAGGCGTGTGGTGCTCATCGGGCCTCTCCGTTCTGCGACGTGGTGGTGGTGCGGGCGGCATGCTGCGGGGTCCACGGCAGGGGCAGGCCGTCGCCGTCTTGGCGGCTGACGACGTGGACGTGGAGGTGGAAGACCGTCTGGGTCGCCGCACTGCCCTTGCTGGTGATCAGGTTCGCGGCGGGGTGTTCGGCCATCAGCTCGGCGGCCCGGCGCATCACGGCGGCGGTCACGTCCGGGTCGGTGCCGGCGTCGTCGACGTGGACGCGGGGCAGGACCAGGACGTGGTTTTCGTTCACGCCCCCGCTGCGGGGGCGGATCGCCAGGGCGTCGTCCCATTCGCGGACGATCACGGCGGGGGTCTGGCCTGCGGCGATGGAGCAGAACGAGCAGTTCATGTGGGCTCCTTTCGGTGGGCGGGAAGAACATAACCCATATCCCATTGCGAACGCAATGGGATATGGGTTATCGGGTGCTCCCCCCGCCCCCTGGCGCCCGCGGAGCCTGGCCCTAGCGGGGCAGCTGGTTGCGGGTGCTGGCCCAGACGCCGCGGGTCTGGGTGTTGATGCTGCGCTGGTCCTGGATGACGGTCCCGTTGTAGTGGTGGTGCTGCTCGGCGGGTGCGGCAGCGGCGGCCTCCTTGGCGCTCTTGAACACCCTGGAGAGGGCCAGCGCGAGGGCGACGGGGGCGCCGAGGAGGATGCCGATGACGAGCGGGTCAACCTGGCCGGCGGTCCACATGATGGCGGAGGCTCCGAGAGAGACGGGAAGGGACGCGATGCCGATGGCGGTCGTGATGCCGCTGATGTCGGTGGCTCGCTGACTCATGGGGGGCCGTCCGGGCTGGGGCACGGGCGGGGTGGGCCCAATGGCAGGCAGGGGGCTGGGGTCGCGGTAGGAGGAGGCGCGGAGAGCGTCATCGACGGCGGCCACGAGCTGGTTGGCCTGGTCGTCGAGGGTGGTCCGGTCGTAGGCGGGGGCAGTCGTGCTGTTCGGGTTGGGGAGGTCGGCGTGCATGAAGTTCCCTTTCGTGGCGGCGGGTCGGGACGCAAAGAGCCCCCGGGTACGACCCGGGGGCTCTCGCGGTCGCGTGTTCGGTCAGTCGTCTTCGTCGCTGATGGACCCAGACGACTCGGCGAAGTAGATGGCCGCGAAGCGCACGGCCGAGTGCTCGCTGAGGCCGGCCTTCTTGAGACCGGTGATCAGCTCAGCCATGTGGAGCATCGCCTCGTCCATGGGCGTCATCTTCAGGTCCGGGAACTCGTCCGGCTGCATGGGGAACCTCGTCGCATTCAGGGGCCGCGTAGGTTCCATCATGGCCCTTGACGAGCCGGTTTTGCAGCGAGAGTTTGGCGCACAGGTCGCGGAACGTTCGGTCCGATTTGGTATATCCGGCGCGGACCATCAGCGGGTACACATCGGACGGCTTGACGGGCCGGCCCTGCGCCGTGAACAGCTCGACGGCCAGGTCGTCGTTCGACTTGGGATGCGGCGAGGCCTTGGCGAGCTCGATGGCCGCTTCCTGCTGGGCGGCGCGCTCCAGGGCTTCCTCGTCGAGGAGTGCCTCGGTCAAGCGCGGGATGTCTGCGCTCCTTCCGGATGTGGGCGGTGCGATGGTGTCGCCGTCGTCGTCGAGGAGTCGGCCGAGCAGGTGGTCGTAGGAGGCCGGCTTGTCCCATGAGCGGTACAGCTCCCACACCGATTCGTGCATCCGGTCGGCCGTCACGTTGCCGTAGGCGTCTCCGCGCAGGTTCGGGATGATGCGTGCCCACCGCTGGGACCAGGCGAGTCCCATGGCACGGGCGGTGACCTCGTCCATGTCGGGGCGGATGGGCGAGAGCTCGCGTGCTGCGTCCATGAAGAGGTTCTGCATGCGGGCGTAGTCGGTGCTGCCCTCGGTGAAGGCTTCCGCCATGGTGGCGTAGGCCTTCGCCGGAGTCGGCTGGTACGGGCCTTTCGTCGTCGACATGTACGCCACGGTGCCGGGGTCAGTGAAGATGGCCATGTCGGGGGCGCCGCTGTCGGGGAACAGCATGGAGAGCTCGCTGGAGTTGTTCGTGCGCAGGCCGATTCGTCCTGGGGTGAGCTCGTCCATGGTGCCGGTGATGTACTCGCGGGTCGCGCGGAGTCCGGTGTTGGAGACGCGGACGTTGACGCTGCGGCCTTCCTCGATGATGAAGTCGATGCCGTCGAGGACGTCGTCGGGCATCGACTTTGTCTCGTCGACGCGGATGTGGATGGCCGGGATGTCGGGGCGTGCCGGGAGGTTGTCGACGTCCTCGTCTTCGAGGAGGTCGGCGTACTCGGTCTTGCGGGCGGCGATTGCTGCCTTCGCGGCCTGGATGACGAGGCGGCACTCGTCTTCGGTGGTGGCGGGCCAGTCGATCAGCGGGCGGCCGATGCCGTGCCGGAGGTAGGGGTTGACGAAGACGGCGCTCATCTTCGCGGAGGTGTCGAGGTCGATGACGATCGCGTCGACGCAGCGGACGAGGCCGAGGCCGAGGGTCTTCATCAGGGCGGTCTTGCCCGATCCCTGGGCGCCGATCGCGATGAAGCCTTCGTCCTTGAGGTTCAGGCCGGCTTCGGCTCCGTTGCCGACGACACCGAATCCGACGGGCTTGTTGATGGTGGTCGGCGTCAGCTTCGGGTAGGGGATCGCGCCGCTCATCATGTTCTTCTCGGTGACGGCGATGAAGACGACGTTGCGGGGGACGTCGGGCCCGCCGGCGTTGAAGGAGACACCGCCGCCCTTGGGAAGGTGCAGGGCGCCTGCGAGGCTTGCTTCGTAGCCGCGCAGGGCGTCGACGTTCAGGTGCGAGGGAAGAGCGACCTTGACGGTGTAGCCGGCGCCGCTGGGCCAGCGGTCGACAACGGGGTCAGCGACGGCCCCTTCGATACCGCAGATGTCCTCCAGGAGCCGCGCCCAGCCGTCCTGCGCGGCCTTGATCTTCCCGCCCTGCTCCAGGCGCCGGTCGAGCTCTTCCTCAGCGGCCTTGGTCTCCTGGGCCCACCGGTCCATGCCGATGTTCACTGCGGCGCCGGTCGCCCAGATGGCGCCGCCGAAGGCCATGGTGAGGAGTGTCGGTCCTTCGGCGAGGGTGTACGAGAGCCATCCGGTCGTCGCGAGCCAGGATGCGGCCCGAGCGGTGACGACACGCCGCCAGGATCCGCGGGCCTTCTCGTAGGTGATGGCGGCTGCCGTGAACAGGGCTCCGGCTCCGGCTCCGGCTTCCCACGGGATGCCGGCGAGCGGGGCGATGAGCGCGGAGGCGAGGGCGGCCTCGCCGCCCCAGGCGACGAGACGGCCAGGGGAGACGGCGTCCCTGGAGAAGTCCCATCGCTTCGGCTTGTCGGTGAGTGTCATCGGTAGCTCTGTAGTGGACATGGTGGCTCTCCCTTCTCTGGTCAGGTGGACGAACCGCGGCGGCCTACGACGTCCCACTTCTGTTCGGCGTGTGCTCCCTTGCCTGCGCGGCCCTTCGCGTTGAGGCGGAGCTCGCGCGCGTGTGCCTTCTGCGCGGCCTTGACGGCCTTCTGGAGCTCGGACGCGATGCGGCGGACCTGGCCGGCGGTGCGGGCGACGGTCTCGTCGACGACGTTCTCGGTGGGCCAGGTCTTCGTCATGCGCCGGTAGAGCTTGTTGATCGAGTCGGCGACGCCCTCGACACCGGCGGCGGATCCCGCAACCTCGGACAGGACGGTGACCATGTGCCCGCGGGTGAAGTCCTTCATGAGGCTGATCAGCTTCTTGGTGCTGCCGTCGGAGGCCGGGACGAGCTTGCTGCCGCCCTGCGGGCCGCTGGGGGTGCTTCCTGCGGGCAGGGCGAGGCGCGCGGTGTGGGCGGCGGCGATCGCGGCGCGGAGTTTGGCTGCGTCGAGAGTGCCGGGGGCGTTGCGGATGTTCCAGCGCTCTTCGCCGATGCGCGGGTCGAGGACGCGGATGATGTCCTCGCGGTGCGCCTGCACGAACACGATCATGATGCTCTCCGCCATGACTCCAGCGGTGCGGGCGGCGACGGCCGCGTTGTTCAGGTGCTTGATCACCGACGGGTGCAGGGGGGCGGTCCGGGCGAGCGCACGACCGGCCTCCTGCACGGCGACCGCGAGGTTCTTGCACATGTTCGGCACGCCCGTCAGCTCAACGATGTGGTCGGCCATGTCGGCGTCGGCGTCGCTGTGCAGGCCGTGTGCCAGTTGGTCGGCCATGGCGGTCAGGATCGCGTAGGCCGTCGAGCTGCGGACGTCGATCTGGCGCGCGAGGGCCGTGCCAGGCTGGCTCTGGCTGGCCGGGGACGCCTGGATCGCGGGGTAGTTCACGGGAGTACTCCTCAGCTTTTCGGCTGCTGCGGTCAGGGCGAGCAGCCGGTTCTCGGCGCGGAGCGCGAGATCGATGCGGTGGTTGGCTTCCCGGATCACTTCGAGCTTCACCTCGGCGGGATCGCCCACGCTGCCGTTGCGCGCGGCCTTGTCGGCCGCCTTCTTGCCCGCGGCGACAGCCTGGCGGCGAAGCTGCTTCTCTCGCTTGGCGCGGACCATGGCAATGCGCTTGCCGCTCGGGTCGAGGGGGGCAAGGCCGTCGGGGGAGGTGCTGGTGCTGACGTCGCCAGTGTCGGTGCCGCGACTCTTGTTGTCCTTGCGGTGCTTCGCGGGCTTGTCCTGGGGGGCCTTGGGCTTCTTGTCCTTCTTCGGCTTGTCGCCCCTGCCGTCCCACGGCCTGGGCTTGTCGGGCTGGGGGCCCCGGTCCTTCAGCCACTTCCTCCCGTTGCCGCCACCTGGCGACTTCTGGTCCTTTCCGGTGTTGTCCTTGCGGTTGGTGCTGGGGGTCTTCGTCGAGGTGTCGGTGGTGGGCTTGTTGTCCTTCGCGGAGGGGCCGGACTTGGGCTGGTTCTTGAGCTTGTCGGCGAGGCTCTGCGTGAGCTTGCTGAGCTTGTCGGCGACGGGGTCTTTCACCTTGGGCTTCTGGTGGTTCCCGGTGCCGCCCGCGTTGTTTCCGCGGCCGTTCTGCTGATGAGTTCCGCTGTTCGGCCGGGTGGTCCTGGGGCTGTTCGGGCTGTGGTTTCCGCGCCCGTTCCTCGCCGAATCGCGGGCCTGGCCGGTGGTGCCGCCGGCGTTGGTGTTGGTGTTCTCGTCGTGCTCGCGGCGCCTGCCGCGCCACATCATGGCGGCGGCGATGGCCGGGCCGGTGATGCCGCCGATGACGGCTCCGACCGGGCCGGCGATGAGGAATCCGAGCCCGATCGCAGCCGTCTCACCGCTCACGCTGTGTGAGATCGCGGCGTATCCGTTTCGTAGCGTGTTGTCGCTATTGCTCCGGTTGGTGCGCGGGGCGGGGCGGGGCGGGGTGGTGCCGCGAGGCTGCTGAACGACCACCAGGGGGCCCTGCGCGGTGTTCTCGCTTCCGCCCCGCCCCGCCCCGCCGCCGACCGTGTCACTCGGAGTAGCCGCCTCAGGGGAGCCCGTTCCGGGGTCGACGAGGGTGATTCCGTCCGTGCTCACTTCCCGTACTCCTCTCCGCTGATCGTCGGGTGGGTGGCTCCGGTGGATCCGCTCCCGGACTCGCCGGCCCGGTCCTGAGGGTCGTAGCGCAGGCTCTCGATGTACTCCAGGGCCGCGTACAGCTCGTCCACGGTCGCGTCCAGGTCCGCTCCCAGGCTCGAAGTGAGGGGGCCGGTCATATCGGCGAATCCGGCTGCACTAGCTCGAATGGCGGTGCTGGCGTTCTGTGGCAGGACAGGCGGGCTGGCAGACATGAATAGGTCCTTGAATTAGGTCCGTTGGTTGGCTCTGGCAAATTGCTCGCCTATTCCGTATTTCCCTTCCGGGACTTCTCGAAGGCGGCGTGCATCTCGTCGTAGAGGCTGCGGACGGTCTGGTCTGTCTCGCCGTAGCCGTGCTCCCGCCAGGCCTTGACGAAGGCGCGCTGGGAGGGCTGTCCGAGGTCTGCGTAGATCCGGAACGCGCGGGACTTCCGCTGCTCGTGTCGTGCAGTAGTGGCGGCGCTTGGACCACCTGCCACCTCCGCAGAGGCCAGTGGAGCTACACCCGAGATCGCGGCATTTCGGGCAGACGCATACCGGAATATTTCGGGCGACAACTCGAACCACTCGGTGTCGCCACTGCGGTGTTGGGCGAACCTGGCGTGCAACGCCCGCTCCAACTCGGGCCCACCCGGCAAAGCGAGGAGCACACTGTCGGCGCGCAGCGAGAGCGCGCTTACGCGGCTCTTCAGGTTCGTGGTGTAGCCGATCTTGACGCGTCCACCGTTTGCGATGAAGTAGACGACGCTGTCGTGGACCCCGCCCAACAAACCCTCAACTGGTGTGGCCATGGCCGCTCTGACCAGGTCATCGCGGCCCGCGACGCCCGTGCCGCTGTCGGCTAGAGCCACCGAGAGCCCGGAGCGGAGCATGTCGGGAACGACGGCGAGGGCAATCTCGATGCGGTGGGCGTTGCACAGTGCGACAGGCAGCTGAGCATCTGCCAGGCGGTGGCATGCGCGTCCTTTGTCGTTCGCGACACAGAGGCGGTTGCTGTGGGTCACGGATTGCTCCCGGTCACCTTGGTGTGGACTTCCTTGTAGAGCGCTCGGATGTCGTCGGTCTTGAGCCCGTATCCGTGGTCCCGCCAGGCCTTCTCGAAGGCGTTCTGCGAGGGCGGCTGGCCAGCCTTACGGAGGTCGAAGTAGAGGTCGAAAGCCTGCGTGCGACGCTCGATCTCGCCCCCGGCGGGCCCCTTGTTCGCCTGCGCCTCGCCCGGGTTCGCTCCGGGCACGCCTGCACCGTGGCCGGAGGTGTGCCCCGGTGCGCCTCCGCTGGTCAGAGCGCTGGCGTCGCCGGGGGCGGCGTCAGGTGCGCCCTGGGGTCCGGTGGTGGGGCGCAGGGAGCGGAGGGAGTACTCCTCGTTCCGGTCGGGGAGGTTCTTGAAGGCCCTCATTCGGTCGATGCGGGTCGTGATTCGCATCTCGATGCCGAACTCGTCGAGGGTGTCGCCGACGCCGTGGAACGAGGCGTCGCCGGCGCGCATCAGGGCCTTCTCGTAGGCACGCTTACCCATGAGCCAGGGCTTACCCAGAGTGACGAGGGTGACGAGCTTGTCCTGCGCGTTGCGTCGGCTGATGGACTCGGCATCCGCGCCACGCGAGCCGATACCGAGCTTCGACTCGAACCGGTTGAGCCGGTCCCGCCAGGCTCGGGCAAGGATGCTGTCGGACTTGATCTCGACCTTGCCGAGCTTGGCCTCGAGGCCGAGGAGCTTGTGGAGTCCGTAGGCGAGCATGACCGGTCCGACGATGCGGACGACCGCGGTGCCGATGTCCTCGTGTTCCTGGATGACGACCTCGATGGCGCCGATGGCCTGGGCGAGGACCAGGAGGTAGACGACGCGGGTCGTGCCCTTGTCCTGGAAGGCCCAGGCGTAGAAGGACAGGCCGAGGACGATCGCTTCGAGGACGAGGCCGACCGTCATGTGCCAGGGCGCATCCATGTGGAGGCGCTTCTCGGCGAAGCGGGCGGAGGTGTTGGTGGACAGGGCGAGGCCGGCGACGACGACGAGGCCCATGCCGAGGAAGCCGATGAGGTTGCGCTTCTTCTGGGGGTCCCGGGGCTTGCGGTGCCCGGTGCGGGCCCTCAGCTTGGGGCCGAGTCGGTAGCCGAAGCCGAGCGTGACGAGCGCGAGCAGGGCGGCCCATGCCTCCACGGGCACCTGCTCGACCGCGTTCAGTACCTGGGAAAGCACGGGCGGGTCCTTCCGATTCTGAAGAGGAGCGGGGGGGGCTACTCCGAGGCGGGGGTGCGGGCGATGAGGGCGTAGGCGTCGTTGAGGGCGGACAGCTGCGCGTCGGTGGCCGGGTTCCCGCCGCTCGGGTCCGCCTGCTGCTTCTCGGCGGTCAGGACGGCGAGGCCTTCGGCGGCCGCGGCGAGGGCCTGGTCCCGGCTGACGGTCACGACACCTCCCGCAGGCCGAGGACCGGCCCGACGGACTTGCCCGAGCGGGTGATGCCGGCGGTGAGCACGTGGACGTCGGCGAGCCGCGCGGCCGCGGCGTCGATCGCGGCGAGGTGCTCGTACGACTCGTGGTCGGCCGACGTCCAGCTGGTCGGGTCGCCGTGGATGGCGCGGAACTCGGCGGCGGTCACAGCGCACCCCCGTGGCGGGAGTGGTCGACGGCGGCCGTGATGAGACGGACCTGCTCGTCGGGCTTCACGCTGGAGAACACGGCCTTCACGCCGCATCCGGGCGTGGGGCAGGTGACCGTGTGCTGGGCCCGGTTGCGGCGCAGCGCGTCGGTGGTCCAGGCGGCGTTGATGATGGCGAGCAGGGCGACGACGGTGGTGGTGTGCGCGGTCGCTCCGGACATCCACACCTGGGTGGTGATGACGCCACCGGCGGCGGCGGAGGCGATGAGCGTGATCTGGTCGGACATACGCAAGGCCACGACGGGCTCCTTCGGGTGTGTGGCTAGCGGGTGCGGCCGGCGTGGAAGTCGCGGGCGGCCAGGGCGAGACTGGTCACGGCGTCGATGCCGGGCGGGTAGTCGAAGTGGTGGCCGCGCTCACACTTCAGGCGGCCGGCCTGTCCGAGGCGGCCGTACACGGTCAGGCCGCGGGTCGCGTGGCACCTGGGGCAGCGAGCGGTGACGGAGTCGCTGCTGATCGGGCCGGTGTACTTGACGGAGTACTGGTCGCTGTAGCGGGCCATGGGGCAGGTCCTTTCAGATGGGAGTGGGTGGGGGTCCGGCCCGTTGTCGGCTCCCGGGCCGGACCCCGTGGGGAGGGTGGTCGCGGAACTGCTCAGACCATGAGCCGGTACTCGTCGACCGCGTCGGGGATCTCCCGCATGTAGGCCGCGGCCTTGTTGAGCAGGACCTGCTTCTCGGTGGCGTCGGTGACCTGCTCGGCGTCGTTCAGGTAGATGACGGCGGTGTCGAGCTCGTCGGCGAGGCTGATTCCGGCGAAGTGGGTGAGGTTGCGGTGGGCGAAGTGGAGCTGGTCGACGAAGTCGGCGACGGTGGTGGCCGGCGTCCTATCGGCGGCGAACGCAACGTCGCTCGCGTACTTCGCGATCAGGCTGTCTGCGGTGATCGGGGCGGTCTTCGGCACGACGGGGCTCCTTCAGGGGTGTGGAGGGGGAGGGCCCCGGCGGGCGGTACCTGGGACCCTCGCGGTGGGTGGTCAGACGGTCCGCTGGCGCTTCATCTCGTCGGTGATGTCCCGCTCGGTGGCGCCGAGCTCGCGGGCGGCGTTCATGGCGTTGAGGACCTGGTGCGGGTCGGTGCGGGCGTTCGGTCCGTCGTGGGCGATGACCTCGCGGGCGGCGTTCTCGATGGCCTGCTGACGGGAGTCGGACACGATGGGCTCCTTCAGGGATGTGGAGGGGGAGGGGCCCGGCCGTACGCCGGGCCCCAGAAGGGTGGGGCGGTGCTAGATGCCGTCGATACGGGCGGCCGCCTCGGACAACAGGTCACCCGGGGCGAGCTCGGCCAGGTCGTACGCGAACCGCTCCCCGAGCCGCTGCACGTCCTTCGCCGTCTCGGCGTCGAGGTCATCGAGAGCCGGGTTCGAGGTGGGGTTCGTCAGGCGCTGCGCAAGGAGACCGAACGCGGCCAGCAGGTTCGCGTCGGCGCCGGCGATCGTGGAGAGGATCGTCTGCGTCCGGTCGGCGTTCAGCCGGTCCAGCGCCAGGAGCCGGATCCCGTCACGGATGAAGTCGATCCCCGGGTGGATCCCGGCCAGGTCCGCGAGGACTCCGTCGAGCTCGTCGTCGAGCGGCGGGACCGGGTTGGTACGGGACGGGATCGGCGCCATCTCACCGGGGACGTGGATCGAGGGGTAGTCGTTCACCGCTGCTCCCCGTCCCAGTCGCCGAGCACCATGTCCTCGTACGCGGCGACCGACGCCTGCGGGTTGTTGCCGTCGAGGACGTCGTCGAGGAAAGACGTCGGGTCCAGGCCCGCGAACATGTCCTCGATCGCCGCGATCAGCAGCGGGTCCAGCTCGTCGTACTCGATCCCCGCCATCACGCCGCCACCTTCAGCGCCGCGCCGGACGGCACCGGGGCGAACCCGCAGTTCCCGTCGCAGAACCACTTCTCGCAGACGACGCACTTCTCGTCGTTCGCGGTCGTCGGCAGGAACCGGACGTTCGGGGCGAGCTGGAGCACCGGCGGCCGGACGAAGCCCGGCGCCATCGCGGCGAGCGTCCGACGGGCCGGCTGCGTGACCAGCTCGTCGTCACGCCTCATCCGGCGAAGGGCCTCGGCGAGAGAGTCGGTGGTGTCGAACTGCGTGGACTTTGTCGTGAGGGTGGAGTGCCCGGACGAGCGTACGTATGCGATCCTCATAGCGGATCGACCTCCTGTTGTGGCAGGTAGGACGGTTCTTCGTCCCCGAGTGGTGGTGGAACACCACTCGGGACATGCGACCCCGGTCCGGCTTTTGCTGGCCCGGGGTCGTGTCGTTTTGCTGATACAAGACTCCAACACCTGGTGGACTTTGTCAACAGGGTTGGGCCATACTGAAGGGGACCGCATGGCCGACAACGAGAGAGAGAAGGAGGAGCCGAGGTTGATGACCATCCCGGAGATTGCGGAGCACCGGGGACTCAGTCGGCAGCGCGTGCACCGCATCGCCAAGACCGACCCCGAGTTCCCGACCCCCGTGGTGGTGCCCGGAACGACGCGCGCGAAGTATCCGCAGGACCGGATCGACGAGTACTTCGACACAAGGGTTCTGAAGCCGGGCCGGCGGACGGACCTGGAGCAACGAAGAGCGGACGGCACGGGTACCTCCGAGGGCGAGTGATCGGCTTGCTCTCATCGCACCACCGCCAACTGCCGCAACGACGCAAGGTGTTGTTGTCACCCGGGCCCGCCGGAATCTGACAACAGCTCAGGAACCGGCATCGCGGTCATAAGCCGCAACGACTCCTGTCGACGTCACCTGGAAGGAGGAACACTCAGCGCATGACCACGTTCTCGGAACGCCTCCGGCAGCTACGCATGGAGGCAGGATGGTCGCTCGCCGGCCTTGCCCAGCACATCCACTACGACCGCACCTCTCTGCACTCCTTCGAGACCGGCCGCAGGCTGGCCCCGCTGGAAGTGGCCGTCCGTGCCGACGACGTGCTCGGCGCGAACGGCAAGCTGGTCGCCCTGTGGCAACGCGAAGATGCCGAACGGCGCGCGGCTGCGGCCGCGCATCGCACCCGGGCGGCAGCGCTCGCGATGTCCAGGGATCTGACAGCACTGGCCGACCTGGACATCTCGGAGCTCCAGGAAGGTGTCGAGGCGACGGCGTTCGACTACCTCGGCAACCCGCCGGCTCCGATGATGAACCGGGCACACGCGTTGCGGGGCGAAGCGTTCGAACGGCTGCGTTCCGGACACTTCAGGCCCGGTGACCGTGCTGACCTGTACGTTGCCGCGGGCAGACTGTCCGGCGTCCTCGCGTACGCGCTGCTCGACCTCGGGGACGCGGAGGAGGCGCACGAGCACGCGACTGCCGCAGGCCGCTGCGCCGAGTTCGCCGGTGACTCCGAGCTCGCCGCGTGGGTGGCCGGGACCAGGTCACTCATCTCCCGGTTCCAGGGGGACTACGGGCGGGCCCTGGAACACATCCAGGACGGATACCAGTGGGTCGGCTCCGGCCACGGCACGGGTGAGGCCCGACTGAGGTGCGGCGAGGCCCAGTGCCTGGCGAACCTCGGCAACTCCCGGGCGGCGAACAGCGCGCTCGACGAGGCGGAGGCCGCGCGCGAGCGGATCCGGCGCCCGGACTCCCTCCACGGACTCTTCGGGTTCTCAAGGGCGAAGCAGTCCTACTACGCCGGCTCGTCACTGATCTGGCTCCAGGGCGGACACGACGCCGAGCGTGCGGAGAGGGAGGCGATCACAGCGATCGAGCTGTGGCGCACCGGACCCGAGGCCGAGCGGTCGCTCGACGACGAGCGCCTGGCGCACATCTACCTGGCGACGGCGCGCGTTCAGCTCGACGACGTAGAGGGCGCAGCCGATGCCATCCGGCCGATCCTCTCGTTGCCCGAGGAGGAGCAGATCTCGTGGATTGTGAAGCGAGCTGACCGGCTGGCGGGAATGCTCAGTGCGCCCCGGTATGCCGGAAATCGGACTGCCGCCGAGACCGTGGCTGCGATCAACGCGCTGGCCGCGTGAGAGGGGAGTGACGTGATGGGCCCGTAGACGACCAAGAACGTGCAAGACGGCCGACCGGCTTCCCAACCGGCCGACCGCCCTTCTTATAGCCGCTGTCCTGCGAAGACTTCCGCGGCTACTGAATCCCCGCTAGGAGATCCGCCATGAGTGTACTTCGCGCTACGCGAAGTGGAACGTCCCGCCGGGGGTCCCGATGAGCCCCCGGAACCCCGAACGCACCGACGACAGTCGTCTGCCCCCAGCTGTCACCTTCACGTCCGGCGCCGAGCTGCTGGTGCGCCTGAAGATTGTCGGCAGCATCACCCGAGAGGGTGTCCGCCACATCGCCACCTCGGACAGGTACGCCGAGCAGTGGCCGTTCGGACCTGACAAGCCGCATCCGTACGGCCGGGCCAACAACGCCCTGATCATGGCCACGGAGCCGTTCCTGGAGTTTTTCCGGACGGTCTACAACCAGTCCGATGGCTGACATGCCGAAGGCCGGCGAGTTCGCAGCTCAGCCGGCCTTCGAAGCACCACAGCGGGTGGTCGCCCGCTGCACTCGAACGTCCCACCCTTCAAGGAGGTCGCTCGTGATGAGCGTACCCGGGATCTACACCCAGCGAAGCGTTACCCCCACCACTTCCGTCACGGTCGGAGGAGCGCGGTGAACGAGAAGGACACCCTCGTCGAGCTGTACGGGCCCGACGACGGCGGCTGGTACACCACCCGCATGCACGACTGGATCGGCCTGTGTGACGACCTCCGGGACCCGGACGTCCGCGGCTACGCGATCCTGCGCGCGCTGGTGGTGGACAAGTTCAAGAACCCCGTCCGCAAGCTGACGCTGGCAACTCTGTGCGGTCTGATCCCCAGCGGCACCAAGGGCAAGCCCAGCAGCCTGACCCGGGTGAGGGGGATCCTCGACAACCTTTCCAGGGTGGGCCTCGTGTCGACCCCTGATGGCGAGCCGTTGAAGACGTCCTCCAGGGCCGCGGCAGCGCATCGGCCGATCCGGATCCGCATCAACGACAGGCCGAAGGATGGCTACCAGGGGTGGCGGAACGCGGAGGTGAAGCTCGCGTTCCTGGTGAGCCAGGAGGCGGGTCGGAATTCCGACCCGTCGGGTCGGAATTCCGACCCAGGGGGTTCGAATTCCGACCCGGAACCGGCACCTGACCTGCCAGAACGCGACCTCCCTCTGGTTCCTTCTTTTGGTACGACGCCTGCTGGACCTGCGCCTTCGGCGCGTAGCGCCCCTGGATGCCGTCAGGCCTCTACAGGTAGTAAGGGGCCGAGGGAGGGCGGCTCCGCCGCACCCGCGACAAGCAAGCCCCGGTTCTCGAAGCAGCAGCGGGAGCAGGTGCAGGCCTTCCGGGACCTCCTGCCCCGGGAGCTCGACATCGCTCTCGGCGACAAGACACCCCCGAACGTCTCCCAGGCAATTGTGACCGCGCTCGCCACCGGACAGCCGCGGGAGCGGACCGTGCAGCAGCTCGTCGAGCACCGGGTGCTGCCGCGGTGGAACGGCTACTGGGCTGGGCAGCTGCTTCCCGCGTGGAAGGCCGAGCGGGATGCTGGCCGGTCCCCGCGGGCGCCGTTCGGGCCGCTGGTAGCGATGCTGAAGGACACTGCCGAGTGCGGGAACCTCGCCTGCGACGACCGCGTCGACATCCACACCAACCAGCCGTGCACCGCGTGCGTGACCCGCGCGCAGGACCACCGCGCCGACCGCGAACCGGCGAAGGCCACCCCTGCCGCCCCGGAGGAACGTCCGGCCGTTCCGGGCCCGCGCCAGCCGATGCCAGAGTGCGCCTGCCGCAACCCGCTCCCCAAGGACGGCTCCACCGTCTGCTGGGAGTGCCAGGAGCAGCAGGAGACCGAGGCCGCCGGTGCCGTGCTCGCTGCCCAGTGGGAGGCCGAGGAGGCATACGCGGCCGAGCAGGCTGCCGCTGGCGCGGGGCTTGCCGCGGAGTTCGACGAGGAAGCTGCCGCGCGTGAGGCTCTCGAGAGGGAGCGTCGCCGCAAGGTTGCGGAGGAGGACGCCCGGCTTCGCGCCGAGTTTGCCCAGCAGTACCCCGACCTCGCAGCCTTCAGCAGCCAGGGTCCGGCGCCGTTCTGACCGTCTGGTGGGTGGGATCCGGCCGGATCCCACCCACCGCCTCACCTAGCCCGCGAAGATGGTTCCAGCTTCCCGATGTCCCGCCAGGCGCTGCATGCGCCGGGCCTGCCTGAACCTCACCGGAGGACGCCACCGTGACCGAAGCACCTGACCTTCATCTCCGCTGGAGCGACAGCAAGGACGCATCGGGGTACGTGAACGACCTTGCCGGCTCGGCCGAACAGGTTGCCGCCGACGCCAACGAGCCTGCCGACACCCTGGCCCTTGCCGTCACAGCCGCGATCGCCAGCGAAGGCCTGGGAAAGGCGCTGGGACACGAGTGGGCCATCTACACACCCCAGGATGCCGCGGTGGTCGCTTCGGCCATCAACGCCACCCTTCAAGGCTCGGTGGAGAACCTCCGCCTCCTCGAGCAGGCAGTCCGCCACATTGCTGCGCGCGGTGATGTCTCTATCCCGGCCCCCTCGGTATCCGGTGAGGACACCCTGGCCGACGCGCTGGACCGTCTCACCGGTGCCGCAGACGAGATCCAGGCCCACCTCAAGCTGCTCCGTCCGGCTATCCGTACTCTGGACGCATCCCCCTGCACCTACCAGGCGCCCCAAGACGTCCACGCCACCGTGATGGCAGTAGCAGCGCTGCTCGGCGACCAGGCGAAGACCATCACCAACCTGGAGGACTGCCGTGCCGATCAAGGGGACGCAGATGACCCCTGCGGCTGTGTCCTTGAAATCTCGGCCCCGGGCGAGCGGTACTTCTTCGACTACTCGGACGGCGGATGGTCCCTGCTCCGTCACGGCGCTGCCGTGACCGACGCGGAGGGCAACATGAGCTGGACCGGAAGCAGCCGTCTCGACGTCAAGGACGCCATCGTCCACCCTCACCAGCTGGTCGAGCAGATTGGGCGGATCATGGACGTCGACGCCTCCAGGGCATGAACCCGGACCGGAGCGTCCAGGAGTTCAGCCAGCGCCTCCAGGACAACTGATCGCGGCAGCGCATGGCCCTCACCAGTCGGTGGCGGGCCATTCCGTAGCTGCCAGGGGACGCGTTATGTGTACAGCGGATCGCCTGACAGACGCCTTCGCCCGCTCATACCGTTTTCCGCACATCGACTTGAAGGAGCGTGGATTGATCCCCGCTGACCGATCGCACTACGCCATCTACAAGGACGCGGAGGGCCGGCAGACAGCCAAGCGGCCCGTTATCGCCTGGGACAACGACGGGCATCCCCTGGTCGTAGGTCCGCGGGGGCTTACGCGTGCAGAAGACATGGGGAAGTTCGCGGCTCTGTATGAGGATTCAACGCCGGTGGTCTCTGCCATTCCGGGCGGCGGGTGGATGATCGAGTGCACTGACGCCTGCCGTTGCTCGTCGAGGGTGGCCTGCACGGTCGATATCAGCGCCTGCGCCTGTGCCTGCCCCGCAGCTTCTGCGGCGGCGGCTTGCCGGTGGCCGGCTCGCCACGCGAAGAACCCTGTCGTGATGCTGCCCAAGATGGCCGACCCGGCGGCGATCAGGGCGATCCCCCACTCACTCATACGGCGGATCCTGCCACGAGGGTCTGACGAACGGGCACGGGTGTCGGTGGCTTTCGTTACGCTGACCGCGGGGCTACGGGCCCGGCTCGGGAGGACGCAGAACGATGGCAGCGCGTACGTCACAGGCGTTGGCCGCCTGGACCGAGCTGAACGATCGCCAGCAGGGCACTCTCGCCGTCATCTACGAGCTCGATCAGGAGAATGAAGCCGGTCGCGGGCGACGTGCGGCAAAGGGGAACTTCGACGACACGCCAGCCGCGATCTGGCGCCGCATCGACTTCGCCCACGACCCATCCCTCAGGGACATCTTCGGCACCACCGAGATGCAGGACCGGCTCGCGGTCCGCGGTTGGCACAACCAGGGAAACGGTTCCACCGTCGCGGCGCTCGCCGCACGCGACCTCATCACCAGGGACGCCTACGGCACCCAGTTCGGCGTCATGCGCACCGTGACGCTGACCCGAGCCGGCCGCGCCGCCGCCCGCGCCGGGCTCTCCCTGCGCCCGGACGGGGCGCCCAAAGCCGCTCTGAGCGCCAGATCCTGGGAAATCCTGGCCCTTCTATGGGCGGCTGACCGGCGGAAAACAGCGCTGAAGTGGGGCTACTCCAGGACCATCGAGTTCGTGCTGATCGAGAAGCATCAGCCGCCGTTGGCCGAGCACACCACCGACTACTGCGGTTACCAGATCACGGACCGAGGCCGGGACTTTTACCGCGAGCACTACGCCGCCCACACTGCCGCGCACCCCGAGGTCCGCGCTCTGCACCCCGACGGCGCCGAGGCCGAGCCTTGGCCGAAGAAGGCGGACGAGCTGCTCCACGACCACCGCAGCACCTACCGCGCGTTGCGCAAGGCGTGGACCCTGGCCAGCGAATCCTGCCAGGCAGCCGAGAAGGAGGCCGCCAGCGACCCGCCGAAGCTCCCCGAACCGCTTCCGCCTGTGGTCGTCGAACAGGCTGCTGCGCGACACCACCTGTGGCAAGACACCGCCCGGCAGCGGGCCGAGCTCGCCGCTACACACACCGCCGAACTGCATGACCTGGCTGAACGTGCCGCCCGCGCCTACCTGGCAGCCGCGCTGGCGGCGTATAGAGCTGCGGTAGCCGGCACAGACCCCCTGCCTCATATCGACGCCCCCGCCCCGCACCCCGATGCCTGGGACGAGCCCCGCCAGACGCCCCCGGCCGAGACGGGCATCCACGTCATCGACGCCGAGGCGAAGAAGCTCTACGCCACCGTCATCGGCAAGCCGCTGCGCCGACGCGGTCCCGCTCCGAAACGTCGGCGCCGGTTCGCGGTGGCTGTGCCGACGGTGCCCGCCCCGCCCGGCGAAGACACTGCGGCCCTGGCGGACTTCCTCATCGGCCATGTCACCGACGGCGCACTTCTGCGGCGGCTGCACCCATCTGGCTAGCAGGGGTCATACTCGCCTGGCGGAAAGCAGACGTGGGTGTCGGTGGCCGCTGACATACTCGGCGGCCCCAGCACAACGACGGAGGCCGCGCCCGTGACCGACAAGACGCCCGCCCAGCACGCCGACGCCGCTGACGAGGCGATCCGCGCCATCAACCACCTGACCCGCAGCCCCCGGGACGGCTGGGAGTACCCCGGCGACGTTTACAGCCTCGTCGCCGGCCTGTCGCAGATGGCGATGAAGCTGCCCCAGGCCCTGGACCAAGCCCAGCAGCTGATCGCCGAACTCGACGGGGGCGGCAACCTGCGCAGCGACAAGAACCAGCTTCAGGACGATCTGCGCGAGACGCTGCTCGGCCTGGAGACCGCGCGCATCGCGGCGGAGCAGCTGTACGCGGGCCTGAACCGGGCGCACAGCGGGCTCGGGCCGATCGGCTACAAGGACTGACCACCGGCGCACGCCAGGGGGAACCTGCGCAATCAGCCTCGACGGGCCGGTGGCGGCTGCCAGGATGGTCGGGAGCGCAAGGAGGCTGTCGTGACCGATCCGCTGCCCATGAACGACAAGGGCCCGAAGGTGCCGCCGACCTACCCGCCCCGCACCCCGCCCCCGCAGAAGAAGCCCGTCGAGGCCCCGCGGCCGCAGCCGTCGACCAAGCCCGTCACCTCGACACTCCCGCTCCCCGGGCCCCGTCAGGCCCGCCTCGAGACTCGCCGGCCGCGCATGGCCATCAGAGACCGGCGCGCCGCGAACTGGGCACTGACCGCCTACCCATGGACCGGGACCCAGGCCGTCACGAAGGTCCTCGAGACCGTCCGCGCCTGGGGGTACGCCCACCCCACCGACGATGTCCTCGAGCGGACCGTGCGCATCCTCGTCGGCGCGGCCACCGCCGACGACGGCCGGCGGATCAGCGTCCATCTCGCCGACCAGGACGGCATGCTGCTCGTCGTCGTCCTCAGCCACACCGGCGGCGAACCCGACCAGACGATCCTGTCCGACCTCGCCGCAGTCCCTGGCACCGCCAGCTGCGGCACAGATGCTTCCGAGGACGGCCGCCGGGTGTGGGCGGTCCTGTCGACCGAACGCCCGCGCTCCCGTACCACCCCCGCAGCCTGACCCCGCCCTACGAGACAGCAGTCGTCAACAAGCACGTCACCAGCCGCACGCTCCTGTCGCCCGTGAGGGCGGCGGCGAACCGATACGCCGCCTGGACGCCGCCGACAGGCAGCTACCGTGCTCTGCGGGAGGCCGGGCCGACTGGTCGTTGACCCGCTACCCCCTGTGCGCCCCCGTGCCGATTGATCCCCGGTACGGGGGCGCAATGCGTGACTGTCTCTCGCTTCCGAAGTACCGCTCCACGCGCGCCCGTGGCCGCTCCAGCGGAGGATGAGGGCATGGCCCGCCCGGGAAGCCGTCGCACGTTGCACCGGGCGGGCGTTCCGCTGACAGGGACTGCGGGAATCCGGCCGGTCAGCAGGCTCCCATTCGACAGATCCGTCATGTCCACCCCCGTTCGGGGCCCTTTGCGTCTGGTCAGCGTGGAGAGCGCGAGCGCCAGAGCGAGCGCCGTGCTGTGTCTGGCGCAGTCCGGATAACGGCCTGCGCCTCGTCGAAGAAATTCCGGCGGCACTCAGTGGCGTTTCTTCGCGCCTCGTACCAGAAGGCGTGGTTGGGCCACTCCTCCCAATCCTCCTCACTGGTGCCAGCCCGGACCGCGCCGCCGATGCCGTTCAAGGCGTCTTCCAGGTTCTTCGCTGCCCTCTCCACCGCATCCGGCCCGAGCAGCCGCACGCGTTCCAGGGCCTCATTCACAGGGCCGGAGATCTCCTCCACCACGCCGAAGATCTCCTGGGCAAAGAACGGGTTGCCGCCGACATTGTCGGTCTCCCATCGGTACTGCCGCTTCCGCTCTTCGGCTTCATCGATGAGCGCCTCGAAGGCGCGCATCGCCCCGTCCCACGTGTCGAGGCACTGCACGTAGGCCTCCTGGCGCTGGTTCCGGAGCCATTGCCCGTGCTCGACCTGCGCCTGGTCGCGAACGGTGCGCCGGCCCAGCCAGACACCGATGAAACTCGCGGCCACTGCAACGACAGCTGCTACCCCCGCGGCAATGACAGCCGCCCACCCCTGGTCCATGAGCGTCATCCTGCCGTACGGGACACCCCAAGTACCCATATTCCATTGCGTACGCAATGAGGTATGGGTAGAGTGTGGACACCGGCCACCCCAATCGAGGGCAAGCCGAGCAGGGGCATCAACCGCGCCGAACCGCGCGACCCTTGACCCACCCCGCCCTTCCCCGGAGGAGACGCCACATGGCCGACCCCGAACCCCGCCGCTTCCACCTCCAACGCCACACCGACATCTCCGGCGTCTCCGGCTGCGGCCGCATCGCCGACGGCATCCAGTGGCCCGACGGCACCGTCGCCATCCGCTGGCGTGGCGAACGCCCCTCCACCGTCTCCTGGAACAACCTCGACGACGCCATCGCCATCCACGGCCACAACGGCGCCACCGAACTCATCTGGGACGACCAGACCACCCACAGCGAAGAACAGCGCGCCCTCGCCACCAACGCCGTCAGCACCACCCTGAACGCCCTCAAGTGCTGGCACTCCCTCGACGACTGCCAGACCATCGCCGACGCAGCCCTCAACGCCGCCAGCCGCCTCGGCTACATTCCCGCCCAGGAGCCGCGCCGATGACGACCGACCTCGACCTCCTGCCCTGGAACACCCCCAACCCCGACCCGGCGCCGGTCACACCGCCCATCCCCGCCGAGGACCCCCTCGTCATCCAGGTCACCCGGTACCAGTGCCCCCACTGCCGGCAGTCCCGCAGCAAGAAGACCGCCGCCATCGCGCACATCGGACGCTGCTGGAAGAACCCCGCCGTCCGCGCCTGCAAGACCTGCCAGCATCACCTCCCCGCCTACTCCAGCGACGACGGCCATCATCCTGACTTCTCTGGCCGTCGGCTACGCCCTCGGCCGGGTCCGCCTCGGCCACCGCGCCTCCGACTGGGCCCACTGGCTGACGTACGGACGACGCATCACCCGCCGGGACTGGCGCTGGTGGGCCGCGCAACCCGTGTTGGCCGTTGAGATCGCCGCCCTTCTCGCTGTCCACCCCGTACGCACCCTCAAGGCGTGGAAGCACCGCAACGACCCGCCTCCGCCGCTGGGACCGCCCCTCCGCATCCGCCGTATCACCCCAAGCCCCGAGGAGCCGATGCCGTGACCGACCAAGCCCCCACCCACTGCTGGGCATGCTCCCACCCCGTCGAAGACCACGACCTCCAGCCCGATGGAACCCGTCCCTGCCGCACGCCCGGCCACGAAAAGGGCGTCCCCTGCGCCGGGTGTCGCGCCCTGCTCACCCCCGAGCACCGCGCCGCCATCCAGGACGAACGCGAGAACGACTCCTTCGAGAAGGCATGGGGCGCCTACATGGTCACCCTCCAGGACGCCCGGAACGCCTTTGGCGAGCACGCAGCGGTCATGTTCTCCGACATCCACCAGTCCGCCCTCGCATCAGCGCTCATCGCCTACCGAAAGAACGTCAACGAAAGCGGGGGACAGTGACCAGTCCTTCCCCAGCCTCAGGCACAGATGAAGCGCAGCTCCTCGGCCCCGAAGAGTCCCGGTACACGATGGACACCATCACCCCGGAAGCCCTTCACCAGCTGCAGGTCGACCGAGAGAGTGCCATCGCCGACCGCGATACGTACAAGCACCGCGCCAAGCGGTGGCACGCCAAGTACAGCCAGCTGAAGACGGCGAGCACCCTTCCCGACATGGAACCGCCCCCGCCCGCCGAGCCGGACCCTCGCGTCCCGCTCGCCGAGCACACCGACGCCACCCTGGCCGAGCTGTACGACAGGCTCTGGGACGCCGAGGACCAGTACGCCGAGTGCCGTGAGGTCGGTCGCTCCTTCTACCAGGCCTGGCAGGACCAGAACGCCCTTCTCAACGCTGGCGCCACCCTCACGGCGGGCGTCCGCAACGCCCTGCTGTCCCTCCGCCTCCACATCAAGCACGGCAAACGGGACTGGGCCCAGGACCCCACCGACGCCCGCCTGTACGCCCTCCTCATCGGCTGGGACTGCGAACAGCACCACGACCACGACGGCGACTGTCCCGCCGCCCTCGACGACACCGCCACCAAGCACGGCTGGTCGTCCGAGATCGTCCGCATCATCCGGAAGCACCGCACCGCACTCGCCCAGGTCGGCCCGAACGGCGAAACCGAAGCCGCTGCCGCCCGCACTGTCGACGGAGAGGACTGACCATGACGACCAAGCCCCCGACTCCCACCGGCCTCAACGACTGGGGCCGCATCCCGGTCGACACCGGCAAAGGCAGCGACTTCGCCATCATCAACCGGGTCGCCGGCTCCGCCGCGATGGCCTGGGCCTGCAACAGCCCCGACGGCCCGCTGAAGAACCCCATGCCTCTCATGACCGCCATCGACGGCGCCGTCCACGAAGCCCTTCTCCACCTCCTGGAACTCGGCGTCATCGACATCGACGCCGACCGCCTCCGCGGAGCCTCCGCCTGGCCCCTGCACCGGCAGAAGAAGACCGGAGAGGAGGACTGAGGTGAGCATCGACGACAAGAACGCGCTCGCCCGCTACGACCAGCTCCTCGCTCGCGTCTACACCGAGCGCCGCATGCCCACCGGCACCCGCGACCTCATCCTCGCCCTCGGCTGGGTCGGTCTCCGGGACCTCCGCCGCCACGACCCCACGATCACCACCTGGACCCGCACCCGCGAAGTCCTCAACGCCACCAACGAGCAGATGTGGCGCCACCTCGCCGACGACGTCCCCCGCTACGACTCCAAGCTCCACGACCAGACCCCGAACGGATGCCAGGCCCCCATGGTCCGCGTCGACCGGCTCTGCGGACGCAACACCGTCCACGGCTTCAGCGAACGGGACCCGGTCACCGGCTGGTCTCGACACTGGGGCTTCTGCAACCGCCAACGCTGCCGCGAGTACGCCACGCCGATCTACAAGCGCGCCAGGCACAGCTGCACCGTGGCACCGGAACCCATTCCGAACCGCGGCGGTCTCCTGCCGCTGTTCTTCACCTGGGACTGGGAGCCGAAGTACCGGAAGGCCGCGAAGCACATCCTGTTCGACTCAGGCTGGGGACCGCCGGGGTACGGACTGTCCGCCGACGAGTGGCCCGCTGTTCCCGGGCAGGAGCCGGTCAAGTCGTTCCCGAAGCTCCGCCTGATCGCCTCCCATGGGGAAACCGTTCAGCGGTCCGCCCTCGCCCTGATCTGAGGACAGCAGGTGACGACGCCTGAGACCCGCGCCCGCCTCGGCGCCCTGGAGCAGCAGCTCACCGCCCCGACGCCGGCCCCGCTCGATGGCCAGATCGCCATCGCCCTCGACTGGACCTGCCCGCCCTACGACCAGGAGGCCCTGTGGCCGACGCAGAACCCGCCCTCACCGACTTCAACCCCGGAGCCCGAGCCGACGCCCGCAAGGACCCTCGGTACAGGGCCGTCCTCGAGCAGGTGCAGAAGCTGACCTGGCCAGCCGGTCAGCCCATGGTCCCCGGGGGATGGGCGGAGACGCTCGCCAAGGACGTGATGGCCGCGGTCCGGAAGGAGGAGGGCCAGCACCGGCTGATCACCCACCACACCTACGAAGGCCCCGGACCGTGCCAGGCCCGCTACTTCGGCGCCGGCGCCTGCGGCTACCCGCACGCCGAGCACGCGCTCGTCGACGACGACACGGAATCCGAAGGCGGGTAGACCGAAGGCCCCGAACGGGGGTGGAGTGACCGTCCGGGGCCTTCTCGGCTGGCCAGAGGGCGCCGGGGGAAGCGCCACCTGACCCGTACTTCACGGTCGGCACCGAGGACGCGGCATCGGGGCGATTGTCGACGCCGACCGTAGCTCTAGGGGCCCTCAAAGCCCCGGCAAGGCGAACCGGAACGGTGCCGAGCTGCGAAATCCGCACCGAAGCACGGAATACAGCACCGTCCGGCAACGCCCCTGCCGGAGCCCGACGAGGGCAACAGGACTTTCCCACAAGGCGATTTGACGGATTGCGTATCCGCCGCTCGCAGGACCGTCCTGGGGTGTTGCAGTGTGGCCGCCCTACCCCGCTTCCCGGCAGGTCAGCGCGCCCACAGGGCACAGCTTCACCGTTCAACCGACAGAAATCCACGCGCAGTTTTTATTACGAAACGGCGCACCAATAAATACACTCCCAGGGCACGCGTGCACGGTACACGGGGGAAAGGCAACGATGAAGATGAACCGCAAGGCCCTCAAGGCGCTCCTCTCCGAGCGCCGCGATCTCATCGAACCGGAAGACCACGGCCTCACCCGGCCCAGCCGTCAAGGCCGCCGCGCCGCCGGCCTCTCTCAGCAGCAGGTCGACGAACTCACCGGCCGCGCCGCCAACACGTACTACCGCCTCGAATCGGGCCGCTACCCCAACCCCCCGGTCGACTACCTCGAGCAGGTCGGCCGCCTCTTCGGCCTCAACGAGCAGGAGTGGGGCTGCCTGTGCAGGTACGCCGGCATCGGTGACCCGCCCTACCCCCTCAACCCGTCCTCCGGCCTCGAGATCCCCGGCGTCTGGCAGGAAGCCGTCGACGGCATCGCCCACCCCGCCTACGTCAACGACGCCTCCTGGAACCTCATAGCCCACAACGCCGCCTTCGCCGACCTCTTCCCCGACAGCCACGTCCCCGCCAACACGATGCGCTGGATGCTCCTCGACCCCCGCGGCCGCACCATGCTCACCGACTGGAAAGCAGTCTGGGCCCCCCTCGTCCTGCCCCAGCTCCGCGCCGCGCTCGCCCTCCGCCCCGAAGACGAAACCCTCCTCAAAATCGCGGAAGACGCCCGCGCCGACCCCGATCTCGCACCCCTCTGGGAATCCGGCGGCGCCCACATCCACCCCGACGGCGACGAACGCCCCATACACCACGCCCTCCAAGGCCCCGGGCACGTCACCATGTGCGCAGCCATGCCCCTCGGCGCCCCAGGAGCTCGTCTGATCGTCCTCATCTACCACCCCGGGCAGAAGAAGCAGCACACCAGACTGCCCATGCTCCGCGCCCGCCGGACCACCTGAGCCGCAGGTCAGGGGGGACCAACTCCGCCGCATGTGTGTACGTTGACCGCACCCCCACTCCGCACCCCCACGACGACCGCCACCGTGCCGGAGGACCACGTGCCCTACATCTCCCGCCCCATCACAACCCTGCCCACCCACAAGGTGACGACCAGCGAAATCATCGACGACATCGCCGGCCGCCACCCCGACCACCCGCAGCTGCGCGTCATACCCCGCGTCATCGGGAACCTCGGCGTGCAGACCCGCTACTTCAGCCGGCCGCTCACCGCCGCCACCGTGTCCGGCGACGCCACCATCGAGGAACGCTCCACCGCCGCCTTCACCGACGCCCTGGCCCTGGCCACCAACGCCGCCCAGCAGGCCCTTGCCGCCGCCGGCCTCACGCCCGGACCCGACCCCGGCAGCTATCCGGACATCGACGCGATCATCACCACCCACTCCACCGGCTGGTCCGTCCCCAACCTCGACATCCACCTCATAGCCGCCCTCGGCCTCAGACCGACCGTCCGCCGGATCGCCCTGACCACCATGGCCTGCGCCGGCGGCACCCAGGCCCTCACCCGCGCCGTCGACCTCATCGCCGCCCGACCCGGCTCCAAGGTCCTCGTCATCGCCGCCGAGATCATCTCGAGCGTCTACAACCACAACGACACCTCGATCGAGGCGATGATCTACAAGGCTCTGTTCGGCGACTCCGCCGCCGCCTGCATCGTCTCCGACCAGCCCCTCGGCCCCGGCCTCCACATCGCCGGCCCCGACGACACCCTCGAATACGTCCTGCCCGGCAGCGTCGACCGCTACAGCGGCCGCATCGGAACCGACGGCTTCCACTTCGACTCCACGAAGGAAGCCCTCACCGCCGCCGACGACGTCCTGCCCACCGTCCTCGACTGGATCGGCCCCGACCAGAGCGTCGACTGGGCCGCGATCCATCCCGGCAGCCCCCGCATCATCACCGACACCGCACGCGCCCTCGGCCTCGACGACGTCGACACCCGCCACTCCACCGCCACCCTCACCGAAGAAGGCAACCTCGGCGGCGTATCGATCCTCCGCGTCCTCGAGCGCACCTACGCCGACCCGCCCGAGGATGGCGCCGCCGGCGTGGTCGTCGCCTACGGCCCCGGATTCACCACCGCCGCCCTCCGCGGCACCTGGCACACCACCTGAAGGTCCACCGAGCAGCCGCGCCCGCCCCGGGCAACACACGGGGCGGGCGACACCTTCGGGAGTACCGGGCCATGCGGTGAGTTCACGAATCCGGAGCTTCGAGAACCTTGCAGGTCAACGCGCTGATCCGATGTCAGCGTGTTGCCTTCGCCGTGAAGTCGGCACCAGGTACCACAGCATCACCGCAGGTCAAGCGCGATTACAGAGAGCTACTTGTCACTTCGTGGCAGCTTCGGGAGCGTAGAGCCGATGAGCCCTGTCAAATGCCGTACCGCGCAGCCGCGCTGTGTTGCATGCTTCCGCCATGCCCGTAGCTGATCAGCCTTGGTACAGCACCACCTTGAACGTGTGGACCCTTGCCGCCACCATCGTTGCCACCCTCACCCTGATGAAGACGGCGGCGGCCGGTTGGCGCAGCACCCTCGGACGACGCCGCCACGTCATATCTCGGGTCCGGAAGGTCGCCCCCTGGGTCAGCCCGGACTACATGCAGGAGCTCTTTGGCGAGCCGACGTGGGTCTCCCCGTGCACGGTCCACCGGTACCAGCCCGAGAACCCGGTGCCCGACAAGGACCTGGAGGTAGAACTCACCAAGCGGACGTGGAAGCTCGGTCGGTTCGGCTATCTGGTCACCTGGTCGACCGAGAGCACTGTTGAGATCTACGGCATCACCACCACCAGCCGGTGGTTCCGCCCCCGACTTCTCGTCGGAAACACCCTGGTGAAACTCGGTAAAACCCGCATTGGTGCGATGCCGGAGCCAGACGACTTTTGGCCCTGGATTGGGGCCCGTCGCTTCACCTACATCGAGTCCTTCTACTTCGGCAACCCGGGCGGCTACCGGACCTGGTACGTCGGCGTCAACGACATCGGCTACGAACCCATGCCCCCGATCAACGTGGAGAAGGGGATGACCGATGCCGAGCACAAGGCATTCCGGTCGGTTGCCCGCATCAACACTGTCCTCGTGGGCACCGCGTTCTTCCGCGAGGCCGGAGACGCATCGCTCTTCGGTAACTCCTTCGGACCCGATCAGGACCAGACCCGGCTCCTCGATCCGCGCATGCAGCTCGTACACAGCAGGATCGCCGGGTGGAGAGACTCCTTCACCATCCGGCGCTTCGACTGGTACCAGAACAACCGGCTCCGCAAGTACCGCAAGGCTCTGGAGCGAGCCCGGGGGAGTGCCAGCGGCGTGTAGCCGTACGCTGATCACAAGGCGCGGGGCCCGACACCGGAAAGGTGCGCCCCGTGGGCCTGCTCAGTGGCATCAAGGACGTCGTCATCGACGCCTGGGGATGGGCAAACTACAAGCCCATCTACTCCGACACCCTCGGCATGCCCCACCGCCGCGCCTTCCCCGAAGCCGCCGCTTCCTGGGTCCCGGCCGGCGACGAGCGACGCCTGGCCGCCTACAAGCTCCTCGCCGCCTACGCCAACAACCAGGCCGCCGAACTCGCCCAGCTACGCGACCCCACCGCCAGCGACCGCCGCGAGTTCGGCGACCCGTCCATGTTCATCGAGACCATCCTCGCCAACGTCCTCGGCCGCGAGCAGACCATCGTCGTCCCCAGCGCCGAACAGACCGACACCGACACCCCCGACACCGACCAGGCGATGGCCGAACGCGTCCAAACCCTCCTGCGCGACTGGGCCGAGGACGAGCTCCTGTCCATGCGGATGATCCAGACCGAACGCAAGGCCGTGACCCTCGGCGACGGCGTCTACCTCCTGGCCTGGGACCCCAACAAGGGCAGGGTGCGCCTCAAGGCGTTCGACCCCGGCTTCTACTACCCGGTCCTCGCCGAAGACGGCGACGCCTCCGACTACCCCGAACGCGTCCACCTCGCCTGGGACCTTCCCGCAGACAAGAAGCGCGGCCTGCCCGCGCGGCTGCGCCGCATCACCTACGAACTCGACTGGATCCGGCCCGTCACCGCCTCCGGCGTCGACCGCACCGGCCGGCCCGTCCGCGCCCCCGTCATGACCGACACCGACGGCGACGCCCCCGCCCAACCGGTCCTCGGCCGCGGCGACATCCCCACCGAGTCCGGGTTCATCGCCCGCCAGTACCTGTGGAACGACACCCCGTCGTACGTCACCTGCTACCTCACCGACGCCACCTGGGACCTCGGCGACCTCAAAGCCCCCCACGACGTCGACAACCTCCCCATGGACAAGGCCCAGTACGCCACCGGCCCGACCGGCGAAGTCCTCGACCACCTCGACCTCTACCTCGACTTCATCCCAGTGATCCACGTCCCCAACACCGTCCCCGACGCCGAAGAGCACTGGGGCACATCCAGCCTGGCGAAGGTGCTGCAGGTCTTCGACGAGCTGGCCGGCACCGACACCGACTCCGCAAAGGCCTCCGCCACCACCGGCTCCCCGATCATCGCGCTCTCCGGCGGACGATCCAACGGCCGCAGCGAACTCGCCGTCGCCCCCGGCACCGTCCTCGAGCTCCCCGAAGGCGGCCGCCTCGACGCCGTCGACACCTCCCCCCAGCTCGCCGAGCTCCGCAACCAGCGCACCGACCTGTCCGAACGGGCCGCCACGATCGCCCGCCTGCCCGCCGTAACCCTCGGCACCGTCAACCCCTCCGAAGTCCCCTCCGGCTACGCCCTGGAGATCTCCCTCGGCCCGCTTGACTCCCTCGTCGGCTCCATGCGCCTCGCCCGCGCCCACAAGTACGCCCTGCTCCTCAAGTTCGTCCAACGCATGTCCCTCGCCGGAGCGCACCCCGACTGGACCGGCGTCCAGACCCAGCGGGCCCTGCTCTCCTTCGGCCCGTACACCCCCACCGACAAGGCCGCCGTCCTCACCCAGGTCTCCGAGGCCGTCACCGCCGGCGTCATGTCCCTCGAGACCGCCGTAAGGATCCTCGCCGAAGCAGGCTGGCCGATGGACGACGCCGAGACCGAGATCGCCCAGATCCAGGCCCGCCGCTTCGAACAGGCCCGCTACCTCGCCGACGCCACTGGCTCCACCGACGCGGTCGCCACCTACCTCGGCATCGACATCAACCCCGACCCCGCCCCGCCTGTCGTCCAGCTCCCGGTCACGGACGAAACGTCGCTGGAGTCTCCCGAGGAGACAGAACGCGCATGAACTCCCACAGCATCGCCTCCACTGCGGCAGATGCTTGGACCAGCTCCTGCATGTCCCAACCGAACTGGCGGTACAGCCGTACCAGAGTCGAGATCGCTGCCAAGGGCGCTGCGGAGAACTGTGCCGCAGCGTTACGAGGGCTGAGGCGAGGACGTACGGCTACATCGCCGTGAGTAGGGTCCTCGCTTACGCCGACCGTCTCGAAAGCCATGGAGATGGCATACAGAGTCCCGTGAGTGACTGCAGAGGTGAGCTTCCAGGACGTTCGTCCAAGAGGGTTGTCCCGGGGAACGACTTGGCTGGCCAACGCAGTCGTGCTTGGCAGGCGGTCCCCTAGAAACGGGGCCCTCATGCCGCTCGCTGCCGTCACCTGGTAGCCGTGCAGCCGGGCGCCCTGAAGGATCCTCTCGGTCTCCTCGCGCGACTCCTCGCGAATCATCCGGGCTCGGCGATCGTCCCATTCCTCAGGGAGCAGCCGCCCGCGCTCGTGAGAGCTGACAAGGCGAAAGTTCATGAACCGACGAACTCGTTCGCGGACGTCAATTTCCGGATCCATGAGGTACCAGGCCCCAGTCGCAGAGTCGACCACAGCGCGCGTCATGGTGAATCCCGAGTAGACCCCACGCGGGCTGTTGATGATGTCGACGAGCGAGCCCAGGTTGTCCATCATCAGCACCGCAATGGCCTGAGCAGTGACGTTTGCGTCTCGTGTGACACGAGCGCCCCAGGGGCCATCGAGCGTTCGGTCTCGCGCCTCATCAGCGGCACGGGACGTTGAGGAGAATCCCTCATGCACGGACGCGCTGGTCTCGAAAACCCGGCACAGCTGCTCGATGGGTTCGGCCAGCTCTTTCCATCCGCGTCTCATCGGAGAAACATACGGGCCGAGGGGCGGAACGCGCTGAGATTTCGGGGTCCAGGAGGAGCAGGGGGACCGATCCGTATGGAGTGTGCTCTCCTTGGATCAAGGCGCGGGGCCGACGACACACTCCTTGGGAGGTAGTGCCCCCATGCGCCGCCCCGCGCTGTACCGCCCCACCGTGCACGACACTGCCTGGGCCCGCCCCTACACCGGCATCCAGGGCATGGCCGTCTTCTACAACGGCGACCCCGCCACCCCGCCCGCGCCGCCGACACCGGCGAACATGCCGCAGCAGGCCGCCGTCACCCCGCCCGCCGTACCGCCCGCCACCGCGGCCACCGGCGACGACGAGGACAAGGTCACTATCACCCAGCGGCGCCTGAACGTCCTGATGAAGAACGAGAAGGACGAAGGCCGCAACGCCGCGCTCCGCGCCATCGCCGAAGCCGCCGGCCTCCCCACCGACAACCTCGACCCCACCCAGGTCGCCCAGCTCCTCAAGGACGCCCAGACCGCCCGGCAGGCCCAGCTCACCGAAGAGCAGCGCCGCGCCGAGGAGCTCAATACCCGGGAGCAGCAGCTCGCCGCCCGCGAGGCCGCCGCAAAGGCACAGGAACAGGCCGCCGCCGTACGAGAGCGCGAGACCCGCGTCCGCGCCGCGCTCGTCAAGCTCGGCGCCACCGGCGACGACCTGGACGACGCCTTCGAACTCGTCCGGTCCCGCGTGGCTGAGGACGCCGACGACGCCGCCATCACCGCGGCCGCCGAAGCCCTCAAGGAGCGCCGCAGCACCCTGTTCGGTGGCACCCCCACCCCCCAGGGTCTGCCGCCCGCCCCCAGCGGCGCCCCGGCCGGCGGACCTCCCGCCCGCACCCCGGCCGCGGGCAAGGACACGCTCCGCGACGCTGCCCGCGCCCGCGCTATCCGGATGGGCCTGCGCACCGACGACGCAGCCTGACCCCACAAGACCAGCACCACCCGAGGGACCACGCCCTGACCCCCGTGGACGGCACCACACCCGGTGCCCGCACCCATCACGCGCTCACGCGAAAGGGGTCACGGCGTGGACATCCAGCCGTACACCACCACCGAGACGCTCGCCGTCGGCCGCCCGTGGCTGATGAGCATGCTCGGCATCGAAGCGAACCAGACCATCACCCTCGACCTGTCGAAGTTCTCCGAGACCCTGCACTGGACCGAGGCCTCGGCCCACCAGCCCGAGCGGAAGCTGAAGTCCGGCATCCCCCTCGGCAAGCTGTCTGCCTCGGGGCTGTACGCGCCGTACGCGGCCGTCACCAACGAGATCCAGACCCTCACCGTGACCGGCGCCCCCACCGGCGGCACCTTCACGATCACCTGGTCCGGACAGACCACAACCGCCCTCGCCTACAACGCCACCGCCGCGCAGGTCCAGGCCGCGCTCGAGGCCCTGTCCAACATCGCTCCCGGCGACGTCGTCGTCACCGGCAACGCCGGCGGCCCCTGGACCCTGACCTGGGGCGGCACCCAGCTCGGCGAGAACGTCGCCGCGCCCACCACCACCGAGACGTTCACCGGCGGCACCACCCCGGACATCACGATCGCCACCACGACCGGCGGCGACACCGCGACCGCCACCGACGGCTCCCAGATCTTCGCCGGGTTCCTCTTCACCGAGGTGTCCTTCTACCCCGGCTCCACCAAGGCCGCCGCGCCGCTCATGGTCCACGGCCAGATCGACGTCGCCAAGCTCCCCGTCGCCTTCGACCCGACCGACGTCCCGGCCGGCTCCAACACCCAGTTCATCTACAAGGTCTGAGAGGGGACCCCCCATGCCTAACGACATGCTTGAGGTCCTCCTGCGGGGCATCAACCCGACCGAGATCAACGCGTTCGTCCGCGAGATCCAGACCCCGGCCGACTACGAGCTCACCCAGTCCGTCATCCCCGAGCGCACGGTCAACTCGGTGAAGTGGCAGACCCGCTCCACCCGCCGTCGGGTCGCCGCCGCGTCCTACCGCGCGTGGGACGCCCAGACCAAGGTCGCGTCCCGTGAGATCACGAGCGTCGTGACCGAGGGCAAGCTCCTGCCTCTCGGCCAGAAGTACATCGTCGGCGAGCTCGAGACGATCCTGCAGAACGTCTCCCGCGGCATGGACGGTGAGGACCTCGTCAGCGCCATCTACGACGACGTCGCCGCCCACGTCCTGTCGATCCAGAACCGCATGGAACTGGCGGCTGGCGACCTCCTCGTCGACGGCAAGTTCACCCTCACCGGCGAGAACGGTCTCACCCTGGAGGCCGACCACAAGGTCCCTGCGGCGAACATGCCGACCGCGGCCACCGTCTGGACCGACCCGACCGCCGACATGCTCGCGGACGAGATGGCCTGGATCGAGGTCCTCCGCAAGTCTGGCGCCCCGATGCCCTCCCGTGCCCTCACCTCGTACAAGACGATGGCGCTCGCCATGGGCAACGACTCCTACCGCGCCGCCTACTACGGCTCGGTGAACTCCGCGTCCACCATCCCGACGTCCGTCCTCGCGCCCGACCAGGTCAACGTCGTCCGCGGCCGGTACGGACTGCCGCCGATCACCGTTTACGACGTGCAGGTCCCCCTGGACGACGGCACCAACAAGCGGCCCCTGCCGGAGAACATGTTCTTCCTCCTGCCGCCGAACACCCGGCAGATGGCCGAGACCCAGTACGGGCTCACCGCCGAAGGCATCGTCCTGTCCTCCGGCGGCAACCCGTCCATCGAGGCCGAGGTCGCACCGGGCATCATCGTCACCTCCGGCTACCAGGACGACCCGGTTCAGGTGTGGACGAAGTGCAACGCGGCCGCGATGCCGGTCATGTACACCCCCGACATCCACATCGCCGCGACGGTGTGGTGACCCATGGGCTACCAGCTGCGCAGCACGGTGTTCGTGAAGGACCCGGACACCCACCAGACGGTCGAGCTTGCCCTGGGAACGCTGCCGGAGCCGCGCCTCGCGGCCCTGGTGACGAACCCGGCCGCCTGGGTCGACGGCAAGATGCCCCGCCTGAAGACCCCGACCAAGACCGAGACCGACAAGGACCCGGAGGGCGACAGCAGCCCTTCCGGCGACGACCCGGACGACGCCTCTGGCGACGGATCGGGACCCGACTCCGGCAACGCTGACCCCACCGGGGCCGCCGCCGAGGACAAGCCGGCCGCGCGCACCGCGGCCAAGAAGACGGCCGCGAAGAAGCCGGCCGAGACCGCCGCCGAGGGCACCGGCGGTCAGTAAGCGCGTACGGGCCCGGCCCCCGGTGGGGGCGCCAGGAGCCGGGCCCGTACCCGCACCCCTTCCCACCCACACCACCACCGGAGGAGAGCCGCATGGACGTCGCGACACGCGCCTGGCTCATCTCGCAGCTCGGCACCAGCACCGACCCCGCCGACCTCGACACCCGCTACGCCCGCCTCGGCACCGCGCGCGCCGTCGCCCTCGAAGTCCTCCGCGAGCGGCTCGCGGCCCTCGTCCACGACCAGCCGACCACCATCAACGTGACCGGCGTCGTCGCCCTCTCCTACACCGAGAACGTCCGCGCGATCGAACGACAGATCGCCCAGCTCGAGAACGGCGAACCCCCAGCACCCGACGACCCCGCCACCAGCACCCCGGACGGCCTCGGCGTCATCCAGCTCGTCGCACGGCCCCGCCGATGACCACCCCCGTACGCCGCCGCTCCCTACGGGCCCGGCTCCTGGCCCTCATCATCGGTGCCACCGACGCCCTCGCGGCCGCCTGGCGGATCCTCACCCGCGCCCAGAACACGCTCCTCACCGCCCTCGCCCGCATCCGGCCCGGCCGCACCGCCTACGCCGCGATCCGTACCGCAGGCGAGGCGTTCCAGCAGCAGATCGCCGCCTTCGACCGCGCCGCCCTCGCGCTCGTCGAGCGCTGGGCCGCCACCGACCTGCCCATCGCCTACCGGGAAGGTGCCCTCGCCGCCCTGGACCGCGCCGGCCGCCCCTCCCGATGGTCCTGGACCGCACGACACCAGGCCCACATCACCACCCTGTCCGCGCAGTACTACGCCGACCTCACCGGCCGGATCCGTGAAGCCGTACGCCGAGCCCGCGCGTTCCTCCGCGACGCCCTGACCGCCGCCCGCGGCCACGTCGACCGCATCCGCCAGCCATGGCCCGGACGCGCCCGCCTCCTCCAGGACCACCCGCTCGACACCGTCATCTACGCCGGCTCCTCCCGCCACCCCGTCGAATCCTGGGCCCGCGCGGCCACCTCCTGGCAGACCTACACCACCGCGAACACCGGCTTCCTCCGCACCTGCGCGGACGAAGTCGGCGCCGACTGGGTCGAAGTCCGCGACGGGCCCGAGTGCGTGATGCCTGGAGGCGCGTTCCTTCCGCATGGACACCTGAAGCAGATGGTCAGAGCCTGGTTCTCAGGGCCGGCCTACCGCATAGCGCGGCGTACGAGCGTTGGTACGGATGTCTTCACCGTTGGGCCAAACCATCCCGTACTGACCGTACGGGGTTGGGTCCGCGCTCACCTTCTCCGCGAAGGCGATCAGCTTGTCCACGACGGGCTCTGTGAGGACTCGGCGGCCCTTGCGGAACTTGATCTCAAACAGGTGCCAATGGTGGAGGACGTGTATGCGTCGCTTGTGAAGGCGCTGCCAGTATCCGTTCGAACCGCCACCGGTGACGATCTCCACGGCGACGGGGTATTCGGTCAGGGTGAAGTCGATGTTGTAGACGTCCAGCGGAGTTTGCTGGGAGTATCCGACGCCTCTGGCTCGCAGCATCTCGGCAAATCTGACCTCATGCGGTCCGATGATCGAAGCGATGGACTGCTTGGTGATAGCGCTTCTGACGAAGCTCTCGGGCTTGGAGGGGCGTCCGCGCTTGGCGTCGTGGGCTGCCTTGGCACGTTCTTCCCTGGCGCCGGCCCCGGCGTTCGCATGCCACAGCGACAGAGCTTCAGAGCGGCTTCGGGAGATACCCATGCGCTTGACGGCTGTATAGACCTGGGACACGCGAAGGCCGAGGACATCAGCGATCTCGCCCGGCTGGCGTCCGTCTTCGACGTAGAGGCGGCGTATCTCCTCACGGGGGAGCCGGATACTGCCGGACCTCGAGCATGCCTGCCCGCAGAACCGGGCCGCGCTGTTGTAGAGCGGCTGGAACGACGTGCCACAGGTCTCACAGCTGACGACGACGCTGTCCTTGCGACTGTCCAGCTTCCCCACAGGTTCACCCTTTCGCAGGTGGTGTCAGTCGACGTAGAGCATTACGAGGGATGGGTCTACGACGCGACAACAAGCGGTGGCACCTTCACCGTTGATGGAATCATCGTAGCGAATTGCGGCTGGACCTCGCACGACGATGACGACCGGGCCGCCGGCACCCTGCGCACCGTCCAGGACGCGCTCGCCCACCCCGTCGCGCACCCGAACTGCCGCAGAGAGTTCCGGCCCCGGCCCGACATCATCTCCCGCCCCGACTACGCCTTCGGAGGACCCTTCTGATGCGTATCCCGCCTACCGCCCGGGCGCTCCTGCGCGAGTACCACCGACGGCAGAGCCACTTCGACAACCAGGCTGCGAACCTCACCTTCCTCCAAGGCGAACAGATTCGAGGCGAACTGATCGGCTTGAAGGGGGCGGTCGGCATCGCCTTGGGCGAGAAGGTAGAGGGTGGAGGAGCCGATGAGGCCGCCATCAAGCTGTACGCCATATGGCGACACACCAAGGCTGCCGCGGCTGCCGCTTGCTTGTGCGAACCGTGCACGACAGGAGCCCACGCCTGATGCGTATCTACCTCAGCACCGAAGGCCGCACCGTGCAGATCGTCACCAGCCCCAAGGAGCGGACCCCGCTCGCCGACGCCGAGGCCGCCGCCCTACGCCTGTTCAAGGCACTTCCCGATCCGATTCCGGAATCGGGGAAGCCGCCGATCGGGTTCGCCGGGTCCGTGGAATCCGACACGGAACGTGCTCCCAGCCCCGAATCCGCCGCCGACGACGAGGACGAAGACGCATGACCACCCCGGCCGAGCCCTCTCTCGGGGACCAGACCCGAGGCGTTCGCATCACCACCGACGGCGCCAGCGCGAAGGTGGAGATCGGCGGCGTTGACATGTCCCGACAGCTCCGCGGCTACACCCTGGAGCACCGGGTCAACGAGCCACCACTCCTCGTCCTCTACGCCTCCGGGCATGCCACCCCCGCCGTCTTCGAGGGCTTCGCGCACGTGGTCATCGGCGACGCCCCTGACCCGGGCCCGGCCGTCGCCGAGTTCCTCCGCGCCGTCGACCCCGCCGCCCTGGAGCGGGCCGCCCTTGACCGGGACGACCTCGACGGCTCCCGCCACGAACTCACCCGCGCCATGCTCGCCCAGCTCGCCGACTGGGCCCTCGGAAAGGCGACCGGCTGATGCCCGGCCTCGATCAGGCGCTCGCTGGCGTCACCCGCTGGCTCGGCACGAACCTCCTCATCGACACTGTCCGCGTCCGCGCCGTGCCCACGGGCGAGCCCGTCCTCAACCCGGACACCGGCCAACTGGAGTACCCGCCAGGCGAGGTGCTCTACGAAGGCGACGGCGCAGTCATCCCGGCCGTCGGAGGCACCGACCGGACCGTCGCGCCCGACCAGACCCAGCCATGGCCCCGCCAGTACCGCTACAGCTACATCCTCCTCACCCCGCTCACCGCGCCCATTCCGCCGGAAGGCGCGCTCATCGAGGTCGTTTCCGTCCACGACCCGGCCCGTGCCGCGCTGATCGGGCGCAGCTGGCTGGCTGTCGACACCGGGCAGGCCTCCACCGTGGAAGTCGTCCGCCGTACCTACCTCGACCAGAACCGGTCTCCGGCAGGCGCCCCGTGACCCCCGACGAGCTTGCCGACCGTCTCGACGCGGCCGCCGACGCCCTCCCGGGCGCCATTGAACGGGGCGTGGCGCACACCGCCATGGTCGGCATCGGCCGTATCCGCGCGAACGCCTCCGGACGCCCGGGACCCAACGTCATCACCGGCCGCTACCGCTCCTCCTGGAATGCGGAAGGCCGACGGATCCCGTACGGCGCCGAGTGCACCATCGGCACCCGGCAGCCTCAAGGTCGCCGCCTGGAGTTCGGGTTCTACGGTCCGGACAGTCTGGGCCGCGTGTACGCGCAGCCCCCCTTTCCGCACGTTGGGCCCGTCATCCCGTTCATCGAACAGGCCCTGAAGAGCCAGATGCGCAACGCGATCCAGGAGGCACTGTCGTGATCGACCGACTCCCCGTCTCCAACGCAGTCGCCGACCTGCTCGCCACCGTGTCCGGCATGAAGGTCGGCCGCGGTGCCCGGCCGCTCGACGCCGAACCGCCGTACTACCTGCTCGACTCGATCTCCACCACCGTGTCCGGCGCCCCGCTCGCCGACGAGAGCGAGGACCTCAGCGTCGTTTATCAGGTCACCGCCGTCTCCGGGCCCACCACCAGCACGCCCGGCTCGTACGGATCGGCGGATCAGACGGAGTGGATGGCGGACAAGGCCCGTCGTGCGTTCCTCGCCCGCGACCCCGCGACGGGCCAGTGGATGCACGCCCTGACGATCGACGGCGTGAAGGTGATGGGCCGGAGCCTGGACATCGAACCGGGGGGATCATCTGCCCCACCGGATGCCATCATCAGCAATGTGCAGCGGTTCAGGTTCGACCTGACTCCCGCCTGACCTCTGGTCAGGCCCACACCGCACCGCGGCGGGACCCCACGCGGACGCCACCACATCGGGTGGCCGCCCACAGCCGTACGCACCAAGGGGTCCCCACCATGCCGCGTTTCTCCCGCAAGGGCGTCACGAAGATCCTGTTTCTCGAGACGATCGCCGACACCAACTACGTTCCGACCCGCGCCGAGCTGACCAGCGCGACGAAGCTGACCAAGCAGATCGCCGAGGTCGAGGGCTTCGCCCTGGAGAACCAGGAGATCGAGACCCCGGACCTCGAGAGCACGTTCACCTCGAAGATCCCGGGCGACGACCAGGCCGCCGACTCCTCGCTGACGTTCTACGAGGACGACACCAGCAACACCCTCGAGCTGGCCCTCGCCAAGGGCACCACCGGCTTCATCGTCATCCTCCGCAAGGGCGACGTGCCGACCTCCCAGTCCATGGACATCTACCCGGTCCGTGTCGCCTCGAAGTCGTCGCAGATCACGGTGGACAACGAGGCCGCGAAGTGGACCGCCCGGTTCTCGATCACCGACACCCCGGTGCTCGACTCCGCCGTCCCCGCGGCCGGGACCGACGAGGTCCAGACGATCACCATCACCGGCACGCCGACCGGCGGCACGTTCACCCTGACCTTCACCGGCCAGACCACCGCCGCCATCTCCTACGACGCAGCGGCCGCCGCGGTGCAGACCGCGCTCGAGGGCCTGTCGAACATCAACCCCGGCGACGTTGTCTGCGCGGGCGGAGCGCTCCCGGGCACGGCCGTCACGGTCACGTTCGGCGGCCAGTACGACGGCCAGAACGTCGCCGAGATGACCGCCACCTCCTCCCTGACCGGCGGCACCACCCCGGCGGTCGAGGTCACCACGACCACGCCCGGCGGCTGACCCACCCCCTGATCCCCGGCCGGTCCCGACGCGCTCGGGAAGGGGCGCCTCGGGCCCGGCCGGGCCCTTCCCACCTGGAGAACACCTCATGCCCAAGACCACCGCCACCAGCACCATCGTGCCGCCGCCGGCCGCCGTCGCCCAGGACGCGCACTGGGCCGCCAAGCTCGAACGGCTCCGCGCCCGCACCCGCCCCACCACCCCCCTGACGATCTGCGACGACCCCGCCGTCCGCGAGGCGCTCAACGCCGCCAAGAGGCGCGTCGACCGCGCCCAGGTCCTCGGCGATGACACTGAGCAGCAGGCCGCCGCCACCGCCCTGGACGCCGCCCAGGCCGAGTTCGACGCCGTCTCGATCGTCCTGACGTTCCAGGCCCTGCCGCGGCCCGACTTCGAAGCCCTCAAGCGCGCCCACCCCCCGACCGAAGCGCAGGCCGAGGACGGTCAGAGCTTCAACGTCGAGACCCTCGGACCGGAGCTGATCGCCGCCTCGTCGCTGGACGGCCTGACCGCCGATGACGCCCTCTCCTTCCTGACCGAATGGGCCGAAGGCGAAGCGAGCCAGCTGTTCCTCGCCGCCTGGGACATCCAGAACCACGTCCGGTCCGACCTGGGAAAAGGCTGATCCACGATGAGCGCCTGCGCGCAGAGCTGGAGCTGTGCGACCGGTGGGGCATCCCTCACTCCCAGTTCCTCGGCGCCGGCGAAGGCCGCTGGACCGCCCGCGACCGCGAGAAAGCCCTCGCCTACCAGGCCTACCAGCTCACCCTCTGCGCGCAGTGTGGCACCCGGTACGACGACTGGGACCACGGCCACGACGACGAAGAAGACGCCTACGACGTCACCGTCCAGCGGTGCGTCGGATGCCAAGTCATCGCCGACAAGCAGGACGAGCTGCAGAAGACCGGCATCGACCCCAACGGGCTGAAGGTCGGCCTCCTGCCCGCCGCGGTGAAGGCCGCCCTCGACGCCGAGAAGAACCTCCGCACCAGACGCCACCACGACGAAGACGACGAGTAGAGAAGGGAGCGGAGCGTGGCCCAGTGGAATCTGTCCGTCGACCTGCGCGGCCGGGGAACGAACCTCGCGCAGACCCTGCGCCGCAACGCCGGCCACGCCCGCGACCTCGGCTCCGCCGTACGCGATGCCCGCACGGAGATCCGACAACTCGGGACAGCGGCCCGCACCTCCCAGAGCGCGCTGCGCGGCATGGGGGGCGCGGCGAGCACGGCCGCCGGCCGTCTCCAGCGGCTGGAGCGGCAGTCCGCCCGTGCCGCCACCAACCTGCGGCAGATCGCCGAGCAGGCCCGGCGCGCGGAGGAACGCCTTCGCCGCCTCGACACCAACGTCACCATCGAGCTCCGCCTCGACGACCGCACCGGCAACGGCGCCGCCCTGGCCCTGCGGCAGGTCCAGGAAGCGGCCCAGGACACCGCACGCGTCCTGCGGACCCTCCGCGGCCGCGCCTCCGCGACCGCGTCCGCGTTCGACGAGCTGCGCAACCGGGCCCTGCTCGCCGCAGGGGGACTCAGGTCCCTCAACACCGCCGCGCGGATCGCCGATGGCCGCCTGGAGTCCCTCAACACCCGTACCACGACGCTGACGAGCAGCATGGGGGACCTCAACGGTGCCCTCGGGAACGTCCGAGGCCGCATGGGCGGCCTACGGGGCAGCCTCGGCACCGCCAGCAACGCGATGAACCAGACCACCGGCAGCGGCCAGCAGCTCCTCGTCGTCGCCGGCATGCTCGCCACCGCCCTGCTGCCGATCGCCGCGACCGCTGGGCCGATCGCCGCCGGTCTGGGGGCGGCCGGTATCGCGGTCGGAGTGTTCGGGATCGCGATCGGCGGCCAGATCAAGGCCCTCGCCGACGCCGCCGAGGCGCAAACCAAGTACGACGAGGCCGTCCGCGAGCACGGCCGCTCCTCCCCGGAAGCCGCCCAGGCCGAGAAGGAGCGGCTCCGCATCCTGCGCGACACCCCGGCCGCGACCCGGAAGGCCGCCGCCGCGTACGAGGTGTTCACCGACGACTACAAGGCCTTCTCCGACGCCCTGGCCGGCGACACGATGCCCGTCGCCATCAAGACCATGGGCGTCTTCAGCGGCCTAATGCAGCGGTCGGCGCCCCTGGCGAAGGGAGCCTCGCGCGAGGCCAGCCGGTTCATGACGATCCTGGCCGGCGGCATGAACACCCAGACCTTCGACAGCTTCATGGACCGCTTCACCACGTTCGCGGTCGAGACCCTCGCGCGGGCCAACACCGGCATCGTCAGCCTCACGCGCGGCCTGAGCACCGGGAAGGTCGGCCAGAACCTCCGGGAGTTCCTCGACTACGCCCGCCAGAACGGCCCGGCCGTCGCCGACACCCTGTCCGAGCTGTTCAGTATGCTCCTCAAGCTGGTCGCGGCCGGCTCCGAGGCCGGCGTCACCATGCTCACCGTCGTCAACGCCTTCGCCCAGCTCGTCAACGCGATCCCCACCGACGTCCTCTCCACCCTCCTGCAGGTCGCTTTCGCGCTCAAAGCCGTCCAGCTCGCAGGAATGGCGTTCGGAGCGATGGCGCCCGGCATGGCCTTGGTCGCCGCCAACACCAGCCGCTTCGTTCGCGCAGCCAGGTTCGGCGGCGTCGCCTCCGCCATCGCCGGCGTCACCCAGCAGCTCACCCTCATGCAGAGGGCCTCCGTCGTCCTGGCGGTCCTCGCGCTCGTGGCGGTCGGCGTCACCGCCATCGGCGAAGCAGCCAAGGGCGCGCCGCCGGAAGTCGACAAGCTCACGACGTCGCTGAAGAACCTCGGCGTCGCCGCCCAGTTCACCGGCGAGCTGGGCAAGACGTTCGGCGACATGGACGGCCTCATCGAGAAAATGGGCCAGATCGCCTATGCCCGCCACAAGCTCGACAAGTTCATCGACGAGGGATCCATCGGCATTGACTGGTTCGACGACCTGCGTCGCCAGTCGAAGCCCTTCTTCGACCAGCTCTCCCAGGGCGAGAAGTCCCTCAACGCGCTCGAAGAGGACTTCAACGGCCTCGACGAGGCCATGGCCCAGCTCGTCCAGTCCGGCCACGCCGAGCTCGCCGCTGCGAACTTCCAGAAGATCGCAGCAGCCGCCCGCGCGGAGGGCCACAGCCTCAAGGACGTCCAGGGCCTGATGCCGCAGTACCAGGCGGCCGTCGAGAACCTGAAGGCAGAGCAGCAACTCGCCGCCCAGTCCATGGGCGTCTTCGGCCAGCAGGCCCTCGACACCAAGGTCAAGCTGGACGCCCAGAAGCAGTCGGCCGACGGGCTCAGGAATGCCATCCAGGCCCTCAATGACGTGAACCGGGCCGCGCTCGGCGGCATGATCGGCTTCGAGCAAGCCATCGACGACGCCGCCGAGGCCGCGAAGAAGAACGCCGGCGCACTCACCATGACCGGCGGCAAGCTCGACCTGAACAGCCAGAAGGCCCGCGACGCCGCCGCCGCCCTGCAGACACTCGGCACCAAGACCGACGAGGCCGCGGCCGCCGCCCGCGAAGCAGACGCGCCGTGGACGCAGATCAATGACATCTACCGGCGCGGCCAGACCAGCCTCATCGCCACCGCGCGGGCCATGGGCCTGACCAAAGAGCAGGCCGCGCTCCTGGCCGCGCAGATCATCACCATCCCTGACGTCACCGAGACCAAGGTCGAGATGGACCGCGAGGACGCCCTCGCGGGACTCGACCAGGTCATCGAGAAGATCCAGGCGACCCCGGGCACCAAGTCGGTCGTCGTCTCGGCGATCACCGCTGAAGCGATCTCCCTGCTCCAGCAGCTCGGCTACAAGACCGAGAAGCTCCCCAACGGGCAGGTCCGGGTTACCGCCCAGACCGGTACCGCGCTCGCGGGGATCAGCGCCGTGCAGGAAGCACGCGACCGGCTGCAGGACCGCACCATCACCATCACCACTCGCGACGTACGCATCACCGAGCACATCAACCGCCAGCAGACCAGCCGCAACGTCGTCAACGCGAACGGCAACGTGCTGGCCGGCGCTGAGACCTTCGCCGACGGCGGCATGCGGGAGAAGCACACCGCGCAGATCGCACGGCCTCACGCGACCTACCGCATCTGGGCCGAACCCGAGACCGGCGGCGAGTCGTACATCCCCCTCGCCCCGTCCAAGCGGCCCCGCTCGCGCGCCATCGCCGAGGAGACCATCCGGCGCCTGGGCGGTGACCCCCGCGCGATCGTATGGAACGCCAACGGCGGCATCCACGCCTTCGCGTCCGGCGGCTTCTCCTACACCCCCACCGCCCTGCGCCGCAGCGCCGGCGACGTGCAGTCCCGCTACGACGAGACACACCAGCCCATCACCCGCGAGGACTACAACAAGGCCATCCGGGCCCGCGCGGACGCGGTCGACCGGCTGCGGGACGCCGAGGCCAAACTCCGCGAGGTCCGCAGCAAGAAGCACACCGCCGCGCAGCTCGCGGCCGCCGAACGGCAGGTCGCCTCCGCCCGCCGCGCCCTCACCACCGCCACCGAGAACGCGAGCAAGGCCGAGACCCGCTACCGGCAGAAGTTCAGCCTCACCGACTGGGCCAAGACCCTCAAGGACGCCATCTCCGCGAACGGCGCCTGGGAGTCGAACCTGCAGAAGATCGCGGCCCGGGGCGGCGGCGACATCATCGGCATGCTCCGCGACCTCGGCGAAGAAGGCGCCGCGATGGTCGCAGCGCTCGCCAAGTCGTCGAACAAGCAGTTCCGGGAGATCGTCTCCAACCTGCGCAAACTCGGCCCGCTCGCCAAGGCCACCCTCGCCGACCTCACCAAGCAGCTGAACGGCTCCAATCAGACCACGGCCGCCTTCCAGCAGAACCTCGCCACCCTGAGCGCCCAGGGCTTCGGCGACCTCGCCACGATGCTCGCGGCGCAGGGCGACGAAGCCGCGCAGAAGCTTGCCGTCGAGGCGGTGAAGGACAAGAAGAAGGCCTCGGCCGCCAACGACTCCGCGAAGACCGCCAACAAGCAGCTCAGCCAGGACGAGCTCGCCTCCCTCGTGCAGATCATCGCTGCCGTAAAGACGTCCAGGATCGGCATCCACGACGTCGCCGCCACCACCGGTCTCGGCGAGGACGAGATCATCACCATCGCCAACAAGGCCTCCGCACAGATCAAGAAGTCCCTCGGAAGCCGCTCGACGAAGTTCCTGGCCGACCTCGCCCGAGCCAACCGGGGCCTCGCCTACGCCAACGGCGGCATCCGCGAAGGCATCTACTCCACCCGCGCCGGCGCCGTCACCTTCGCTGAACCCTCCACCGGCGGCGAGGCCTACATCCCCCTCGGCTCACACAAACGCTCCCGCGCCCTGCCCGTCCTGCGCGAAGCTGCCCGCCGCATGGGCGTCGGCCTGACCGACGCCCGCTCCTCTCAGCAGATCGTCGTCCTGCCCGGCAGCACCGGCGACACCAACATCAACGTCTCCACCCTCCGTACGGGCGCCACCGCCCACCAGATCGCCGCCGAGATCGACCGTCAGCAGCGCCGCGCACGCAGAGGGGGAGTGGCGACCCGATGACCGACCCGATCCTGACCACCGGACAACTGGACCTCGCCGGCATCGTCATCGGCGCCGACACCGCCGTGCAGATCCGCGACATCACCGGCCTCGGCCGGCCCCCCGTACGCGACAACGACGTCGATCAGCCGTCCCTCGACGGCGCCTGGCCCGGCCCCGACTACTACGCCGCCCGCCCCGTACAGATCGACGCGGCGATCCGCATCCCCGGCGACCGCGCGGCCGCACTCAACCTCCTCGCCGACCTCCAGCAGCCCCTGCACACCGCCGCCATCCGCCTCACCGCCGGCACCACCCAGGACCTGCGCCTGGCATGGCCCGGCCGCCCCGTCAAGCGCCTCCACGGCCGTGTGCGCCGCCTCGACGCCGACATGCAGCGCTCCATCCACGGCTACATCCCCCTCGACATCGAGTACCTCGCCACCGACCCCCTCTGGTACGCCGACACCACAACCGTCGCCGAGATCCCCCTCGGCTGGCTCACCGGCGGCGGATTCGCCGCCCCCGTCGTCGCCCCGGTCTACGTCCAGGACGGCACCGTCGCCGCCGACCGCCCCGGCTGGGTCACCAACGCCGGCACGACCGACACCTGGCCGATCATCCGCATCACCGGACCCTGCGCCCAGGTCACGATCACCCACGTCCCCACCGGCCGCACCCTGCAACTGCCCACCCTCGCCCTCACAGCCGGCCAGTGGATCGACATCGACACCCGGCCCGGGTTTCGCACCGTCACCCGCGAGACCGGCGGCAACGCCCTCTCCTACCTGAGCCCCGCCTCACGCATCGACCAGTTCTCCCTGCCACCCGGGCAGTCCGAGATGCGCTGGACAGCCGTCGACAACACCAACACCGCCCGACTGCGCCTGACCTGGCGCGACGCCTACACCGCCCTCTGAGGAGACGCGACCGTGACCCTGTACCCCGCGCCGATCCTCGTCAACGGCGCCACCCACCCCGCCGAGGTCTTCCGCATGCTCGTGCGCGACCTGTCCCTCGGCTCCGAAGGCATCACCCAAGGCGACGACCTCAAGGTGACCCAGATGCCCACCCCCGGAGGCGGCGTCCAGATCGCCGACGGCTCCGGCATCATCCGCGGCCGCGCCAACACCTTCCAGGGCTCCTACGCCGCCTGCAACGTCGGCGCCGCCACCATCGAGATCGCCCCCACCGCAGGAACACCACGCTCCGACCTGGTCATCCTCCGCGTCGAAGACCCTCAGTACGAGGGCACCCTCAACCCGGCCGTCGACCCCGTCACCTACTTCCAAGTCATCTCCAACGTCTCCTCCAGCACCACGGCGATCCCCGACGGCCGCACCGGCATCCCGCTCGCCCGCATCGACATCCCCGCGTCCACCGCCACCATCACCGACGCCATGGTCGTAGACGTACGGAAGATCGCGAACCCCCGCCGCGAACGCCGCCAGTGGACCCAGACCCCCTCCGCGTCCTCCACCGCCATCGGCGGCACCGCCAGCACCTACTCCTACTTCTCCACCGCCGCCGGCTGGAACATCCCCGTCCCCTCCTGGGCTTCCACCGCACGCATCCGCCTCGACATCGGCGGCCTCCGCCTCGCCTCTGGCGCCGTCTTTGGCGACATCTCCGCCACCTACGGAGCCTTCCTCATCGTCGAAGCCGTCGGCGTCGACGACAACCAGACAGCCACGCGCCGCTACGCCCACCTCATGGGCGACACCCTCGCCATCCCCCCGCTCTACCGCGGCACCACCCAGCTCCTGCGCGCCCGCGCCCGCTGCTTCCCCGGCAACGCCGGAAACATGAGCGTCGACACGGCATCGACGCTGATCGCCGATGTCGAGTTCGAAGAGGCCCCGCGATGACCAACCGGCGGATCCTCACCCAGCACGCCGTCACGGGGGAGTGGCTCACCCACGACCTCCCCCTCGAAGGCCTCGAATACGGGCCCGACCTCAACGGTCCCGGCAGCCTCACCGGCACTCTCGCACCCAAGCTGGCCGCCCAGGCCACCCGCCTCGTCGACCCCGGCACCACCCTGCTGTACGTGGAGGAGAACGACGAGATCCGATGGGGCGGCCTCGTCTGGGACGCCCGCCCCCGCGGCAACACACTCACCCTGGAGGCCGCCTCCTGGTCCTCCTACCTGCACTGCCGCCACGACCTCCACGGCGAGCTCAACGGCCGCGGCCCCTACACCTACGCCGACCGCACGAACGTGATGCGGGACATCTGGTCCTACGCGCAGTCCGTCGCCGACGGCTCCCTCGGCGTCATCGTCGACACCACCACCTCCGGCGCCACCATCGGCACGCCCGCCGACCCGTACAAGTTCAACGCCTGGGAGACCCCCAACCTCGGGGAACGCTTCGACGAACTCGCCGACGGAGACGCCACCCCCGACTACACCTGCGCAACCAGCTGGAACACATCCCGCACCGCCGTCATCAAGCGGATCAGGATCGGCTGGCCACGCCTCGGCGCCCGCCGCACCGACATCTCCTTCGCCTCCGGCGTGAACATCCTCGAGGACCCCGAGATCGTCCTCTCCGGCGACGACTACGCCCAGGTCGTCATCGCCTCCGGCCAAGGCGACGGCTCCGCCAAGCGCCGCCAGACCTCCGCCGTACGAAACGGCCGGCTCCGCCTGGAGCACGTCCTGGACCTGCCCGACATCAAGGCCAACGACGTCCTCGCTTCCCGCGCGGCCCGCGAGCGCGTCCGCCGACAGAAGCTCGGCACCGTCGACCAGATCGTCATCCGCGACCACCCAGCCGCCCCCTTCGGCTCCTGGCAGATCGGCGACGACATCTACACCCGCATCCACAACGCCTGGACGTCCTACACCGGCTGGTGCCGCATCACCGGCTGGGCCACTCGCCCAGACGCCCCCGGCGGCCCCCAGGCCACCGTCCACCTCGCACCAGCCGACACATTCCAGTACGGAGGAACCGCATGACCGCCGACCTCGGCACCCGCCTCACCCGACTCGAGAACAAGATCGCGTCCATCGAGCGGTCCTCCCGCCTCGGAGCCGCCGCCATCGACGACACCGCCCTCGAAGTCCGCGACAACGCAGGATCCCTGCGCGCGCTCGTCGGCCAGCAGGGCGACGGCACCACCGCCGTCAACGTCATCAACGGCCCCACCCCCGACGCCCCCACCGCGCCCCTCGTCGCGTCCGTCATCGGAGGCGTCATGGCCCAGTGGGACGGCCAGCTCATCACCACCGTCGGCGTCCCCCTCGACTTCGCCCGCGTCGAAGTCCACGCCGCCGCAACCTCCGGTTTCACCCCGACCGAGGCCACCCTCGTAGGCACGATCGAAACCGCGCAGGGCGCCATCGTCGTCATCCCGACCGCCACCCCGGTGTACGTACGGCTCCTCACCCGCACCACCTCCGGCACCGCCTCAGCCCCCTCCGCCGAGAACGGGCCGATCGCCCCCGCCCTGATCGTCGCCGACGATGTCGCCGACGGGATCATCACCGGCACCAAGCTTGCTGCCGACGCCATCGACGGCAAGGTCATCACGGGTGCCACCTTGCGTACCGCCGCCACAGGACAGCGCATCGAGCTGACCCCCGATGGCGTGATCACCATCCGCAACACGGCCGGCGCCGTGGTCTCCACCATCTCTGAAGACGGATACAAGATCTGGGACACGACGGGTGCAAAACTCCTGGCAGAGGTCACCCTGGCCGGCGGCTTCTTCAACGACCCCGGCTTCATAGCCCGGTACGAGTCCGTCCCCCACATCTACTCGTTCTTCGGGAACGGCCAGATCGAGTGGACCAACGAGGACACGCCGTTGGCCATCCGCCCCGTGATCTCGTTGAGTGGCATCGCTGCCGAAGACGACGAGATCAGCATGACGATCATCCCCGGGGCCTACACCCTCGGCGTGAACGTGCCTCGCCTTACGCTCGGCACCTCAACTCTCGGAAACTCAGAATTCCGGATCGACTCCCGCGACGGCGGAGACCCGGACATCAAGCTCAATGGCCCGGTCACCGCCGCCAGCCTGGACGTCACCACGCTGTTTCGGATCGGCAGCGTCGACCAGGGGAAGGGCCTCAAGAAGTGCCAGGCGAGCCAGACCAGCACTGCGACGACCACGACCACTGAGATCGCGGCCATCACCACCCCCAACATCACCTTCGAAGCCGGACGCGCCTACCGGATCAGCTTCCACGGCCTACTGCTGTCTTCCGTAGCCAACGACATCGTCCGCTGCCGCGTCTGGCGCGGCAGCATCGGCGGAGCTGGCGTGTCCCTCGTCGACTCCATCAACTCCTACCAGATCCCCGTCGCCAGCCAGCACGTCCTCATGGACATGGACCAGATCGTCATCAACTCCACCGGGTCGAGCATCGTCGCCCCGCTGATCGGCAGCCTGCTGCGCACCTCCGGCACCGGCAACGTCCAGCTGGTCGCCAACGCCTCCAACCCGGCGTGGCTTCTGGTCGAGGACATCGGTCTCGCCACCGACTACCCCTTGGCCCGAGCCGTGTAATGCCAGGGGAGCAGGGGGAACGATCCGCCACCCCGCCTCTACGCTGATCACAGGGCGACCCTCCGCCCACGCTCCAACCCCCGAGGGACCGCACCCCCGCAGGTGCGCGCCGATCCAGACCACCGGCATGGGGACAAGGAGCCTGGCATGCCCGCCACCGCGAACACCGAGAACGACTCGGCCGACCTTCCCGTTCACGACGGGGATACGCCCCCCGAGAACCAGGTCAGCCACATGGCCACCGCCGACGACCTCGCTGAGCGAGGTGACGCCTGATGGCACGCATGCCTGGTGCCACGTGGCGCCCCGTCCCGAACTTCCGCAAGGGCGGCCAGGAAGAAGTCCGCGGCCTCGTCGTGCACATCATGGCCGGCACCCTCATGGGCACCGACTCCTGGTTCCGTAACCCCGCCTCCGAAGCCTCCTCCCACTGGGGCACCGGCCGCGCCGGCGAGCTCTACCAGTGGGTCGACACCGCCGACCGCGCATGGGCGCAAGGCAACGGCAACCGAACCTGGCTGTCGTCGGAGAACGAGGGCCGCGGAGGCCAGGCCCTTACCGAGCAGCAGCTCGACCGCAACGCCGAAATCTTCGCCTGGGTCCACCAGACATACGACAACGTCCCTCTCCGGCGGGCCGCCGGGCCGGACGACCGGGGACTCGGATGGCACGGCATGGGCGGCAAGGCGTGGGGCAACCACCCCGACTGCCCCGGGCCGAAGATCGTTGCCCAGCTCGACGAGATCGTCCGCCGCGCGGCCGCCATCGTCGGTAAGAAGCCCGCACCTGGCGGAAGCACCGGCGGCAGCAAGCCGTCCACCAGCACCCCCACCCCGGCCCGCTACAAGGTCACCATCAACGGCCTGCCATACGGGTACGGCGCCGTCGGTGACCACGTCACCCGCGTCGGCAAGGCCCTCGTCGCCAAGGGCTTCGGCAAGCACTACGCACACGGCCCCAGCCCTACCTGGTCCGACGCCGACACCCGGAACTACGCCGACTACCAGAAGTCCCTGGGCCTCACCGGGAAGGCCGCCGACGGCATCCCGGGGGAGGCCAGCCTGAAGAAGCTCCTCGGCACCCTCCCCGGCAAGGCTCCGGCTGCCCCGGCGAACGAGCCGTTTCCGGGCGCCGCGTTCTTCAGCCCCGGCCGCCGCTCCCCGATCATCACCGCGATGGGACGCCGCCTGGTCGCCGAAGGTTGCTCCGCCTACGCCCAGGGGCCCGGCCCGCATTTCACCAGCTCAGACCGGCAGTCGTACGCCAAGTGGCAGCGCAAGCTCGGCTACTCCGGCACGGACGCCAACGGCATCCCCGGCAAGACCTCGTGGGACCGCCTCCGCGTCCCCAAGCAGCTCTGACCCGACCACCACCAGGAGAACCTCGTGAAGACCCCCCTGTTCCTCGGCCGTGAACCCGCCGCGTGGCTGGCCCTCATCGCCGTCCTCGTCAAGCTCGTCGTCGCATTCGGCTGGAACGCGTCCCCGGAAGTACAGGCCTCCGTCAACGCCGTCGCCGCGGCGGTCATGGGCGTCCTCATCGCGCTCGCCGTCCACGACGGGCTCGGCGCCGCGATCGTCGGCTTCGCGCAGGCCGCGCTCGCGCTGTCCATCGGCTTCGGCCTCGACTGGTCCACCGAACGCCAGGCCGTCGTCATGGCCTTCGTGACCGTCGCCGTCGGCATGTGGGACCGCAGCCAGGTCACCGCCAAGGTGCCGGCGAAGCAGCCGCTCCCGAGCGCCTGACCTCACCTTCCCCCACGCACATGGACTGGACCCCGTGAATGGACCCGACCACCGTCACGCTGGCGGGGGCGCTCGTCGCCTTCGCTGGCGTGCTGGCGACCGCCGTGGTGGCTTACGTGGGCAAGCGCGGGGAGCTGAACCTCAGCAGCTTGAGCACGCTGACGGACGAGCTGCAGGAAGAACGGACGAACCTCAAGGAGGAGCGGACAGCCCTCAAGGAGGAGAACGTCGACCTGCGCAGCCAGCTCGTCGCGAAGGACGTCGCACTGGCCGAGGCCACCGCCGCCGTGGCCGCCGCGAGGGCGGAGAACTCCCGCCTACGCCTGATCATCACCCACCTCGGAGGAGATCCCGGATGAGCCGCACCGAGCGGTTCCTGGCCGCCCGCTGGCGCGGCCTCGCCACCGCGTGCGCCCTCGTCGCCCTCTTCGGGATCGCCGCCATCCTCTGGGCCCGCATCGACAGCGCCGACCGGCGGGCCGAAGAGCTCGCGGCCGAGGCAGACCTGCGCGGAAACGCCGTCACCACACTCGCCACCGACGTCCGCAAGCTCCGCACCCAGCTCACGTCGGACGGCAAGACCCCAGTCGCCCCCGATCCGACGGCCGCCGTCGACAACCTCCCCGACCGCGCGGCCGTCCCCGTGCCGATCCCCGGCCCGAAGGGCGACAAGGGAGAGAAGGGCGACAAGGGAGACCCCGGGCAAGCCGCCTCGTCTCCGTCGCCCGGCCAGAGCGGCCCGCCCGGGCCGCCCGGCGCCAGCGGCCCACCAGGACAAGACGGAGCCGACGGCATCAACGGCCTCGACGGGGTCGACGGGGTCGACGGTCAGGACGGCGCCCCGGGCCAAGACGGAGCCGACGGACAGGACGGACCGCCCGGCCGAGACGGCACCGACGGCCGCCCGCCCGCCGGATGGACGTACACCGACCCCCAGGGCGTCACCTACACCTGCACCCCCGCCACGGGATTCGACCCCACCGCGCCCCGCTACACCTGCGCCCCCTCGGCGGTCCCCGCCCCGTCCACTCCCGGCCAGCAGAACCGCACCGCGATCAAGGCTCTCGCCGCGCTCGCCCCCGACCGTCGCCGCTACTGACAGGAGCCCGCCGTGCCGTTCCCTCCCGGGGTACCGACCGTCCTCGTCACCTACACCGCCGCCAATCCGGCCGGCGGCCAGCCCGCCCAGGGCACCGTCGAGTTCACCCCCGTCGCCCCCGCCATCGTCCTGCCCGACCGTGGGATCGTCTTCTCCGGACGCGGCGTCTACACCCTCGACGAGCAGGGCCGGCTCATCGACACCGACGGCACCCTGGGCGTCCCCCTCCTGCCCTGCGACATCCCCGGAGCGAACCCGGCCGAGTGGGTGTGGCAGGTCACCGTCAACCTCGTCGGCGCCGGCCCCCGCCGGTTCTGCATCTCCCTGTCCACCACCCAGACCGAGGTCGACCTCGGCGACGTCGACCAGGTCGCTCCCTCCCGCGCCTTCTACGTCACCGTCCCCGGTCCCCGCGGTGAGCAGGGCCCGTCCGGGCCACAAGGGCCGCAGGGACCTCCAGCGACCGATGCCGAGACCCCGGCCGGGACGCTCGAAAAGATCGCCGACCACGCTGCGGCCACCGACCCGCACGGAGATCGCTCCTGGGCCAGCGACCAGTTCTACCCCCTCGCCCAGGGGAACGACCTGCTCGCACGGATCGTGGCTCTCGAAGGCGCAGCCCCCGCCTCCACGCAGACCGTCACCGGCTCTCGATCCGACGGCACCGCGCTCGCCAACCTGCTCACCGCGCTCGCGGCCGTGGGCGTCATCGCCGACGACACCATCGAGTAGATCCTGCGGGCCGTTCCGGATGGCCTTGTCCTACGAGTTCTCACACTAAATAAGTTGGTCAAGCTTCCCTCGGGGCTGCCCCGCAGTTGTCGGTGGTTGTCGCTACCGTCGGAACATCGGACACGTAGCAGACCACCGTACGGCGGCGTGCTCTGTACAGCTCAGGAGGCAGCGTGGCAAGCACGATCTGTGGATGGTGCGGTGATCGCACCCATATGGCCAAGGCGACGGAGCCGTACAGGCTTCCCGATGACCCCCCGTTCATGCTGTACATGACGGCGTTCAAGTGCAGCAACGAACTATGCCAGCGTCTGTCCATCGGTCTGGTGAGACGGACTACTCAATACAGCAACCCCTCGACCAACATGCTCACGGATCCCACGATCATCTGGGAACCCGCGCACGTCCGGCGCCCTGACTTTCCACACGTGCCTGAAGAGATCGCGGCGGCTGCCACGGAAGCACACGCCAGCCTCTCAATTCAGGCTTACCGCGGCGCTGTTGCTCTGGCGCGTGCTGTGGTGGAGGCGACAGCCAAGAACCAGGGGATTACTCAGGGGAACCTCGTCGCAAAGATCGATGAAATGCACAGGCAGGGCCTCATCCGAGAGATCACCAGGGAGGTTGCCCACGAGATCCGTCATGGGGGAAATGAGATCGCTCATGGGGATCTGGCAGATGAGCCGATGCCCGCTGAGGACGCGGAGGCCATCGTGAAGTTCATGGACTCCATCCTGCAGGAGGTCTACCAGGGACCGGCAGAGATGCGGGCTCTGCGAGAGAGTCGACTCGGCGCGAACTGCGCAACAAGGAGACGGAGAGCTGAGCTTAGGATCGCTCCTGGAGAAGTCGTTGATCACTCAACGGCTTCTCCTTTTCGTGTTCCCTGGAACGGCGTCCGGGGAATCATGTGGCGGTTGATGCGCGATAAGCTCACATATCGTGAACCAGAAACTGCAGCAGGACCTCGGCAAGTACGACGACGCACTGTTCCGCGCGCGCCAGACCTACAAGGGGATGAGCGCCGACGAACGAGCCGCCAGGCACATCGCGGAGAAGGACCTCGTCGAGCACGCACCGAACAACCGGACGGAACCGACATGCACCGGCTGCGACGGCGGCCCCTGGCCGTGCTTCGTCGTGGAGGGTGCGATCGTCATGTCGAACCCGCACTACAACTAGCCCGCGGTGGACAGCAACCTGCCGACTCCCGCACCCACTTCGGGGCGGGCGCTGCTTCCGGCCGAGTACGACGACCAGCTGCGAGCGCGCCTCGCAGCCCTCGATGCGGCCTCCGACGGCCACGCCGCCGAGCAGCGCCCTGAGAACACCGTCCTCGCCTACCGGGCCGACTGGAAGACCTGGACTAAGTTCTGCGCCCAGCTCCAGATCCCGCCCACCGCCGCCACCCGCGGCACCCTGCGCGCCTTCGTCGACTACCTCTGGAACCGGGAGAGGCGGGCCTACGCCACCATCGACCGCAAGCTGGCCGGCGTCACGGTCACCCTGCGGCAGGAGTACGGCGTCGTCGTTGACCCCGAGGCAACGAAGGCCGCCCGCGAGCTGCTGAAGGATTACCGGCGCCAGGCGGAGGAGAACGAGGAGCCCGCACGTGGCCGTGGGAAGGCGCCGGCCATGCGGGTCGACGCGTTGCGGCAGATCGTGGAGAAGTGCTCCGACGACATCTTCGGCGTACGGGACCGAGCCATGCTGCTGCTCGGGTTCGCCATCGCCGCGCGCCGCGCCGAGCTGGCCGGCCTGCGGCTGCGGAACGTCGTCGAGGACCCGGACGGCAACGGGCTGCTGGTGCACGTGATGGTGTCCAAGACCGACCCGAGGACCGTCCCGGTGCCCTACGGGCAGAGCCCCTCCACCTGCCCGGTGCGCGCGTGGAAGGCGTGGGTCGAACGCGCGCAGCTGACCGACCTCGACCGGCACGCGTTCCGCGCCATCCACGCCAGCGGCGCTGTGCAGCCCAAGGGCATCACCCCCGGGCGCGTCGGCGACATCATCACCGCCGCCGGCGCGCGGGCCCGGATCCCCGTGCTGTTCACCGGGCACTCGGTACGGTCCGGAATGGCAACCGAGGCACGTCGGGCGAAGAAGGACCCGAAGGCAATCGCCCAAGTCACGGGGCACAAGCCGAACAGCAAGGTCCTGCACGGGTACATGCAGATCGTCGACCGGTGGGATGAGAAGGACAATGCCTTGATCGGAATCGGACTGTGACGGGAGCTGTTGCTGGAAAGGGTACGGTCCCGGTGACCGGCATTCGGTACGCCGCAGTCTCGGTGCGACAGCTGGCCGCGGTCGTGGAGCGCGTCGCCCCGAGGGACCGGGAACGGTGGGAGGCGCGCGAGCCGGTACCGTCCGTGGGCGGCGTACTGCTGCAGGTATCGCGGCAGCGGGCCGACCAGCTGTGGATGGTCGTGGGGATGTGGGACCGGGCCGTCGACCGAGAGGAAATCCCGGACCGGGCTCGCAGGGCGGCGCCGCAGCTGTTCACGAGGCCTGCGTTGCACGCGTTCTGGGCTCTGGCAGCGGCCGGGGAGTTGCGGTTCCGGCCGCAGGATGTGGGCCGGCCGTTGCCGGTGGCGTCACTGCGGATCGTGCGGGACGTGCTGGGGATCCTGGCTGAGCTGGTGGTGCCCGACCGGGACGTGCTGTTGCCGGTGGTCGAGCAGCCGGAGCTGAAGGCGATGGTCCCGGCGCGGGACCGGGCGGCGTTGTACCGGGGGCTGGCGGACATGGCTGCGGCCGTACCGGCGGACCGGGTCGGCCTGGGCATGTCGGAGGCCGAGCGGGCCCGGGTGCTGGCGATGGTCGGGATCGTCCTGGACTGCGGGGCCCGGTCGGGTGAGCTGGCCGCGCTGCGCCTGGACGACCTCGCGGACGGCGTGGCGGCGGTGGGGGTACGACGGCGACCGCAGCGCGCGTCGCCGTCCCGGGAGGAGGAGATCGCCGCGCTCGCGCAGGTTCATCCGTCGGCGGTCCGGGTGATTCGGGCGGGCCGGCTGGAGCAGCGGTCGGAGGCGACGCGGCAGCGGGTGCTGGCGGCGATGGCCGAGCTGGAGCCGCTGCCGGAGGTGGAGTGGTACGCGCTGCGGGAGGGTACGCAGGTCGCGGTGCGACAGTGGCTGGCGGTCCGTGAGCAGGTGGTGGAGGCGCTGCCGTTGGAGGGCGGCCGGTCGGCGCTGTGGGTGACGTTGCGCGCGTCGAAGGCGGGCCCGCCGGGGATCACGCTGCGCCCGCAGGGGCTGCTGATGGCGTACACCAAGGGGGTGACCGCCCTGAACATGGTGATGGCCGGCCGGTATGGGTGGTCGCCGTTGCCGACGCGGATGGAGCAGCTGCGGCGCGCGGTCGAGGCCGAACCGTTGGCGCTGTAGCGCTCTGGCGAGCACCTGGGCTACGCTGCGCGTGCGCAATGCGTGTGAACTTTGAAGGCCACCACCCTGGTTCGGGGTGGTGGCCTTCGTCGTTGCCGGGGTCAGGCGGCGGTCTGGAAGTGGCGTCGGTAGCGGGGGAAGTCGTCGCGGCCGAGCTCGCGGGCGACGAACTGTGCGACGGACCGGGCGGGAACGACGTGCCCGGCAACGGTGGTGGGCTCCTCGCGCTCCAGGACGAAGGCGATCCGGTGGAGCGTGTAGGAGAGGACACCGTCGAGGGTGAACTTGCGGGCGTCGCCGCGCAGGCGGCACATCGCGTAGATCTCGATGCGGCCGTTTTTGGTGGTGCGGATGTCGAACGGCTCGATGGTGCGGATGGTGGGCTCGGTCTCGCCGGGCTTGAGGTAGGTGATGGTGACGGCGTGCTGGCGGTCGATGGCGCGGTAGAGATCGGCGAGGGTGCGGTGGGTGGTCTGGCGGTTGGTGTGCTTCATCGGTGCCCCCGTCGTTGTGGTGTGTCTTCACACTACCCATAACCCATTGCGTGCGCAATGGGTTATGGGTAGTGTTCTCCATGTCGAGCAGCACCTGCCGCCCGGCAGAGACCCTCATGTCCTATTGCGAGCGCAATAGGAAAAGAAGGAGACTGGCATGGCCATCAACCGAACCCGCCCGCCGGCGGCCCCACGCCGGAGCATCGGGCGGCCCCCGAAGGGACCCCGAACCGTGCCCTCCAAGAAGGACACCCTCCTCGCCGACCTGCGCGCCGCCTCCAGCCGCCTCACCGAAGTCGGCGCCCCCGAACTGGCCGCCGCCGTCGACGAGGTCCTCGCCCCCGGCGGCTGGGGCCGCCTGCGCAACGCCACCGAGGCCGGGACCGCCGCACCCAACGTGCCGATCCACATGCCGCTGGTCACCCGCGCCGCGATCCAGAAGGCGTCCAGCACCGTGCCCGCAGACGTCGCCGAAGGCCTGGAGGCGTTCATCGCCGGCACGTTCTCCCCGGCCGCGAACGCTCACCGCGCCCGTCGGAACACCGGTCTGGAGACCGGCAACCTCAACGTCCGCGTCGACGCCGACCTCAAGGCCCGCTTCCAGGCCGCCGCCGAACAGCGTGAGAACGAGCTCGGCTACAAGCCGGCCCTCAGTCACATCGCGAAGGCCTGGCTGATCGAGAAGTACGACATCGCGCCGGCCGAGAAGCTCGCCGAGGCCTGACCGGCCTGACGCAGCCGCGGGCCTGGACGCCGACAACCGGGCCCCGAGCCGCGTAGTACGACCACAACCACACAGGAGACCTCATGGCCACGGCCAGCGAGGCCCCCGCCAGCATCACGGCGGAGGGCCCGACCCAGCACGTCCCGAACCAGGCTGAAGCGCTCGCCAAGCTCCGCGAGCCGTTCGCCCCCGAGCAGATCTCCAAGCTTCCCAAGGTGACCTGCGGCGCGTGCCGCGACGCCAAGTTCAAGGTCTGCGAACGGCACGAGCGCCGGAAGTGCGAGGACTGCAACGGCAGCCTCACCAGCGCTCACATCCACCTCGACTACGTCGGGCACGCCGACGTCACCATCCGCCTCCTGGAAGTCGACCCGCTGTGGACCTGGGAGCCGCTGGCGTTCGACGCCGACGGGCTGCCCAAGCTCGACCACAACGGCGGCATGTGGATCCGTCTCACCGTGGCGGGCCACCCCCGGCTCGGGTACGGCGACGCGCAGGGCAAGAAGGGCCCGAACGCCGTCAAGGAGGTGATCGGCGACGCGCTGCGCAACGCTGCCATGCGTTTCGGCGTCGCCACCGAGCTGTGGTCGAAGAGCGACTCGGCCAAGGCCAAGGCCGACGCGAAGGCCCTCAGTGACGCGCCCTCCCGCGAAGAGCGGCTCGAAGAGCTCTACGGCCTGATGAACAAGCGCTGGGGCAACCTCGAAGGGCTCCGCGCCGTGAAGGGGATGGTCGGCCAGGAGGACTTCCACGAGTCGCGCGTTCATGACGAGGCTGGCGTCCTGCGTCCCTTCGCTGAGCTGCTCGACGAGCAGATCCTCGTGCTCGTGGGACGCCGGAAGGCCGACGACTTCATGAAGAAGGTCCGCGCGGGCTGGAACAGCGCCGACCTCTGCAGGGCGAACCTGGCGGAGGCCAGCGAGAAGAACTTCACCGACCACCAGGTCCCCGCCGGCCCGGACAAGGTCCCGACCCGGGTCGAGGATCTCCTCACCGCCCGGATCGCCGAACTCGCCGGACCGCCGACGGGCGCTGCGGAGAAGCAGGACACCCTGTCAGTGCCGGACAAGGCGGCCACCTCCGCTGACAAGGACAAGTCGGTCCATGTGCAGCGGCTGATGAAGCAGGTGGCCGACCCGAACTGCTGGAACAGTCCGCTCGCCCTGTCACAGATCAAGGGCGATGCGGAGCGACACCAGGTCCTCGACCACGAAGTTCAGGGCCCGCCGCCCGGCTGCGCGTGGATGTCATTCCGCACCCTCATCGACCAGCGGTTCGCCGAACTGAAGCAGGCCGCCGAGGCCCGCAACGACGGAAGGGAAACAGCCTGATGGCCTACCGCAACGACGACACCGCGCTCACCGTCATGGACTGGTTCTGCGGTGCCGGCGGCTCCTCGCAGGGCATGCACTCCGTCCCGGGTGTGCGGGTCGAGCGCGCCGCGAACCACTGGGAGCGCGCGATCCAGTCCCACGAGGCGAACTTCCCCGACGCCTCCCACTACCGCGGCGACATCCGCCAGGCGCCGGTGTGGGCGTGGCCGGTCACCGACATCTTCTGGGCATCCCCGGAGTGCACGAACTGGTCGATCGCGAAGGGCAAGCAGCGCGACTTCGACAAGGCGATGCAGGGCGACCTGCTGGAGCTGTACGCCGAGCTGGAGGCCGGGAAGTTCGCCCACGTCGGCGACGACGAGGACCCGCGCGAGGCCACCTCGGAGGAGGAGTCCCGCGCGCTGATGGAGGAGGTGCCCCTCTACCTGCGCGGTGTCATCGAGCGCGGCAGCCTGGTCAAGGCCGGTGTCGTGGAGAACGTCGTGGACGTGCGCCAGTGGGTGGACTGGCCCCGTTGGATCGGCGAGATCCACAAGCTCGGCTACTTCACGCGGATCATCGCGCTGAACTCGATGCACGCGAACCCGCGGTCCGTGCACGCCGCCCCGCAGTCCCGCGACCGGCTGTACGTGGCGTACTGGCACCGGTCGCTCGGCCGGACGCCGGACTGGGACAAGTGGCTGCGCCCGCGGGCCTGGTGCTCGACGTGCGATCGGACGGTGCAGGCGGTCCAGCGGTTCAAGGACCCGACGAGGGACATGGGCCGCTACCGGCAGCAGTACGTCTACCGGTGCCCGAACACCTCGTGCCGCAACCAGATCGTCGAGCCCGAGGCGCTCCCGGCCCTGGCCGCGATCGACTGGTCCATCCCGGGGCAGCGGATCGGTGACCGGGCCAAGCCGCTCGCCGACAAGACCCTCGCCCGGATCAAGGCCGGCCTGGAGAAGTTCTCCCGCCCGATCACCCTGGAGGCCGCCGGCCACACCTTCGAACGGCGCCCTGGGGTCCGGACGTGGCCCGTGGACGCACCGCTGACAACCCAGACGGCATCGCTCACCAAGGGCCTGGCCGTCCCGCCGCTCCTGGTTCCGGTCGAGGGCAGGGACGGGAAGGACGCCGCGTCCTCGCTTGTACCGCTGCGAACGCAGACCGCGCGGAACGAGACCGGCCTCGCGTGGCTGCCGTTCATCGCCGAGCTCCGCGGCGGAGGCTCGGTGGCCCGCCCGGTCACCGACGCGCTCGCCACGGTGACCGCGTCCGGAAACCATCACGGCCTCGTCACCCCAGCGCTCCCCGCGATGGTGATGCGGAACAACGGCAGCAGGGGCAACGGCGCCGAGCACTGCACCTCCGTCGACGAGCCGCTGCGCACGCTTACGACAGCTGGCCACCAGTCGCTCCTCACCTGGGAGCACATGCTCGTGCCGTACTACGGGACCGGCGTCGCCCGTCAGGTGACCGACCCGGTGGGCGCCCTGTCGACCCGGGACCGGTGCGCGCTCGTGAAGGGCGACATCAACCTCGACGACGTGCTGTTCCGGATGCTGGAGCCGCACGAGATCGGGCGCGCCATGAGCTTCGCGGACGACTACATCGTCCTCGGCTCCAAGCGCGAGCGCGTCAAGCAGTACGGCAACGCCGTCACGCCGAATGCCTCCGAGATCCTCGTCTGCGCGCTCGTCGAGGCCATCACCGGCGAGGAGATCGACCGGTACGCCCCCGAGGCGCCGCGCATGGCCGCCGCCGCGTAACACCCGCTACCCCACGGCGGGACCCACCCACCCCTTCTAGGAGGACCCGCCGTGGACCACCCCGTCCTGCTCACCCTCGCCGCGCTCGCCGGCGCCGTCACCGGATACGCCGCCACGGCCGCCTACCACCGACGCCGGAACCGACGTCGAGACCGGCACCGTGCGGTCACCGAGCGCCTCATCCGCGCCGGCGACACCCACCACGTGAACATTCTCCGCGCCCAGCTGGACCGCCAGCGCGCCGAGAAGGACGTCCTCACCGACGCGAACGACACCGTCGACGCCGCCTACACCCGCCTCACCCGCTCCCAGGAAGGGGGAACCACCCCGTGAGCACCACCTACCGCGACCTCACCGAGCACCGCCACTATGCCTACCGCGGCTGCGCCCCCGACCCGGACCAGCCCACCCAGTCCGCCGCCGACCCCGACCTGCCGCTTGACGCGTGGGGCGGCTCCACCGTCGACGGCGGCCAGGAGCCGGCCGAGCGCCTGGAGCACCAGCGGCTCGCGATCGAGATCTGCGGCCGGTGCCCCGTCCTCGCCGCGTGCCGGTCGTACGCCGCCACCGAGATCCCGGGCGGCGGGCTCGTCGAGCCTGACGGCATCTGGGGCGGGCAGCGGTCTCTGGACCGGCACCGGGCGCTCATCACCCGCCGCGCCACCCAGCCCGCTCAGGCGGGGGCCCCTGTTCCTGCAGAGCGGATCGCGGAGGCCGGGTCCCCGACGAAGCGCGCGGTGCTGAGGGCGCTCGCCCGCGAGACCGACGCCGAACTCGTCGCCTACCGGGCCGGGATGGACCTGAGGACTGCTAACTGGCACCGCGCGGTGCTGTGCACGCTCCTGGGCCTCGACAAGGAGACCGCCACCCGCGCCGATCTCCTGAAGGCCGCCCAGCACCACGGTCTCTTGTCGGCCGGGGCCCGGATCGTACCGGACGGCCACTGGCCGGTCGCCGCCGCCCCGAACACCAACGGCACCCGCCAACGCCGCCTCGCCCCCGACCGCCCCGTGCAGCTCGTGATCCCCGGGCTGCCCGACTACCCCCGCACCCCGCACCCGGCGCCGCGCATCCCAGCCCCGCGCCGACACCTGGCAGTCGTCCGCCCCGCGGCCGCCGCCCGGCCCGTCCCGCTACTCCTGCCCGTCCGTACCACCCTGGAGGCCCGAGCCGCATGACCGCCCACCCCGACACCACCGCGGCCCACGTCGACCAGGCCCTCGCCGACCGCGCCGCCACCCACGGCGAGTACCTCGCCGGCCTCATCAACACCGCCGAGCTCCACGTCGTCGGCCAGCCCGACAAACTCCCCGAGCTCCTCTTCCCCGACCTGGACCCGCAAGCCGTCGACCGCGTCTGGAAGCAAGCCCTCGCCGTCGGCTACCGACTCGGTCGAATCGTCGAACAACCCCAGTGGGACGCGGCCGGACTCCGCCGACTGAGGGCCGCGCTCGCGGACGCCGGGTACGAGGTCATGGCCGCCCAAACCGGGCGGTCCCTCACCACCGTCCACCCCGCCGACACCGACCCCATCCGGCAGCACCCGTGACCCGGGGTCGCGGCCGCACCGCGCAATTCACCCCCGAGGTACGCCAGCAGTTCCTCGACGAAGTCGCAGCCGGCGCCACCATCAAGAACGCCTCAACTGTCGTCGGCGTCCACTACAACGTCCCCCCGCGCCGAGCCCAGACCGACAAGGCCTTCGCCGCGGCCCTCGACGTCGCGAAGGTTCGCGGCCGCCAGGCGCGACGGGATGGGACACCACATGGGGAGTCCCGCTACAACCACCTCGGATGCCGATGCGGCGTCTGCCGTACGGCCGCCACCGCCGGCCGCGTCGGCCGTCGGACCATCCGCGATGGCCAGGTCCTCGACCTCGACACCGCCCGGGAGTCCCCTACTTCCTTTTTGCTGCTCGGTCCTTCTCCTCAGACAGGCCGGATCGCTGCGTGAACGACTTATTTAGTGTGAGTTCTCGTAGGACACCGCCGGGGATCCGCACGACTGTCCGATGACCTGGATATCTGATGACAAGTCGGCTCGTACGACACAGCCGAACGGATCCGGAAGGAAGGTGGCCTAGTGGCGAGCCCAACAGATAGGCTGCGCCTGGCGCCAGACGACCACTCACACACGAGCGGCCCGAAGCACCAGTTGGCCGGGGCCCCGGAAAGGGCGAAGGCCCCGCTGAAGTCCTACGCCGGCAAGCGTGGGAGCGGGGCCGTGGCCGACACACAACCGCTAAGTAAGGTGCCGGCCTCGTCGGCACGCCGCCCATGCATGAAAGGACGTACCGACGTGCGTCAGAGTAGCCGCCCTCCTTGGGGCGCGACCAGTGGGACCCTCCGCTCCGCCGTGAAGATCACACCGGCGAGCACGGGTCACACCACCTCTACCGCCACCACGCGATGACCGCCCAGGCCGACGAGCCAGTCGCCTTCCTGGAACGCGCCATCATGCAGGCCGAACAGACCGTGACGAACTGGCACGACCGAGAGTGTGAAGTTCACGCGCTGAGTCTGACCAGCCTCATGACTCTTCAAATGGCGGCTGAGGTCCCCGGCGCGGTCTGCGACTGCTCCGGTCCGACCATGATCCTGCGCCGGTGCGCTTCCGACCGCAGACTCGTTGAGCTCCACGGCAACCGTGGTCATGCCTGCCCGGCCTACGACCACGACGGAGATCTGAACGACCAGGCGCGCTTCTACGACCACGAAACGTGCCCAGTGATTCAGCACCTCGCCGAAGGCTACGGCTGGACGAAAGACTTCCCGCGCCACACCACCGCGGGGCAGCAGAAGAAACCCACTGAGGGGGATCAAGTGACGTAGCGACTTTCTAGGCGGGAGGCGCTTGTGCCCTTTGACGGGGGCTCATCCTCAACCGCCGGCCGCTTGGTGTTGACGCACCGTCGCGGCCACTTCCTACGGCTCGAAGTTGACGCTTCGAGCTAAGGCCCGAATCCCGAGTCTCGTTTGACGACGAGGCTCAAGCGTTCGAGCGACTTCAGGTTCTTCGCGGAACCAGCACCCACCGAAGCGGGGCTTTCGTGTGCCTCGGCCCTTCGACCTAAGCGAGTACATCTTGCAGCACGCCGTACCGTCTTGTCAGCTTCCGCACGCCCGCACGGGCGATTCGCGGCTTATTTCCCCCCCGGTAGGTGGCACCCAGGGCCTTCCGCACGGCACTCAGGGCCTCACTTGGGCCCCGGTGCACGGCTCCGGGCAGGAGCTCGAGCACACCTCTGCCCGCCGTACCGGCCCCCGTCGGTGGCGTCGCGTCGTCACCTGGCTGATCAGCGTCGGCCTCCACCGCGGCGCCAACTCCACCACCCAGCGGGTCGCCGACGACCTGGCCGACCGCATGGACTACACGACCGGGCACGTCCGCTACTGCCTCGACGAGATGGTCGCCCGCATCGGCGTCTCCAAGGCCACGATCAAGCGGCACATCGCGGTCCTGCGAGAGCTCGGCGCCCTCGCCTGGGTCGTCCACGGCACCCGCACGAACGTCCGCAGGAAGCTCGGTCTCGGCGGGTACGCGGGCACCGCCACCGTCTACGCGGCCACCATCCCCCCTGTCTACGACCACGCCATGGGCCACCGCATCATCGGCACCGGCTACACCGCCCGGACCCTCGCCCAGCGCCCCGCCCTCCCTGTGGACAACCGGCCTGTGGACAACGCTGGTTCGGACGCCTGTGAGCCCCCTTCCCTGTACTTGGTAGAGGAAGAGGTTCAGGTTCAGGTAGTGGGTGGTTCTACAGACACGACGCGCAAGCGCGCGCGCAGAACCGCATCCCCCTCGACCTCGACCAACAAGACCAGCAGCAACAGCGGGACCCAGCGCCGCACTCCGGCTCAGGTAGCCCACGAGATCCAGCAGACCCGCATCGTCCGTGCCCTGGTGAACTGGACTCAGGGCGAACGGCGGCTGCGGCGCCTCGCTCACGTCCTTCGGCCCCTGTTCGACCGCGGACTCAACGGCCACCAGATCGCCGACGAGCTCACCGGCATGTGCCTGGGCTGGCGCCCGAAGAACCCCGTCGCGTACATCCACGCTGCCCTCACTCTCGATGCCGCCCACCAGGCGACCCTCGACACCACCCTCGAGACCACGGGCACCTTCACCCAGGACGGCGACTGGGCAGCCCCTAGCTTCGACCGCCTGCAGACCCAGCAGGACACCAAGGCGGACGGCGACGCCATCGTCGAAGGCGACATCACCCTCGATCTGACCGCTGACGAGCTTGAGGAGATGCGTCTCCAGGGACGACGGAACCTCGAGCTCGTCCGGGCCTGGATCGCAACCGCCGGCGAGGACAGCGCCCGCGCGGTCTACGGCTCCGAGACTGTCCGTCTTGCCCTCCTCGATGCCTCCACCACCATCCGCCTCAACAGCACCTGGACGGACGCCACCTATGCCTGAGACCCCGCAGACCTCCGGCGCCGACCTCGCCCGCCAGGCCCTCGCCGCCTACAAGGCTGGCCGCCGCCCCGGCACCGGCCCGACCAAGCCCACCCGTCGCACCGGGACCCGCCGCGGATCCGACGGCCGCGACCCCGTCACCTTCGGCGCCACCCTGACCCGCCTCAGTGCCGAGCAGGGCTGGGCCGCCGGCGTCCAAGGCGGCAGCATCCTCGACCAGTTCACCCAGCTCTGCCCCCAGTACGACGGCCGTATCCAGGCCGTCGCCTATGACCCCGACCGTCGCGTCCTCGCCCTGCGCCCCGGATCCGACGCCTACGCCGTCCAGCTCCGACTCCTCGGCGGACAGCTCTGCCGCCAGATCAACGACAAGATCGGCACCGATGCGGTCCGCGCGCTCAAGGTGCTTCCCGTTGCCGCCCTCGACCGCGCACCCGCCCATGGGACGTCATCGCCGCCAACGGAACCCGCCGCGGCGCCCGCCCGGACCCGGGAGACCGCCTCAGACGGATACCGCCGGGCGCTCGCCGCCCACCAGCAGCACCGCGGCGAGCCCGTCAACCTCACGGAGTTCGCCGAGCGTGTCGAGGCCGCGCGCGCCCGGCAGGACGCCGCGCTCGTCGCCCGCCGGCTCCCGCCCGAGGAGCACTCCGAGTATCTGGCCCAGCTCGAGCTGCAACAGGCCAAGGAGCCCGCCGCCGGCATCGAGGCCAGCATCCACGCTGCCCGCCTGTACGCCCGAAGCGGGCAGGCCACCGGGCGCCAGGAGCCCCGGCAGGTCTTCGGCGCAGCGTGATCGGGCCTGCCGCAGCAAGCCGAGCAGGGTCTGCCACCTGTGTCTCCCGGCTGCCCCCAGCCGTATTACGCCGTAATACGGCCCGCCCCGACCTGAGAGCCGAGCCGCAGCTCGGCGGCAAGGACAGGGAGTTCGTGCTGCAGCGCGGGCGTCCTCGTATTACGACGTAATACCGGGCTCGGGCGGGGACACGCGCATTTCCGACACCGGGTGCATCCCAAACCCTCAGGAGTCAGTAAGGTGACGCCATGGCATCCCCAAACCTCCCCAGCGACAGGGAGAAGGTGGCGTCGAAGCTGCCGCCCGCGCTGAAGCAAGAACTCAAGGTCCGCGCCGCCGAGCTGCAGCTCGACATCCAGGACGCCGTCACCACCGCCGTCATGAACTGGCGTGAGGCACCCGCGTCTTCCAGCACAGTCGACACCACCGGTGCCGACTCGTTCAGCACCTGGCTGCCGTACGGCCTCTACGACGCCTTCAAGGAGACCTGCACCGACCGCGGCGTCTCCTTCATCCAAGGCCTCGCCCAGGCCGTACGCCGCTGGCTCGACGTCAACCCGTCCCCCGGAGACCGGCCCGAGGGCGGCATCCCCGAGCGGAAGATCGTCTGCAACCAGAAGGGCGGCGTCGGCAAGACCGCCATCTCCGCCGGCATCGCCCAGGCCTACGCCGAGATGGGCAAGCGGGTCCTCCTCATCGACTACGACCCGCAAGGCCACCTGTCCGACCAGCTCGGCATCGAGCAGATCCCACCCGGACACGACAGCCTCATCGCCCACATGTGCGGCGAGACCGACGGCGACCTCCGCGACCTCATCGTCACCATCGAGGACCCGCGCTTCGGTAAGAACCTCGACCTGCTGCCGTCCTGCTTCGACGGCTTCCTCCTCGACGCCCGCGTCGGCGTCAAGGCCGTCCAAGTCCGAGGGTTCCAGAAGGAAAGCGCCCTTGAGCTGGCGCTCGCCGCGGTCGAGCCGTATTACGACGTAATGGTCGTCGACTGCCCGCCCAGCCTCGGCATCGCCATGGACGCGGCCCTCTACTACGGCCGCCGTCGCACCGGCGAGCCGGCCGGTGTCTCCGGCGTCGTCATTCCCGTCCTCGCCGAGGACTCCTCCGCCACCGCCTACGGGATGCTCGCCGGACAGATAGGAGATCTCTGCACCGACCTGCGCGTCGAAGTCGACTACCTCGGTCTCGTCGTCAACCTCTACGACAGCCGCCGCGGCGCCATCGCCACCTCGTCCCTCACCGAGTGGCGCAACCTCGGCGACCCGCCGGTCCTCGCGGTCATCAACGACCTCAAGGAGCAGCGAGAAGCCGTCCGCAGGAAGGAGCCCCTGCTGTCCTACGCCCCCGCGTGCGAGCAGTCGGAAGCCATGCGAGACATCGCGAAGCAGGTGACGGCATGACCTCGAAAGCCGCCACCCTCGGCCCCTCCGCAGCATTCGGCGCCGCTGCCGGCGCCCGCAGCAACCGCCGAGCCGAGTTCAACCGTGCCCTCGGCATTCAGGACGAGCCGCAGCCCATCACCCACCTGCCCGTCGAGGACATCAGCCTCAACCCCGACAACCCCCGCAGCGAACTCGGCGACCTGACCGACCTCGCAGCCAGCCTGCGCGACCACGGCCAGAAGGCCGCCATCTCCATCATGGCCCGCGAGGCCTATCTAGCGGCCAACCCCAGCCGCGCGGACACGCTCGAGCCCAAGACGCGCTACGTCGTCATCGACGGTAACTCCCGCCTGGCAGCCACTCGGGAAGCCGGCCTGAAGACCATCAAGGTCATGGTCGACGACGAGCTGGGCGCCAACCCCAACGAGCTCCTCGAATCCGCGCTCGTCGCCAACGTCCACCGAAAGGACCTGGATCCCCTCGACGAGGCACGCGCCCTGCAACAGCTCCTCGAGGTCCACGGCAACCAGGAAGCTCTCGCTGCCCGGCTTCACCGCAGCCAGGGATGGATCTCCCAGCGCCTCGGTCTGCTCACTCTGACCCCCGAGCTGCAGGAACGCCTCGTCAAGGGCGAGGAGTCCGCCAGCAACCTGCGCGCCGTAGGACGCAAGCCGGCCGAGGAACAGGAGTCGGCGCTGGCCCGGCTGAAAGCCGAGCAGAAGGCGGCCAAGGAAGCCCGGCAGTCCGTACGGGCGCGTACACGGTCCGAGCCGTCCCCCGCACCGCGGGAAGAGCCGACGCCGTCGACACAGTCCGAGGCTGTTCATTACGACGTAATGAACCCGGCAGGCTCCCCCGCCCCGGATGAGCCCCTCACCTCCGTCCCTGACCCCCGGCCCGAGCCAAGCGAACCTGTCCGTACGGCAGAGTCCTCTTCTGCGGAGCAGCGCCCGGAGCAGCCTCGTGCCTTCGGCCTTCCGATCCCGTGGAACGACGGCGCGGCGGTGGCGGGCATCGTGATCCAGCGGATGCCGCCTGAGCAGCAGCAGATCCTGCTCGCGCACCTGCAGGCCGCCCAGGCCGCAGCGAGCTAGCTGAAGGTCTACCCCCGTGGCGAGGTCCGCGGCTACAATCACCGTCATCTGACGGGCGTGCCCGTGAGGTCTCTTGGCCCCCGCAGGCCACCGGGTTGTTGTCGGCAAAACTCCGACCCAGGACTGCGGGGGTTTCTTCATGCCACCGACCGATTTCCGTACCGATTTCGGCCAAACGGCGGACATTATGGCTGGAACGCTATGGTTTGGGCGGTGAGAGTGGTGTGAAAAACAAACCAGATCCTGGCCACATGGGCCAACCGCAGTGCAACCTTGCAGTCCGGAGTGTCAGGCAGTCGCTTCGGAACCGAGGCCCGGACTGGGGAGTCCCGGACCAAGGACCCTTCCCGAGCTGCCCGGAGCGGAGACGCCCCCGATGCCCTCAGCCGAACACGCCCCCGTGCCCCAGGCCGGCCCGCCCGGTCCCGGCGCAGGATCCGTGATCCACCTCGCGCACCGACGCCGCCGGCCTGTCGCCGTCGACCCCGGGCCGGCCCACCCGGCCAGACCCGCGTTCGAACTCGCCCTCACCATCCAGAGCATGTTCCTTGCGGACGGCGGGAGCCTCACCGACCCCGCGACCGCGCGCACCTTCGACACCACGATGCAGGCGGTGATCCTCCTCGTCGACGGCGCCCGTGCCCAGGACATCGTCAGCCACGAACAGTGGGAGCAGCTCCGCATCATGCTCGACGACATGCGTGCCGCACCCGAGCACGTGTGAATCGCATATGCCGATAGACATTGCGGTCTAACCGGGAGAACCCCTGGCAACGTCGATCACCGACTTGATCGATCCGAACACAGCGCGTTCACCTCTCGCCCCATCTGTGCCACGATGGGGCGTCCGGAACAAACCCGGAGTGAGTAACTCCGGCCCCGGGCGCGCGTCCCTGGCACCCCGTCACGCACCCGCGCCCGCGAGGGCCGCACAGCGGACGGGGACAGCATGCACAGTGGGGACACCAGCACCCCGGCGGAACGCCTCCGCCTCCTGCACGACGAGTACCTGACGCCCCGCGCCGGCCATCGCGCCCAGCGCACCGCCACCACCACCGAGGCCTCGGCCCCCATCCGCCTCGAGGTCTACGACTACATCCGCGCCGCCGTCGACGAGGCCGTCGAAGTCACCGCCGTCCTGCGCGACGGCGCCAGCCCGGCCCGCCCGGCCCCCGCGGAAGCCCAGGCCGTCTACCGGTGGATGGTCGAGGAGACCGCCCACCTCAGCGCCGTCAGCCAGCAGGCCCGCGACATCGTCATGTACCGCCAGGGCCTCGAGCACGCCATCCTCATGGGCGACGCGAAGACGGTCCGCCGGCACTCCTGCCCCGGCTGCGACACCTGGGGCCTCGTCTGGGACCGCGTCAGCGAGACCGTCGTCTGCCTCAACCGGTACTGCGCGGACGACGACGGCCAGCACACGACGTGGACGCTCAAGCAGATCGCGCACCACCACATCAAGCGGCGAGACTTTCTGGCGGCCCGTGCAACCTAACGGGCCCCTCACGGGTCTAATAGTCGCCCGCGCGTACACCCTCATCACCTGACGGGGCTTCCCGATCACCCGTCAGCACCCGCATCACACCCGTATATCGGCCGCCGGAGCTGCGAACGACGGCCGCCGAGACCCGGGAGCCCACGTGGCCATCAGCACCATCCAGCCGTGCCCGCTCGACACCGACCTGGTGACGTACAAGGAGGCCGTGGTCCTTTTCGCCGAAACCGGCTACGACGTCTCGACATCAACGCTCCGCCGCTGGGTGAGGGACCGAAAGCTCGACGTCGAGAAGTGGGGCGGCGTCGTCTACGTGTCGTACTCCGACCTCCTGGTCGCGCACGCCGAGTGGGTGGCGTCGAACACTGCCGCCGTCCCCTGACCTGGCGAAGCCCCGGTCGTCCCTGTCGCCCCGTTCCCCGTCCCGAGGGGAGCGGGGCTTTCTGCTGTCCCCAACCCGGTCATAACCTATTGCGTGCGCAATGGAATATGGCTTATGGTGGTGGAGCCGACAACGCACCAGCCCACCCGGGCCGGTACGGAGTAACTCACCCCGGAGCGCCGCCATGACCGTGCTCACCGCCCCCCGCCTCACCCCGCCCCTCGCACACCACAACGACCTCCTCCCCGTCCAGCAGGACATCTTCAACACCTGCATGGACTACGCCGACAACGCCCGCGACACCGACGCGTTCATCCGCGCCATGACCATCGCGGCCAAGGCCATCAAGGTCGACCTCCCCACCAGCGGCTGCATCGTCATGTGCGCCTGCCCCGACTGCTACTGCGACGCCATCTTCGACAGCGCCGCCCCCGGCCTCCGCCGCGCCGAACAGTCCGGCCCGTACAACCTCCCCCGCTACCAGTGCCCGGCCTGCGCCGACGAGCACCCCACCCCCATCGAGGACTGACACCCCTCCAGCACCGGCCCGGCCGCCAGGTCGAGGAACCCACTCCCTCGCGGCCGGGCCGGACCAACCAGAGACCCCACGCAGCACGCCACGGGAGACACCCATGTCCGAAACCGGCCTCATCCTCCGTACCGCCCAGCAGCTCGTGAACTACTTCGGCCTCATCAACCCCGACCACGGCCACTTCGCCGACGAGCACGGCCGCCTCGACATCACCGCCGCCGTGTTCCGCGCCGCCACGGGCAAGACCCCCAACGCCTTCCTCGGCAACCCCGCCCACGCCCGGCTCCTCGTCGAGACCAACGAACCCACCATGGCCGCCCTCGCCTGGATCTCCCGCGTCCTGCCCACCGACCCCCCGGACTCCGGCAACGGCGACGACCTCATCGAGCACCTCGCCGGCTGGCTCGCCCAGACCGACCCCCACCTCGGCCACCGCCGCCCGGGCACCAGCGACGTCATCGGCCTCCTCGAACGCGCCGCCCTCGCCGCTGACCGCGCCAGCTCCATCCCCGCCCAGCGCACGACGGACACCCCGCACACCGTGCACATCCCCGGCCCCCGCCGCGCTGCCTGACCATCCACCCCTGGGCGGGGCACCAACCAGGCCCCGCCCCAGCCAGAACGGACCCGTCATGAGCGAACTGACCCTCAACGCCAAGCCCGACAGCTACCGCCACGACCCCGAGTACGCCGCCGGCCGCGCCGACGCCTACGACGACACCCGCACCCTCACCCTGGCCCAGCTCGCCGACCGCGCCGCCCTCTACGCCGAGCACGCCCACCTCCTCCGCGCCCTCGGCTACGCCGACCGCGTCCTGGAGATGCGCATGGAGCACGCCGCCGTCACCGCCGCCGAGACCGAGCTCGCCCACACCGACCACGCCGGCAGTGCCGCATGAGCACCACGGACCCGCTGATCGTCGCCCGGTTCGACGTGGCCATGGAGCCCGCGATCGAAGAGGAGCCGATCCTCACCATCGGCGCCATCGCCGAGGACGGTCGCCCGGTGGCGCTGCTACTGGACCTGGAGGCCCGCACGAAGGTGGCTGATTGGCTGGCGCCGGATCACGCCGAGGAGGTGGCCCGGCTCCACGCCAAGGAGGCCGAGCTGTCCAACGTTATCGCTGGTACCGGGCTTGCCCTCTTCGAGGAGGAGCAGGAGAACGCACGGCTGCGGCTGGCGTGGCGGTCGGCCCGCGAGCGGGCGCAGGCGTACGGCGAGGGCATCCTGCGTCACGTTGAGGAGCGGGACTCGCACGCGGGCTGGCTGAAGGCGGCCGAGGGCGAAGCGCAGAAGTGGCGTGCGGCCCTGGGGCACGAGATGGGCCGCCGCCGTCAGGCCGAAGAGGAGATCAACCGTCTTCGGGCGGAGCGGCATTCGACGAACGAGGCCCTGTCCGACGTGGTTGAGCAGCTGCGGGTCACCAATGACCGGCTCGCCGAGCTCGAGCCGTACGCCCCGACCGGCCACGACCCCGTCGAAGACATCCAGTACGAGGTCGTCGGCGACTGGGGCGTCGACGGAGCCGACACCGCCGAGAAGGCCCTCGCCTTCGTCCGCAAGGCACTCCAGACCTACCCCCACTGCGGCGCCCGCGCCCAGCAGCGCACCGTCCGCACCTGGGACGACGGCTCCGAGTGGTACGGGCCTTGGACCGAGGTGCCGGGCCCCGAGACCCCCACCCCACCCCGCCAGCAGGAGGACATGGGACCGGGGAAGCGCCGCCTCGCCGAGCGCACGATGGCCGAACTTGAGGCCACCCACTGGAAGCGCCTCGGCATCACGCCGCCGCCCCGGCAGCTCGAGGACCAGCACGACGGGCCGCTCCACCAGCGGTTCGAGACCTGCCGCGACTTCCCCACCGCCACATGACCTGGAACGCCGCCATCGCCCTCGCGCTCGGCCTCATCGCCATCGCCATGGTCGTGCTCTCCCAGCACGGCCATGGCACCCGCAACACCCCACCCCAGGACCCCCCCGGACGGAGACCCGTCATGACCACCAGGACTGAGCTCACCGAAGCCCAGCGCGCCAAGCGTCGAAAGCAGGCCCGCGACGCCATCGAGACCGCCTTCGTCAACGCCCCTGGCACTGAGACCGCCACGCCCGCCGATCTCGCCGACTACGCCCTCGACGCCCTGGGAGACCTCGCCGCCGAGATCCTCGCCGACGGCACGATGATGCGCTCCCTCACCATCAAGGACGGCGTCGCCACCCTCGAGCTCGACGAAGCCACCGAGATCCTCAAGATCTTCGTCGCCTCCATGCGTGGCGTCCTCGACGGGTACGGCGCCGAGAACTACGTCGAGACCGAGATGAGCGCGCCGTCCGTATCCATGGACCTGCGGCACGGACCGGACCCGCGCGACTCGTACACCGTCACCATCCAGCGCCGCACCGGAACCACCCCCCACCAGTTCCGGCTGAAGGCCGAAGAGAACCTCGCCACTGTCATGCACGTCCTGCGGCACTGGATCGATCAGATCAAGGACGACACCGAGGTCGACGTGGACGACCTGACGCGAGCGATGGCGAAGGCCAGCCATCCCGTACCCGGCTACGAGCACGGTCATGGCTGACCCCGGCTACGAGAACACCCTCACCGGCGAACTCTGCACCCGGCACACCGCCCTCCTCGCCACCGCCGAGAACGACCTCGCCCTCCTCCGCGCACGCCTCGCGCTCGTCGCCGCCTGGATCCACAACCCCGCGTACGACACCACCGCCCGCACCGCCCTCGCCCGCGACCTCGGCCTCCCCGAGCCGCGATGACCGAGTACGAGATCTCCTGCCTCGGCAAAGTCCGCTACCACCAGCGCGCCTACGCCAAGAAGGCCTCCAGCCGCATACGCCGCAACGGCGGCCCAAACCTCCGCCCATACCACTGCCAGTACTGCCTCCAGTGGCACCTCGGACACAGGCCCGGCCACGCCACCTACCTCCGCACCCGCCTCAACGGCCCCGTACCCGTACAGGAGCTCACCCCATGACCCCGCCCACCGTCATCGGCATCGACACCAGCCTCACCGCCACCGGCATCGCCTCCAGCAACGGCTGGTGCCAGGTCGTCGGCTGGACCGACAAGAAGCGCCCCCTCACCAAGCTCTCCCACCCCGAACGCGCCACAGCCCTCCAGCACGTACGCACCCTCGTCCTCGACACCATCGGCCGCCCCGACCTCGCCGTCCTCGAAACCCCCGCCCTCTCCCGCAGCGGCGGAGGAGGACACGAACGAGGCTGGCTCTGGTGGGAGGTCTACAACACCCTCACCGCCCGGGACATCCCCATCGGCCTCATGTCGACCAACCAGCGCATGCTCTACGCCACCGGCAAGGGCACCGCCACCAAGAACCTCATCGTCGACGCCGTCGCCCGCCGCTGGCCCGACTGGCCCACCCAGGGCGACGACAACGCCGCCGACGCCGTCGTCCTCATGGCCGCCGGCCGCGACTGGCTCGGCCACCCCATCACCCCCATGCCCCAAGCCCACCGCGCCGCCATCACCAAGGCCACCTGGCCGGAGCCGATCGCGTCCGCCGCATAGCCCCGTCAGCCCGGTTACGACATCCCCTCGGAGAAACCGCATGACCACCGAAACCCGCCGCGCCATAACACCCGCCGCCACAACCCCCAAGGACCCCCGTTGGAGCCAGCAGGCCAACTGCCATCACACGGACCCCGAGCTGTTCTTCCCCGTCGGCGTCAGCAAGGCCGCGCAGAAGCAGGCCGCGCAGGCCAAGGCCGTCTGCATGGCGTGCCCGGTCAGGGTTGCGTGCCTGGAGTGGGCCCTGGACACCGGGGAGCAGTTCGGTGTTCTCGGCGGTCTCACACAGGACGAGCGCTGGGGACTGCGGAAGGTGACGCCCCGCGGCCCGGGGCAGGCCATGGACCGGTGCATAGAAGCCCGGGAGCACATCGCCGAATGGCGGAAGGCCGGGATGTCGCAGGCCGACATGGCCAGCGTGCTGAACGTGGACCGTTCGGTACTCCGGGCTGCGGTGCAGCGGTTCGACCGGGACGAGCGTAGGCAGCAGGACCTGGAGGCGGCGGCATGAAGCGGCTCACCACCCAGGACCGCGGGGACCTCGCGGAGGACATGCTGCCGGTCGCCGCCCGCCTGACGACGATCGTGCAGGGTGACGGTGGCGTCCAGGACGTTGAGGAGCTCCTCGGGGCGCTGGACCAGCAGCAGCAGACCGCGCTCCTTGTCGTCCTGGCCGGCCTTGTCGACCCGGACCGGAGCCTCGGCGCGCTGCTGGGCTGGCTGGACTTCGACGAGTACGGGGCGCCCATCCAGGCTGTGCAAGCCAGCCGGCGGACGCTTCGGGATCTGGCCGAGGGCTCGGTGCCGAGGGGCGCTGGAGTGGACGAGGTGGCGGTGGAGCGTGCCCTGTCCCACCCGAACGGCGCGTCCGGCATCCACCTCAACCGCGATGAGCGGCGCCTGGGCGTGGACCGGGGAATCCGGCGGGGCTTGTCGTACGAGCAGGTGGCGGAACGGCTTGGTCTGTCAGTTGCCGCGGTGAAGCGGTCGTGGGAGCGGGCGAAGGACAAGGCGCGGGCGGAGGGCCGGTATGTGCCGGTGCAGCCCGTGGGACAGATCAGCAACGCGGCTTGAGGGCCGAGACGAAGGAGTATCAGCATGGCAGGCGAGACGGTCATCACGGTTGTCGGGAACCTCGTGGACGATCCGGAGCTCCGGTTCACCCCGGCCGGCGCGGCGGTGGCGAAGTTCCGTATCGCGTCGACCCCGCGGGTGTTCGACAAGCAGACCAACGAGTGGAAGGACGGGGAGGGCCTGTTCCTCACCTGTTCGGTGTGGCGGCAGGCCGCGGAGAACGTGGCGGAGTCCCTGCAGCGGGGGATGCGGGTCATCGTGCAGGGTCGGCTGAAGCAGCGGTCGTACGAGGACCGTGAGGGTGTGAAGCGGACGGTGTACGAGCTGGACGTGGAGGAAGTCGGCCCCAGCCTCAAGAGCGCCACGGTCAAGGTCACCAAGTCCACCGGTGGTGGTGGTCAGGGTGGGTACGGCGGTGGTCAGCAGGCTGGTGGCGGTGGCCGGCAGGGTGGTGGCGGTGGCCGGCAGGGTGGTGGCGGTGCTCCCGCTGATGACCCGTGGGCGACTGGTGCGTCGGGTCCGCAGGGTGGGGGGTACAGCGAGGAGCCGCCGTTCTGAGTGTGCGGTGGTGGGAGGGCCCGGTCCCGGGTGGGGCCGGGCCCTTTTGCGTGGCCCCAGTCAGCCATAACCCATTGCGAGCGCAATGGGTTATGGCTTATGGTGGTGGAACCGAGAACGACCCACCCGGTACCAACACCGGGACCACGGAAGGGGAACACCGCATGGCCACCATCACGACCCGCGTCACCGCCGACACCCTCGCCGACGTCATCGCGCTCCTCGCCACCGACGACCACCTCTACGACCGGTTCGTCACCGCCGTCCACGAGCGCTCCACCCCCCGCCCCCACGACGGCCACGCCCCCGAGAACCTCACCATCGAGCGCCTCGCCGAGGACATCTCCAGCGCCCTCTGACATCCCCAGACGCGGCCCCACCCCCCAAGGGGGCCGCCCGCCCTCCCCGACTCCCCCTCAGGGGAGGGCGCCCGGGGCCAGGTACCCGGACACACGGCCGCACGACCCCCTCCGTGCACCGCCCGCAGTCCGCCGAGTGCCGCCTCACCCCCGGCCGCACGCCCCGGCACCCCCTTCCCGGGGCGTGCGGCCCTACTGCCACCGCCCACACACGGCGAGAGGACCACCCGATGCACGCCACGCCCACCGTCCACTCCGTCCCGGGTGGATTCGTCGTCGTCACGCCCGCCCCGGACAACCAGTACGTCATCGAGGCGTTCGTCCACAGCATCAACGACCAGGGCCAGACCGTCTCCTCGCCGCTCACCTACTGGATCGCGCCGGCCAACGAGGCCGACGACGAGGTCGCCAGCGCAACCAGCGAGATCGAGCGGTCCCTCCAGCCCATCACCGTCACCACCCTCTGACCCCGCCCACGCACGGAGGCCACCATGGACACCTACGCCACCGCCCAGAACATCGGCCTCCGCAGCCACCAGTGCGACGCCACCGCTGTCCACACCTCCCCCGGCGGCATCCGTGCCTACGCTCTCCTCGACGGCATCGGTTCCACCGACACCATCAGTGCCTGGACCCGCAACACGGCCCGCCGTGTAGCCCGCGCGGCTGCCCAACGCGGCAGCGCCGAAGCCGGACTCCGCGCCGTATACGACCGCTACGCCGCCATCCCCGCACGCAACGACCCCTTCACTCGATACGACCTTCCGGCCGCTGCCGTCGTCGTCGCGGTCACTGTTCCCGGCAAGCCCATCACCATTGCATGGTGCGGAGACTCCCGCGCCTACGTCATCGTCGGCAACCATCCGGCCGTCAAGATCACCCAGGATCACAACCTTCGCCGTGTTCGCCCGCCGCGCGGCAACCGCAACATCATCACCTCTTACCTCGGCGCCGCCGAGACCGATGCCGAATGCGTAAACACCTTCGGACACCCCGCCATCGAGGCCTTCACCATCCCTCTGGAGCCTCTGCGCCTCGTCCTCGCCTCCGACGGCGCCTACGAACCGTACGAAGACGGCGGGCGCCCCCTGGCCGCTGAACTCGCCGGTCCCACGGACGCTGCCGCCCACCGCTTCGTGGACGGCGCTGTGCGTATCTCGGCCGAAGCTGGGCCGGGACGCCCCTCCGCCGACAACGCCACCGTCCTTATCGCCGACATCCAGGCCTCTACCTGATCAAGGCGTAGGCCCTGACTTGAGCCCGTGCCCTCGAATGCGCGGGCCGGCCGTCCCTCACCCGATCCACCGCCACCGCCTGACGCCGTGCTCGTCAATGCGCGGCCCGCCAGACTCGGAGACCCACATGCTCGACCAGTCCTGCTGCACCAACGAGACCTGCTTCGACTGCCGCTTCTGGAACGAGAAGGTCGCATGGGCCGCGAACGGCGACCTGGTGGCCTCCCGCCTCCCGGGCGGCCCCAACGACCGTGTGGCCCGAGCCGGCGGCTGGCACTACGTCATCCGACCCATGGACCACACCACCCCGCCGCAGTTCCTCGGGTTCGGCGGCCGGCTCTTCACCTTCCGCTTCAACGACGGCAGCGAGATCTCCTCCAACAACGTCATGTGCCAGGGCGAGATCCCCGCCCACTTCCGTGACCGGCTCCCCGACAACGCGGCCATCATCCCGGTCGAGCCGCGCCCCAAGACCATCCCGTTCGGCCCTCTGGAGGGCCTCACCACGGAGAACACCCGATGACCCTCGTAACCCGTGACCCTGCGACCGGCCTCCGCCGGAACCCGATCCGCTTCCGTGACGGCCACCCGCCCACCCCGTACGGCTGCCGCTGGTGCGGCACCGAGCAGAGCGGCCACGGGCGGCGGTGGAAGGCCAGCGTCGGCATGCACCCGTGGGAGCAGCCGACCCGGGAGCAGGTCCTCGCCCGCATGCGCGCCCGTCGTGCTGCCCGCCTCAACGCCCCGCCCGCACAGCACCACGCGGCCACCGCCTGGGCGCCGGACATGGACGGCGAGAGCGCCGACCAGTACTGCGCTGACTGCGGCACCAGCGCCTGCTGGCAGTGGAACCGCATCACGAACCGTCTCCACCTTCGCCGACAGAAGGACACGACATGACCGAGCAGCCCGCCCGCACTCTCACCGTTGAGGAGCACGACCGGGCCTGGCACGCCATCGAAGGCGCTGCCGGTGCGGAGGACGCCGACCCGGGGACTGTCCTCGCCGCTGTCCTCCACGCCCTCCGCATCAACCCGCCGTCGGCCGCCGACGAGCAGGCCTACATCCTCCGCAAGCGCACCCCCGCCACCAGCTGACCCGCCCCGCCATCACACACCCAGAAGGACACACCATGCGCAGCGTTCGCGACGCCTCCACCCAGACCACCTGCGACTGCGAGGACTGCACGTCCTACGCCCTCACCTCGCACATCCAGCGCTCCGACGACCAGGCCGCCCGCCACCACCAGAAGGCCGCCCGCGACGGGTGGACGGACGTGGAGGGCCGGGACTACTGCCCCGGATGCCCGGTCGGTCAGCCCAAGGCCGAGCACGACCACGCCGGCGCCTGGGTCGCCACGACCGCCTGAGTACGCCGCAGTCCGCCCCGCAGTCGAAGTGCGGGGCGGCCCGACACTACCCCCGACAGGAGCACACCGTGACCACCGCCTACGTCGTCCTCTCCGGCGACACTCCCACCTTCAGCGCCGACACCCTCCAGGGCGCGCTGGACGCCGCTCTGGCGGCCCACACCCAGTACCTGACGGCCACCGACTACAGCTACCGCTGGGACGAGCACGTCCCCGGACAGATCTGGCGCCTGATGTCGCGCCACAAGGACCGCAAGGGGCGCCACTCCTGGACCGGCCGCGCCGTCCACGCCGTCGAGCACGTCACCGCCTGACCCCCTCGCTGTCTGCCGGGTCGTCGCTGTGGCGGCCCAGCCCCAACACCAGGAGCAGCACATGAACGACGCCCGCATCTACGCCCTGAACACCCTCCTCCCCGCCTGGGAGGCCAACTACGAGCCCGGCAACGTCTCCGACTACCTCATCGGCTACGCCAACGACGAGGCCGCCGCCAAGGGCGCCGCCATCGCCTGGCTGACCTCCCAGAGCGACAAGGACCCCGCGACCCTGGAGTGGGTCGAGATGCCGACCGGGGACCAGCATGACCACTGGTACGACCTGATCCAGAACCACGACGACGGCATCCCCACGGACACGGGCATCAACGTCCGCCACCGCCTCCCCGCCGGGATCCGGGACGCCGCCCGTCAGGCCAGCGGACAGCCCGTCTGCGCCTGCAGCCACCCCGTCGACCGGCACAACAGTGCTTGCGCCAACTGCCCCTGCGTCGGCTACGCGCAGACGTGGCCCCGTCAGGCCAGCGGACAACAGCCGGACGCCACGCACAGCTGCAGCAACTGCGACGGCATCGATCCCGACACCTGCCTGACGAACCCCGAGCGCGCGGCCGCCGACCCGGACCCGACC
>JOBE01000026.1 GCA_000717735.1 Streptomyces griseoluteus | reverse complement strand
TCCCCGACCCCCGCCGCCCCGCCAGCCCGTGGAGGTACGCCGCGCACGACGCCGCGTCGACCGCCGGGAGGCCCGCCGCGAGGAGGGAGCCGGCGAGGCCGGAGAGGACGTCGCCGCTGCCGGCCGTGGCCAGCCAGCCGGTCCCGGTGGGGTTCACCCGTACGGGACCGCCACCGGGCCCGTACACCAGCGTCGTCGAGCCCTTGAGCAGCACCGTCGCCCCGAACCGCCCCACCAGTTCCCGTACCGCCGCGAGCCGCCCCGACTCCACCTCCTCGCGGGTCACGCCGAGCAGCGCCGCCGCCTCCCCGGCGTGCGGGGTGAGGAGGGTCGGGGCCGGGCGGGCCCGTACGAGAGCCGGGTCCAGGCCCCGCAGACCGTCCGCGTCCACGAGGACCGGAACCTCCGAGGCGAGGACCTCCTCGACACCCGGTTCGTCGCCGAGCCCGGGTCCGACGACCCAGGCCTGGACCCGACCGGCCGCGGAGGGCGGTCCCGGGTGGACGAGGGTCTCGGGGTGCCGGGCGATCACCGCGTCGGCGGCGGGCCCGACGTACCGCACGGCGCCCGCCCCGCCCCGCAGCGCGCCCGCGACGGTGAGGACGGCCGCGCCGGGGTAGCGGGCGGATCCGGCGACGACGCCGAGGACCCCGCGCCGGTACTTGTCGCTCTCGGCGCCGGGTACGGGCAGCAGCCGGGCGACGTCCTCGTGCTGGAGCGCCTCCAGTTCGGGCACGCCGGGCAGTTCGTCGCCCAGTCCGATGTCGACGAGCCGCAGCACGCCGGCGTACTCCCGTGCGGGGTCGACGAGCAGCCCAGGCTTGTACGTCCCGAAGGTCACCGTCACGTCCGCCCGCAGCGCCTCGCCCGTCACCTCGCCGGTGTCCGCGTCGACGCCGCTCGGCAGGTCGACGGCGACGACGACGGCGTCGGAGCCGCGCGCGGCCCGCGCGACGGGCACGGCGCCGGGCCTGAGCCCGCCCCGCCCGCCGATGCCGGTGATGCCGTCGAGGACGAGGTCGGCGGTGGCGAGGGGTCGGAACGGGTCGCCGGCGATCCGGCCTCCCGCCGCCCGGAGTGCCGCGAGCCCGCCTTCGTGGGCGCGGTCGCCGAGCAGGACGGCGGTGACGCCGGCGCCGCGCCGGGCGAGCCGGGCGCCGGCGTACAGGGCGTCGCCGCCGTTGTCGCCGCTGCCGACGAGGAGGACGACCCTCGCCCCGTACACCCGTCCCTTGCCGAGGAGCGAGCAGCAGGCGGCGGCGAGTCCTGCGGCGGCGCGGGCCATGAGGGCGCCCTCGGGAAGCCGGGCCATGAGGGCGGCCTCTGCGGCCCGGACGGTCTGTTCGCGGTGAGCGGTACGCATGATCAGCAGTCTGCCGCAGCCCTCAAGGGCCTGCCCGAGGACACGGGTTGACGCCCCCTCACAGGTCAACTTAGGTTGCCTTACCTTCCCCTTCCATCCGGCCGGACTCGCCGTGGACACCACCCGCCACACGGGGTACGCGACCTACGTCGGCGGCGCCGTCGAGAACGGCTCCGTCGTCTACCGGAACGTCCTCAACGCCGTCGACGGCACCACCGGCCGCCTCACCGGCACCGTCGGCCTCGGTACGACCGCCCTCGGGAGCATGGCGTCACCGTCGACCCGCGCGCCCCACGGCCAGGGGCCCGACCGTGTCACGACGGCCGGGCCCCTGGTCGGTACAGCGGCGAAGAGCGGTCATCCTTCGGCGATCACCACCGCCGAGGCCACCCCCGCGTCATGGCTCAGCGACACGTGCCAGTGCTTCACGTTCAGCTCCGCCGCCCGCGCCGCCACCGTCCCGCGCACCCGCAGCCGGGGCTGCCCGGTGCCCTCGACGTACACCTCGGCGTCGGTCCAGTGCAGTCCGCCCGGCGCGCCGAGCGCCTTGGCGAGCGCCTCCTTGGCGGCGAACCGCACGGCGAGCGAGGCCACGCCCCGGCGCTCGCCGCTCGGGAGCAGCAGCTCCCGCTCGACGAAGAGGCGCTGGAGCAGTCCCGGTGTCCGTTCGATCGACGCGGCGAAGCGGTCGATCTCCGCCACGTCGATCCCCACCCCAATGATCATTTCCCACTCACTCCACGGTCACGGATTTGGCCAGGTTGCGCGGCTGGTCCACCTCGTTGCCCCGCGCGGTGGCGAGCTCGCAGGCGAAGACCTGGAGCGGCACCGTGGAGACCAGCGGCTGGAGCAGCGTAGGCGTGGCCGGGATGCGGATGAGGTGGTCGGCGTACGGGACGACGGCCTCGTCGCCCTCCTCGGCGATCACGATGGTCCGCGCACCACGCGCCCGGATCTCCTGGATGTTGGAGACGATCTTGTCGTGGAGGACGGACCGGCCCTTGGGCGAGGGTACGACCACGACGACCGGCAGGTCCTCCTCGACCAGCGCGATCGGCCCGTGCTTGAGCTCGCCGGCGGCGAAGCCCTCGGCGTGCATGTACGCGAGCTCCTTGAGCTTCAGCGCTCCCTCCAGAGCCACCGGGTAACCGACGTGCCGCCCGAGGAAGAGCACGGTGTCCTTGTGGGCCAGGGAACGGGCGAGGGCGCGGACGGGCTCCATGGTCTCCAGGACGCGTTCGACCTCGTCGCCGATCCTGGCGAGCTCACGCACCACGGCGTGGATCTCGTCGCCCCACTTGGTGCCGCGCACCTGCCCGAGGTAGAGCGCGAGCAGATAGCAGGCGACGAGCTGTGTGAGGAAGGCCTTGGTGGAGGCGACGGCGACCTCGGGCCCGGCGTGCGTGTAGAGCACGGCGTCCGACTCCCTGGGGATCGTCGAACCGTTCGTGTTGCACACGGCGAGGACCTTGGCGCCCTGCTCACGGGCGTGCCGGAGCGCCATCAGGGTGTCCATGGTCTCGCCGGACTGCGAGATCGCGATGACCAGGGTGCGCCGGTTGAGGATCGGGTCCCGGTAGCGGAACTCGCTGGCGAGCTCGACCTCGCAGGGGATGCGGGTCCAGTGCTCGATGGCGTACTTGGCGATGAGCCCGGCATGGAAGGCGGTGCCGCAGGCGACGATGACGACCTTGTCGGCCTCGTGGAGCACGCTGTCCGGGATGCGCACCTCGTCGAGGGTGAGCCGCCCGGCGCCGTCGATCCGGCCCAGGAGGGTGTCGGCGACGGCCCTGGGCTGCTCGGCGATCTCCTTGAGCATGAAGTGGTCGTAGCCGCCCTTCTCGGCGGCCGAGGCGTCCCAGTCGACGTGGTAGGCCCGTACGTCGGCGGGCGCCCCGTCGAAGTCGGTGACGGTGACGCCGTCCCTGGTCAGCTCGACGACCTGGTCCTGGCCGAGTTCGATCGCCGAACGGGTGTGGGCGATGAAGGCGGACACGTCGGAGGCGAGGAAGTTCTCGCCCTCGCCGACGCCGACGACGAGGGGCGAGTTACGGCGGGCGCCGACGACGACGTCGGGCTGGTCGGCGTGCACGGCGACGAGGGTGAAGGCCCCGTCGAGCCGACGGCACACGAGCCGCATGGCCTCCGCGAGGTCTCCGACGGAGGAGAAGTCCTCGGCGAGGAGGTGGGCGACGACCTCGGTGTCGGTCTCGGAGCCCAGGGTGTGGCCGCGCTCGGCCAGTTCCTCGCGCAGGGCGGCGAAGTTCTCGATGATGCCGTTGTGGACGACGGCGACGCGCCCGGCGTTGTCGAGATGCGGGTGCGCGTTGACGTCGGTCGGGCCGCCGTGGGTGGCCCAGCGGGTGTGCCCGACGCCCACGGAACCGCCGGCCAGCGGCCGTTCCACGAGCTCCTTCTCCAGATTGAGGAGCTTGCCCGCCTTCTTGGCCGCGGCGAGGCCCCCGTCGGAGAGCACCGCGACACCGGCCGAGTCGTAGCCCCGGTATTCGAGCCTCTTGAGACCCGCGACCACCACATCAAGCGCCGACTGCCCGCCGACGTATCCCACGATTCCACACATGCCGGAAGCGTAGGACGGAAGCGGGCCGCGATCGCGGACTTAGGGGAGCTTGGCGGTCTGCGCGTCGATGAGGTCCTTGGGCTGCCGGTCGACCGGGCCGCCCTTGGCGTCGTACGTGGAGAAGACGGCCACGTTGTTCTTCTTTCGGACCACGGCGAGCCGGACGGGCATCGGCACGCCCTCTTCTCGACGGTGACGCTCCAGGCGAGCGCCTCGTCCCCCGCGGACAGCGGCTCCGGCTTCACCTGCGTGTACTTGATCAGGTCCGTCGCCTGGGTCGCCGTGAACCCGTTCGCACAGGGGGCGACGGCCGCCTTCAGGGCGGTGAGCCACTCCTGGGCCTTCGTCCCCTCGTACGTCCCGACCGCGACCTCCGTCGTGGCGGTACCGGGCTCGGGCCTCAGCACCTGCCGCAAGGAACCCCGCGCGTCGCTCGGGACCGCGAACAGCGCATCGGCGATCGGCTTGCACACGGGTTCGTCGACGGCGAGGGAGGTGGCGGGAAGCATGTCGACGTCCGGGCTCTCGAACCCCCGGTAGCGCGGCAGGTCGTCCTGCGTGACGAGCGACGCGAAGTGCTCGGCCGGGCCCATCGTCCCGGCCGCCGCCGGAGCGGCGGAGGCGGTCGCCGTCGCGGAGGCGGAGGCCGTCGCACCCCCGCCGCCCGCCTTCCCCGGCCCCGCCCCCCTCTGCTCACCACCGCACCCCGTGACGAGCAGGGCGAGGCACACGGTGGTGACGGCGAGGGCGGCGGGGCGGCGAAGGCGTACGGGTCTCATGGGCGCGTGACTCTCTTATCGAACAGACGATTCCGTCCGCACGTTAGGCACCCACCCGGCCCGGATGATCACTCCACCCCTGACCGGTACCGGATCGCAACACCGCCGCCACCACCCGGCCCCCGCCAAGACGGCATCGACCACTCAGGCGAGCTTCTTCTCCTGCGCGCCGATGACGACCGTCGGCAGCCCCTTGACGCCCTCGGGCGAGAAGCTGATGGTCGAGAACGACGCGAGCGTGTTGCCCTTGCGGAAGACGACGAGCTTGGTGGTGAGCGGCTCGCCCTCCATGTCCACGGTGACCGAGAACGCGACCGCCTCGTCACCGGCGGTGACGCTCTCCGGGGCGAGCTTGGTGACCTTCGTCTTCTCCGCGGCCTGGAGCACCGTGAAGCCGCCGGCGCACTCGGTGCCGGCCGTCTTCACCGAGGCGAAGGCCTCCTGGGCGCCCTGACCGTCGTACGAACCGAGCGACAGCGCCGTCATCTGGACGCCGAGGCCCGCGAGCAGCGCGTCCTCCGGCGCGGCCGTCGCGCTCTTCTTCGGCTCAGCGATCACCTGGCGCTGAGCCGACGCGGCGGGCGAGCCGGGCGCGATGAAGGACATGGCGTGGGCGATCGGCGCGCAGGCGGCCTTGTCGGTGGTGACCTTGTCCGCGGACACGACGTCCGAGGCCTTGGCCTTCTGCACCTTGTGGCCCTTGACGTCGGCCGTCTCGACGATCAGCTTGTCCAGCTCCGCGGCGGACAGCGCCTTCGCCGCGGGCTCCGCCGCGGTCGCCGACGCGGACGCGCCCTCCTTGCCCGCGCCCTTGTCGTCCTTCTTCTCCCCACCACAGGCGGTGACGAGCAGGGCGAAGGAGACGGCGGTGGCGGCGACGGCGGCGCTTCTCATGGACGTACGCATCTGAGGTGGCTCTGTTCTCTTCGTGGTTCTCGTGCCGCCCGAAACGGCGGCTCCCCCCGCGTGGAGTACAGGCGCGCACGCGGCTTCGGAATGATCACCCTAGTGGCCGCCTACGACAACGGCTTTTGTCACGTGACCCACCCCACGGCCCACGAAGGCCGCCGACCCCCGACAATGGCGGGGTGATCACTTCGCCGCCACGAAGCCCCGACGGGACCGGCCCCACCCCCGGAGGCGGCCCCCGCAACGGCTCCGGGCCTCGCCGCCCCTCCGAGGCGACCCCCTACGTCGACCTCACCCGGGCCGAGTGGAGCGACCTGCGGGACAAGACCCCGCTGCCGCTCACCGCCGACGAGGTCGAACGGCTCCGCGGGCTCGGGGACGTCATCGACCTCGACGAGGTACGGGACATCTACCTGCCCCTCTCCCGGCTCCTGAACCTGTACGTCCAGGCCACCAGCGGCCTCCGCGGCGCCCTGAACACCTTCCTCGGCGAGAACGCCGAACAGCGCGGCACCCCGTTCGTCATAGGGGTCGCCGGTTCCGTCGCCGTCGGCAAGTCCACGGTCTCCCGGCTCCTGCAGGCGCTGCTCGCCCGCTGGCCGGAGCACCCGCGCGTGGAGCTGGTCACCACGGACGCCTTCCTCTACCCGATGGAGGAGCTGAAGGCGCGCGGACTCATGTCCCGCAAGGGCTTCCCCGAGTCGTACGACCGCCGCGCGCTCACCCGCTTCGTCGCCGACATCAAGGCCGGCAAGGAGGAGGTGACCGCGCCCGTCTACTCGCACCTCATCTACGACCGCGTCCCCGACGAGCGGCTGGTGGTCCGCCGCCCCGACATCCTCATCGTGGAGGGGCTCAACGTCCTCCAGCCGGCCCTGCCGGGCAAGGACGGCAGGACCCGCGTCGGCCTCGCCGACTACTTCGACTTCTCGGTGTACGTGGACGCCCGCCCCGAGGACATCGAACGCTGGTACCTCAACCGGTTCCGCAAGCTGCGCGACACCGCGTTCCAGAACCCGTCCTCGTACTTCCAGCGCTACACCCAGGTCTCCGAGGAGGAGGCCCTGGACTACGCCCGCACGATGTGGCGGACCATCAACAAGGTCAACCTCCTGGAGAACGTGGCCCCCACGCGCGGCCGGGCCACCCTGGTGGTCCGCAAGGGCTCCGACCACAAGGTGCAGCGGCTGAGCCTCCGTAAGCTCTGAGGATGCTGCATCTCCGGATGATCGTCCCGCCCGAGAACACCCCGGCCACGGTCGAGCTCATCAAGTCGACGGTGGGCACCGCCCACCTGGTGGTGCTGCCGGGCGCGGCCCGCGACCCGGCCGGTGACGTGGTCATGTGCGACGTGGCCCGCGAGGCGGGCGACGAACTCCTCAACGAACTGCGCGAGCTGAAGGTCGATCAGGACGGTGCGATCGCCGTCGAGAACATCGACTTCGCCCTCTCCAGACGCGCCGACGCGGCCGAGAAGGAGGCGCCGGGCGAGCCCGCCGACGCGGTGATCTGGCAGCAGCTGACGGACGCGACGCACGAGGAGTCGACGCTCTCGGTCACGTACAGCTCGTCGGCCTCGCGGCGGCGATCGCGGCCACGACGGTCTTCAGCCTGGGCATGGACGCGCTGGGCCTGTTCGGCATGGAACGGCTGGACGCCGACCGCCCCAACACCAGCTTCATCTGGCAGCCGGACCCGTTCTCCTTCGTCGTGACGCTGCCCGCCGGCGCGGCCGGCACCCTCTCGCTGACGTCCTCCAAGTCGGGCGCCCTGGTCGGCGCGGCGATCTCGGTGACGACGGTCCCGGCGGGCGCGAACGCGGCGGTGGCGCTCGGCTACGACCAGCTGGGCCAGATGTGGGGCTCGATCGAACAGCTGCTGCTGAACCTGTTCGGCATCATCCTGGCCGGAGTACTCACGCTGTACTGCCAGAAACTGCTCTGGCGCACCCGGCGCGGCCAGTGGCGCCGCACGCCGAAGGCCTGAGAACACGCCGAGGACACGCCTCAGGACGAAAACGAGGGCCTCGCCGCACCCGGACGGGTACGGCGAGGCCCTCGCCGCATGACGATGCCTCAGAAATGCTAGCCCAGAGCCGACTTCACGACATCCGCGAGCCGCTGCGCGACCGCGCGCGCCTGCTCGATGTCCGCGGCCTCGACCATGACGCGGACCAGCGGCTCGGTGCCGGAGGGGCGCAGCAGGACGCGGCCGGTGGAGCCGAGCTCCTGCTCGGCGGCGGTGACGGCGGCGGCGAGGTCGCCGGAGGTCTTCACCCGGGACCTGTCGACGTCCGGGACGTTGATGAGGATCTGCGGCAGCCGCTCCATCACGCCGGCGAGGTCCGCGAGCGACTTGCCGGTGGCGGCGAGCCGGGCGGCCAGCATGAGGCCGGTCAGCGTGCCGTCGCCGGTGGTGGCGTGGTCGAGGACGATGACGTGCCCGGACTGCTCGCCGCCGAGGGCGTAGCCGTGCTCCTTCATCGACTCCAGGACGTAGCGGTCGCCGACCGCCGTCTGGACGAGGTTCAGGCCCTCGCGCTCCATGGCGAGCTTGAAGCCCAGGTTGGACATGACGGTCGCGACGACGGTGTTCCCGCGCAGCGTGCCGGCCTCGCGCATGGCGAGGGCGAGCACGGCGAGGATCTGGTCGCCGTCGACCTCGTTGCCCGCGGCGTCCACGGCGAGGCAGCGGTCGGCGTCGCCGTCGTGCGCGATGCCCAGGTCGGCGCCGTGCTCGACGACGGCGGCCTTGAGCAGCCCCAGGTGGGTGGAGCCGCAGCCGTCGTTGATGTTGAGGCCGTCGGGCTCGGCACCGATGGTGACGACCTCGGCTCCGGCCCGGGCGAAGGCCTCGGGCGAGACGCGGGCGGCGGCGCCGTGGGCCTCGTCGAGGACGACCTTGAGACCGTCGAGGCGGTTGGGGAGGACGGCGATGAGGTGCGCGACGTACGTGTCGAAGCCCTCGTGGTGGTCGCGGACCCGGCCGACGCCGGAACCGGTCGGGCGCTCCCAGGGGGCGCCGGTGCGGTGCTCCTCGTAGACGGCCTCGATCCGGTCCTCGAGGTCGTCGGCGAGCTTGTGGCCGCCGCGCGCGAAGAACTTGATGCCGTTGTCGGGCATGGCGTTGTGGCTGGCGGAGAGCATCACACCGAGGTCGGCGCCGAGGACGCCGGTGAGGTGGGCCACGGCGGGGGTGGGCAGGACGCCGACGCGCAGCACGTCGACGCCGGCGCTGGCGAGCCCGGCCACGACGGCGGCTTCGAGGAACTCTCCGGAGGCGCGGGGGTCGCGTCCGACCACGGCGACCGGCCGATGGCCCTCGAAGGTGCCCGCCTCGCCGAGCACGTGCGCCGCCGCGACCGACAGGCCGAGTGCCAGCTCAGCCGTCAGGTCCGCGTTGGCCACACCGCGTACGCCGTCCGTGCCGAAGAGTCGTCCCACAGCTGTCCTCCGAAATACGTGCCCAAGCCGATGAAAGAACTGATCAAAGATCAAAGGTGAAAAGTGTCAGGTCGAAAAGGTTAAGAAAAAACGTACGCCCCGACGGCACGGGCAGTGCCGCCGGGGCGTACGAAAGCAGACCGAGCAGGCGTGATTAACGCTTGCTGTACTGCGGAGCCTTACGGGCCTTCTTGAGACCGGCCTTCTTCCGCTCGACCGCACGGTCGTCACGGGAGAGGAAGCCGGCCTTCTTCAGCGCCGGGCGGTTGTTCTCGACGTCGGCCTCGTTCAGCGCGCGGGCCACACCGAGGCGCAGGGCGCCGGCCTGACCGGAGACACCGCCACCCGCGATGCGGGCGATGACGTCGTAGCGGTTGTCGAGCTCGAGCACCTTGAAGGGCTCGTTGACTTCCTGCTGGTGCACCTTGTTGGGGAAGTAGTCCTCAAGGGTGCGACCGTTGATCTTCCACTTGCCGGTGCCCGGAACGATCCGGACGCGGGCGATGGCGTTCTTGCGACGGCCCAGGCCGGCGGCCGGCTGCGGGTCGCCGAAGCGGGACGCGAGCGACTCGGAGGTGTACTCACCCTCGACGAGCTCGGTCTCGGTGGTGTACTCCTCAACGCCCTCGAACTCGTCGACGGGGGTCTCGGGGGTGGTCTCGGCCACGATTCTCCTCAGATTTCTTTCGTTCTTAGGGGGTGTGGCCGGAACTACTGCGCGACCTGGGTGATCTCGAACGGGACCGGCTGCTGAGCAGCGTGCGGGTGGTTCTCGCCCGCGTAGACCTTCAGCTTCGAGAGCATCTGACGGCCCAGGGTGTTCTTGGGGATCATGCCCTTGATGGCCTTCTCGACGGCCTTCTCGGGGTTCTTCTCCAGCAGCTCGTCGTAACGGACGGAGCGCAGACCACCCGGGAAGCCGGAGTGGCGGTAAGCCAGCTTCTGGGTCTTCTTGTTGCCGGACAGGTGGACCTTGTCAGCGTTGATGATGATGACGAAGTCGCCCATGTCCATGTGCGGGGCGTAGACCGGCTTGTGCTTGCCTCGCAGGAGGTTCGCAGCCGTGGTCGCCAGACGGCCCAGGACGATGTCCTGCGCGTCGATGATGTGCCACTGGCGAGTGACATCGCCGGGCTTGGGGCTGTACGTACGCACTTCGTAGCCTTCGCTTCTTCAGTGGATGGAGTCCAGACACACCTGAAGCGATCATGCAGCTGGGGCCTGCACTGCCGGGACACCGCCCGTATGCGAGCCACTGGTAACTGCTCCAGGGAACCTGCGTAAAGGCCCTTCGTACGAGAACGACGAAGCCAATACGCATAACAAACCGCAACAGTACCCGCGCCCCCCCGGACGGGTCAAAACGCGCCGACCCTGGCCCGCGGTCGAGTTCCGCCGACCGCTCAGGGTCACCGCGCCCGCTCGACCCGTCGCTCGTCCCACACCGGCTCGGTCGTCTCCCTTACGACCCCGTCCGAACCGAAGACGAGATAGCGGTCGAAGCTCTTCGCGAACCACCGGTCGTGGGTCACCGCCATGACGGTCCCGTCATACGTCTCGAGACCGTCCTGAAGGGCCTCCGCCGACTCCAGGTCCAGGTTGTCCGTCGGCTCGTCGAGCAGCAGAGCCGTCGTGCCGGCCAGCTCCAGGAGCAGGATCTGGAAGCGGGCCTGCTGCCCGCCGGAGAGCTTGTCGAAGGGCTGGTCGCCCTGTCGCTCCAGCTCGTACCGGCGCAGCATCGACATCGCCGCGCCCCGGTCCTTGGCGTGCTCCGACCACAGGATGTCGACGAGCGGCCGCCCGGTCAGCTCCGGGTGGGCGTGGGTCTGCGCGAAGTGCCCGGGCACCACGCGCGCGCCGAGCTTCCAGTCCCCGGTGTGGGCGACCGACGGGTCACCCGCGAGGAGCCGCAGGAAGTGCGACTTGCCCGACCCGTTCGAGCCGAGGACGGCGACCCGCTCCCCGTAGAAGATCTCGAGCGAGAACGGCTTCATGAGGCCGGTCAGCTCAAGGTTCTCGCAGGTCACGGCACGTACACCGGTCCGGCCGCCGCGCAGCCGCATCCGGATGTCCTGCTCGCGCGGCGGCTCCGGCGGCGGCCCCGCCTCCTCGAACTTCCGCAGCCGGGTCTGCGCCGCCGCGTACCGCGAGGCCATGTCGTGGCTGACCGACGCCGCCTGCCGCAGGTTGACGACGAGCTTCTTCAGCTGGGCGTGCTTCTCCTCCCAGCGCCGCTTCAGCTCCTCGAAGCGCGCGAACCGCTCGCGCCGCGCCTCGTGGAAGGTGTCGAAGCCGCCACCGTGCACCCACACGTCCGAACCGGCGGGACCGGGCTCGACGGCGACGATCTTCTGCGCGCCCCGGGACAGCAGCTCCCGGTCGTGGGAGATGAACAACACGGTCTTACGGGTCTCCCGCAGCCGCTCCTCCAGCCACCGCTTCCCGGGGACGTCGAGGTAGTTGTCCGGCTCGTCGAGCAGCAGCACCTCGTCGGTGCCGCGCAGCAGCGACTCCAGGACGAGCCGCTTCTGCTCACCGCCGGAGAGCGTCCGGACCTCACGGAACTGCGCCTTCTCGTACGGCACGCCGAGCGCGGCCATGGTGCACATGTCCCAGACGGTCTCGGCCTCGTACCCCTGCACCTCGGCCCAGTCGCTGAGGGCCTGCGCGTACTTCATCTGCGCGGCCTCGTCGTCGACGGTCATGATCAGGTGCTCGGCCTCGTCGACGGCCTTCGCCGCCTCCCGGATCCGCGGCTGGGCCACCGACACCAGCAGGTCACGGACGGTGGACTCGTCCCGTACGGAGCCGACGAACTGCGGCATCACGCCGAGTCCGCCGCTGACGGTGACGCTGCCGCCGTGCGGCTGGAGCTCTCCGGAGATCAGCCGGAGCAGTGTGGTCTTCCCGGCGCCGTTGGCCCCGACGAGGGCGACGACGGCCCCCTCCCCCACCCGGAAGGAGGCGTCCCCGAGCAGGACCCTCCCGTCGGGAAGGTAGTACTCAAGATGCGCGGCCTCGACATGTCCCATGAGGTGCATTGTCACCGCCCGCGTCCGCTCCGCCCAACCGGTTTAGGATGCGCGGCATGAGCTTTGGGGGACCGCAGTGGCCGCAAGAGCCGCAGCAGCAGGGGCAGCAGGGGTACGGACAGCAGCCCCAGGGACAGCCGGGATACGGGCAGCAGCAGGGCTACGGCGGGCAGCCCGGCCACGGCGCCGGACAGCCCGGGTACGGCGGGCCGCAGCAGCCCGACCCCTTCCCGGGCGCCCAGGGCGGCGGGCCGACCCCTGACTGGGGCGCGCTGGCCGACGCCTCGGCCTCCCGCAGCCGGCGCAAGCGCTGGCTGATGATCGGCGGCGGGGTCGTGGCCGCCCTGGCCGTGGGCGCGGTCGTGGCGACCGCCGTGGTGGCCACCGGCAAGAAGAACGACGAGGCCAAGAACGGCGGGGTCCCCACCGGCCCGGCCTCCCCCACCTTCTCCCCCACGCCCGAGCCGACCTTCTCCTCGGTGGCGCCGCCGCCCCCGCCGAACCCGAAGGACTACATCTCGGACCCGAAGAAGGACAAGGCTCCGCTCACCGCCGAGGGCCTCTACCCGGGCAAGAAGCTCACGATGTACAAGCGCCCGTACACCAAGGGCGCGACCTCGTCGACGACGAACTGCGCGGCCGTCACCCAGGGCGGCCTCGGCACCGTCCTGAAGAAGAACGGCTGCCAGCGGGTGATTCGCGCCACCTACGTGAAGGACGGCGTGGCGATCACCGTCGGCGTCGCCGTCTTTCCCTCGGAGGCGGCGGCCCTCAAGGCGAAGAACCAGGCCACGGGCGGCATCGCCCCGCTGGCCGGCGCGGGCGTGAAGGAGTTCTGCCGCGCCACGGTCTGCCTGCGCCGCTCGAACGCGGTCGGCCGGTACGCGTACTTCACCCAGGCCGGCTTCACCAGTGGCAAGAAGGTCACCAAGGCCGACAAGCCTGTGTTCCAGGCCAGCGACGACCTCGGCACCTTCACGTTCAACCAGATCTACGCCCGCGGCAAGGCCCAGGCCTCAGCAGCAGCCAACGCTCCCGGGGAGTGACCGCTTGTTCCTGGCCTCCAGATTGCGGGCGGCCAGGAGCTCGTCGGCCGGGTAGCCGACCTCTTCGAGGGTGAGGCCGTGCGGCCGTACGACGTGGACGGCCGAGTCCCGGACGCCGGCCGCGAGCACCTTGCCCGGCCAGTCGACCGGCCGGTGCCCGTCGCCGACGAAGAGCAGGGCGCCGACCAGCGAGCGGACCATGTTGTGGCAGAAGGCGTCGGCCTTGACGGTGGCTTCCATCACGCCGTCCGGGCGCCGCTCCCAGCGCAGCTCCTGGAGCGTACGGATGGTCGTCGCGCCCTCCCGCCGCTTGCAGTAGGCGGCGAAGTCGTGCTCGCCGACGAGCGCGGCGGCGGCCTCGTTCATGGCGTCCATGTCGAGGGCCCAGTCGTGCCACAGGACGTGCCCGCGCAGCAGCGGGTCGACGCCGCCGGGGTGGTCGGTGACGCGATAGGCGTACCGGCGCCAGATCGCGGAGAAGCGCGCGTTGAAGCCCACGGGGGCCTCCTCCACCCTCCACACCCGGACGTCGTGGGAGAGGCGCCCGGCGAGCCGCCGGAGCAGCTTGTCGCGGTGCTCGGCCCACAGCTCGACGGGCAGGTCGACGTGGGCGACCTGGCCTCGCGCGTGGACCCCGGAGTCGGTCCGGCCGGCCACGGTCAGCTCGTACGTCTCCTGGGACCGGGTCACGGTCCGCAGGGCGGCCTCGATGTCCCCCTGCACGGTCCGCTGCCCCTGCTTCTGCTTGGCCCAGCCGGAGAAGTCCCTGCCGTCGTACGAAAGGTCGAGGCGTACCCGTACGAACCCGTCCTGCACGTCATCGCTCACGTGGTGCATCCTCTCAAACACACGGGTACGGGCCCGCACCCCAGGGGGTACGGGCCCGCACACGGAAAGTCGGCGAGAACGCTTACGCGTCCTTCGACTCCTCGGCCGGAGCCTCGGCGGCCGCGTCGGCCTCCTTGACGGCGCGCACGGTGGCGGCCTCGGCCTCGGCGACAGTCGCCTTCTTGGCGATCTCGCCCTCGACCAGCTCGATCACGGCCATCGGGGCGTTGTCGCCACGACGGTTGCCGATCTTGGTGATACGGGTGTAGCCACCCGGGCGCTCGGAGTAGCGCGGCGCGATCTCGGTGAAGAGGGTGTGGACGATGCCCTTGTCGGTGATCGTCTGCAGCACGAGGCGACGGTTGTGGATGTCGCCCTTCTTCGCCTTGGTGATCAGGCGCTCGGCGACCGGACGCAGGCGACGGGCCTTGGCCTCGGTCGTGGTGATGCGGCCGTGCTCGAAGAGCGACTTCGCCAGGTTGGCGAGGAGCAGCTTCTCGTGCGCGGCGGAACCGCCGAGGCGGGCACCCTTCGCGGGACGCGGCATGGTGTTTCTCCTTGTGATCTGCACCGGCCGTATGAGGTACCGGTGTCAGTGTCCGAGCGGGCGGTCACCCGTCGGAGACCCGCGCCCCCTCAGGGGCGCGGGGAACTGCGCGACCAGCCACAGCCGGCCCGCAGGCGAATCTGGACCGTCGGTCCCGAGCTATCAGTACTGCTCGGTCTCGACGAAGCCCGCATCCGCGTCGTCGTCGGCGCCAAAGGCGTCGGCGGCGGCGGTCGGGTCGAATCCGGGCGGCGAGTCCTTCAGCGCGAGGCCCATACCGGCCAGCTTCGCCTTGACCTCGTCGATCGACTTCGCACCGAAGTTGCGGATGTCGAGCAGGTCCGCCTCAGAACGCGCCACGAGCTCACCCACGGAGTGGATGCCCTCGCGCTTGAGGCAGTTGTACGAACGAACGGTGAGCTCGAGCTCCTCGATCGGCAGCGCGAGATCGGCGGCAAGGGCGGCGTCCGTCGGGGACGGGCCCATGTCGATGCCCTCGGCGTCGATGTTGAGCTCGCGCGCCAGACCGAACAGCTCGACCAGGGTCTTGCCGGCGGACGCCATGGCGTCACGCGGGCGCATGGCCTGCTTGGTCTCGACGTCGACGATCAGCTTGTCGAAGTCGGTGCGCTGCTCGACACGGGTCGCCTCGACCTTGTACGTGACCTTGAGCACCGGCGAGTAGATGGAGTCGACCGGGATACGGCCGATCTCCTGGCCCGCCTGCTTGTTCTGCACGGCGGAGACGTAGCCGCGACCGCGCTCGACGGTCAGCTCCATCTCCAGCTTGCCCTTGCCGTTGAGCGTGGCGAGGACGAGGTCGGGGTTGTGCACCTCGACACCGGCCGGGGGCGCGATGTCGGCGGCGGTGACCAGACCCGGGCCCTGCTTGCGCAGGTACATCACGACCGGCTCGTCGTGCTCCGAGGAGACGACCAGCTGCTTGATGTTGAGGATGAGGTCGGTGACGTCCTCCTTGACGCCCGGCACGGTGGTGAACTCGTGCAGGACACCGTCGATGCGGATGCTGGTGACAGCGGCACCCGGGATCGAGGAGAGGAGGGTACGGCGGAGGGAGTTGCCGAGGGTGTAGCCGAAGCCCGGCTCGAGGGGCTCGATGACGAACCGCGAGCGGAACTCGTCGACGACCTCTTCGGTCAGCGAAGGACGCTGAGCGATCAGCATGTCTTTTTTCCTTCAGTCGTGGACGCCCACTATTTGACGCCCGACGGAGTGCTGCGAACTGCGTACTGCAAGGGTACGGGCGGCACGGTCCGAAGAGCCGTACCGCCCGAAGTCCTGATCAAGCAGCCGTGCGTCAGACGCGGCGGCGCTTGGGGGGACGGCAGCCGTTGTGCGGCGTGGGGGTGACGTCCTGGATCGAACCGACCTCGAGGCCCGTGGCCTGGAGGGAGCGGATCGCGGTCTCGCGGCCGGAGCCGGGACCCTTGACGAAGACGTCGACCTTGCGCATGCCGTGCTCCTGCGCGCGGCGAGCGGCCGACTCAGCGGCCATCTGCGCGGCGAACGGGGTGGACTTGCGCGAGCCCTTGAAGCCGACGTGGCCGGCGGAGGCCCAGGAGATCACGTTGCCCGAGGGGTCCGTGATCGAGACGATCGTGTTGTTGAACGTGCTCTTGATGTGGGCGTGCCCGTGAGCGACGTTCTTCTTTTCCTTGCGGCGCACCTTCTTGGCAGCGCCCTGACGACCCTTGGGGGGCATCTATATCTCCTACGGGAGGTGGTCGGTCCTACAGCGAAGACCGCTTGGTCAAGCGTCCGCTGAGGACTACTTCTTGCCCGGCTTCTTCTTGCCGGCGATGGCGCGACGCGGGCCCTTGCGGGTACGAGCGTTCGTGCTGGTGCGCTGGCCGCGGACGGGCAGGCCACGACGGTGGCGGAGGCCCTGGTAGCAGCCGATCTCGACCTTGCGGCGGATGTCGGCGGCGATCTCGCGACGGAGGTCACCCTCGGTCTGGAGGTTGGCGTCCACGTACTCGCGGATCTTGACGAGGTCTTCCTCGGCAAGCTCGCGGACACGGGTGGACGGGTTCACGCCGGTCGCGGCGAGAATCTCCTCGGACCGGGTGCGCCCGATACCGAAGACGTAGGTGAGTGCGACCACCACACGCTTTTCGCGCGGGATGTCAACACCGGAAACGCGTGCCATTCAATGGCTCCTGTGTTCTCGGGGGTCTGCTGCAGAACCGCTCCCGACCGCCGACCCTTCGATGCGAAGAGTGGTACGTCCGGGTCCCCGGCCCCCGCCGGAGGTGCCGTCAACCGTTGTAGAACGGCCCGACGGGCTCTGCGTATGTACGTATTGCTATGCGTCGCGCGAAGAACTGCGAAGTTGCAGGTCGGTCGGCGTGCGTCAGCCCTGGCGCTGCTTGTGGCGCAGGTTGTCGCAGATGACCATGACCCGGCCGTGACGGCGGATCACCTTGCACTTGTCGCAGATCTTCTTGACGCTCGGCTTGACCTTCATGGGTGTGAGGTTCTCCGGGTCAGTGCCACCACCCGCGCGAGAACGCGGGGTGCGGGCAAGATCTACTTGTAGCGGTAGACGATCCGGCCACGCGTCAGGTCGTACGGAGAGAGCTCCACGACGACCCGGTCGTCCGGGAGGATACGGATGTAGTGCATCCGCATCTTGCCGGAGATGTGCGCGAGGACCTTGTGACCGTTCTGGAGCTCCACCTTGAACATGGCGTTCGGGAGGGACTCGATCACGGTGCCCTCGATTTCGATGGCACCTTGCTTCTTGGCCACGCTTCGCCTTTCGAATCGGCTACCTTGATCGACTCTCGCCGCCGTATGCGGACACACGGGTACACGAGAGCCGACGCATCAGTCTACGTCAGGCCCCAGGAAAAGACGAATCGGGAAGTCTGCCCACCCGAACTGATCCTTACGCAAGCGGCCACGCCGCAGAAAACCCGGACGACGCCCGGGTCATGGGACTACGCCGGCGGGGCCCCTTCCCCGACGCAGCCCTCACGGGCTCGGCGCCAGGGCGCCTCACAAGCTTCGGCCCGCCGCGGCAGACTCCGCCCGCCGGACTCCGCACCGCGCCCGCGAACCCGGCAACGCCAGGGCCTCCGGTACTACTACGCCAGCGGATCCGGCGCAGCCACCACACCCAGCTCCGCCAGCTTCGCCCTGCCGCCGTCCACGGCCGTCAGGACCAGCGGCCCCTCCTCCGTGAGGGCCACCGAGTGCTCCCAGTGGCAGGACCAGGTCCCGTCGGTCGTGATGACGGTCCAGTCGTCCTTCAGGACCTCCGTGTGCGGCGTGCCGAGCGAGACCATCGGCTCGATCGCGAGGCAGAAGCCGGGGACCAGCTTCGGGCCCTTGCCGCGCTTGCGGGAGACGTAGTTCAGCAGGTGCGGGTCCATGTGCATCTCGGTGCCGATGCCGTGGCCGCCGTAGTCCTCGATGATCCCGTAGCGACCGAGGCTGTGGTCGCCGACCGCCGGCCGCGGCTGTCGCTTGATGTACGTCTCGATCGCCCTGGAGACGTCCACCAGACGGTTGCCCGCCTTCATGGCCGCGATACCGGCCCACATCGACTCCTCCGTCACCCGGGAGAGCTCGACGAGCTCCGGCGCGTGCCCGGTGCCCACGAAGGCCGTGTAGGCCGCGTCACCGTGCCAGCCGTCCACGATCGCGCCGCAGTCGATCGAGATGATGTCGCCGTCCTTGAGGACGGTCTTGTCGTCCGGGATGCCGTGGACGACGACCTCGTTGACCGAGGTGCAGATCGTCGCGGGGAATCCGCCGTATCCGAGGAAGTTCGACTTGGCCCCGTGGTCGGCGATGACCTTCCGCGCGACCTCGTCGAGATCACGGGTCGTGGCACCCGGCACGGCCGCCTCACGGGTCGCCGCGTGAATGGCGGCGACGACAAGGCCCGCCTCACGCATCTTCGCGATCTGCTCGGGGGTCTTGATCTGCACCATCGTGGCCGCGGCCTTTCCATCGGTTATGGGGAACAGAACAACGATACGGCCGCGGCGCCCCTGAGGGGCACCGCGGCCGTATCGGAGAAACCGGGGTTACTTCTTGAGCGCGGTCATCGCCTTCGCGGTGACCTCGTCCACCTTGCCGAGCGCCGCGATCGTCTCGACCAGGTTCTGCGCCCGGTAGTAGTCGATGATCGGCTCGGTCTCCGTGTGGTAGACCTCCAGGCGCCGGCGGACGGTCTCCTCGGAGTCGTCGTCGCGCTGGTAGAGCTCGCCACCGCAGGCGTCGCAGACGCCCTCGGCCTTCGGCGCGTTGTACGTCACGTGGAAGACGTGCGCACTGTCGTTGCGGCAGATGCGGCGACCCGCGATCCGCTTCACGACCTCGTCCTCGGGGACCTCCAGGTCCAGGACCGCGTCCAGCTGGACGTGACCCGCCTTGAGGATCTCGTCGAGCGCCTCGGCCTGGGCCACGTTGCGCGGGAACCCGTCGAGCAGGAAGCCGTTGACGGCGTCGGCCTGCTCCATGCGGTCCCTGGCCATGCCGATCGTCACGGAGTCCGGTACGAGCTGACCGGCCTTCATGTACGACTGCGCCTCGAGCCCCAGCGGCGTTCCCTGCGAGATGTTGGCGCGGAACAGGTCACCCGTGGAGATGTGCGGGATGCCCAGGTTCTTGGCAAGGTACGCGGCCTGCGTGCCCTTGCCCGCACCAGGAGGTCCGACGAGGACGATTCGCATCAGCGGAGGAACCCTTCGTAATTGCGCTGCTGGAGCTGGCTCTCGATCTGCTTCACGGTCTCCAGCCCCACACCCACGATGATGAGGATGCTCGTCCCACCGAAGGGGAAGTTGGCATTGGCGCCACCGAAGCCTGCCAACGCCATCGTCGGCACAAGAGCGATCAGACCCAAGTACAGCGAGCCCGGCCAAGTGATCCGGTTGAGCACGTAGCTCAGGTACTCGGCAGTAGGTCGACCAGCCCGGATACCCGGGATGAAGCCACCATACTTCTTCATGTTGTCGGCGACTTCCTCGGGGTTGAACGAGATCGCCACGTAGAAGAAGGCGAAGAACACGATCAGGAGGAAGTACGTAGCGATGTAGTAGGGGTGGTCACCCTTGACGAAGTGGGCTTCGATCCAGGTCTTCCACCCTGCGGTGGAGCTCGAGAACTGCGCGATCAAGGCCGGGATGTAGAGCAGCGACGACGCGAAGATGACAGGAATCACACCTGCCTGGTTCACCTTCAGCGGGATGTACGTGGACGTACCGCCGTAGGAACGCCGGCCGATCATGCGCTTCGCGTACTGCACGGGGATGCGGCGCTGGGCCTGCTCGACGAAGACCACGAGGGCCACCATCACGAAGCCGATCAGGATGACGGTGCCGAACTCGATCCAGCCCTTGGCGAGCTTGCCGCTCTCCTTGATGGCCCACAGCGCGCCCGGGAAGCCGGCGGCGATCGAGATGAACATCAGGATCGACATGCCGTTGCCGATGCCGCGGTCGGTGATGAGCTCACCGAGCCACATGACGACACAGGTGCCCGCGGTCATCGTGACGACCATGGTGGCGATGGTGAAGATCGACGGGTCGGGAACGACCTGGTCGGCGACGTTGCAGCCGCTGAACAGCGCACCGCTCTTGGCGGTGGCCACGAGACCGGTGCCCTGGAGCACGGCGAGGGCGACCGTCAGGTACCGGGTGTACTGCGTGATCTTGGCGGTACCGGACTGACCCTCCTTCTTGAGGGCCTCCAGGCGCGGGATCACGACGGTCAGCAGCTGCAGGATGATGCTGGCCGTGATGTACGGCATGATGCCGAGCGCGAAGATGGTGATCTGCAGCAGCGCTCCGCCACTGAACATGTTGACCAGGCCGAACAGGCTGTTGTTGCCCTCGCTGGCCTGCTTGACACACTGCTGGACGGCCTCGTAGCTGACGCCGGGGACCGGGATGTGGGCCCCGAGGCGGTACAGCACGATGATGGCGAGCGTGAAGAGCAGCTTCTTGCGCAGGTCGGGCGTCTTGAACGCCCGGGCGAACGCGGTGAGCACGGTGCCTCCTGCGACCCCCGCGCTATGCGTCAAGGGTGACGGTCTTGAGGTTCGACGGATAGGTATCGGTCTTCAATTCCGTGCGGGCATACCGCACGGAGTCTAGACAGTGCACGCCACCTTACCGGCGACCGTGCCCCCCTAGGAACGACCAATCGGGGATGCCCCTTTTGAGAGGCATCCCCGATCGGATGTTCAAGCCAACGAGTCGTCTCAGACGAGCTCGGTGACGGTGCCGCCGGCAGCGGCGATCTTCTCCTTGGCGGAGCCGGAGACGGCGTCAACCGTCACCTGCAGCGCCACGGTGATCTCGCCGGTGCCGAGCACCTTGACGAGCTGGTTCTTGCGAACCGCACCCTTGGCGACCAGATCGGCCACCGTGACCTCGCCACCCTGCGGGTAGAGCGCGGTGAGCTTGTCCAGGTTCACGACCTGGTACTCGGTGCGGAAGGGGTTCTTGAAGCCCTTCAGCTTCGGCAGACGCATGTGGAGGGGCATCTGCCCGCCCTCGAAGCGCTGCGGAACCTGGTAACGGGCCTTCGTACCCTTCGTACCACGACCGGCCGTCTTACCCTTCGACGCCTCACCACGACCGACACGGGTCTTCGCGGTCTTGGCGCCGGGGGCGGGACGGAGGTTGTGGGCCTTCAGCGGGCTGTTCTCCGCCATGTCAGTCAACCTCCTCGACCGTCACGAGGTGGCGGACGGTGTGCACCATTCCGCGGAACTCGGGACGATCCTCCTTGACAACCACGTCGTTGACCTTCTTGAGGCCGAGCGAGCGCAGGGTGTCGCGGTGGTTCTGCTTGCTGCCGATGTACGACTTCGTCTGCGTGACCTTGAGGCGAGCCATTACGCACCCGCCCCAGCACGCGCACGGAGCAGAGCCGCGGGGGCGACGTCCTCGAGGGGCAGACCACGGCGAGCCGCGATCTCCTCGGGACGCTGCAGGCCCTTGAGGGCCGCCACGGTCGCGTGCACGATGTTGATCGCGTTGGACGAGCCGAGCGACTTCGACAGGATGTCGTGAACGCCGGCGCACTCGAGCACGGCGCGCACCGGGCCACCGGCGATAACACCGGTACCGGGGGAAGCCGGCTTCAGCAGCACGACGCCCGCGGCACGCTCGCCCGTGATCGGGTGAGGGATGGTGCCCTGGATGCGCGGAACCTTGAAGAAGTTCTTCTTGGCTTCCTCGACACCCTTGGCGATGGCCGCGGGAACTTCCTTGGCCTTGCCGTAACCGACACCTACGGTGCCGTCACCGTCGCCCACCACGACCAGCGCGGTGAAGCTGAAGCGGCGACCACCCTTGACAACCTTGGCGACGCGGTTGATCGCGACAACGCGCTCAACGTACGCGGTCTTCTCGGCGGCAGCGCCACCGTCGCGGCCCTTCCGGTCCCGCCGCTCGCCGCCACCGGCACCGCTTCCGCGGCGCTGGGGTCCAGCCATTGGATTTACCTCTCTCTGTTACGTCCGTTAGTCCCGGAACCGGGGCTTAGAACTTCAGCCCGGCTTCGCGGGCGGCGTCAGCCAGAGCGGCAATGCGCCCGGCGTACCTGTTGCCACCACGGTCGAACACGACAGCCTCGACACCAGCGGCCTTGGCGCGCTCAGCGACGAGAGCACCGACCTGCTTGGCCTGCGCGGACTTGTCACCCTCGCCACCGCGGATCGACGCGTCCAGGTTCGACGCCGACGCAAGGGTGTGACCCTTGAGGTCGTCGATGACCTGAGCGGTGATGCCGCGGTTCGAACGCGTCACGACGAGGCGCGGACGCTCCGCCGTACCCGACACGTTCTTGCGGATGCGGATGTGGCGGCGAGCCTTGGCCGCACGCTTGTAAGCGTCGCCCTTGGCGATCTTCACACCGTATGCCATGGCTACTTACCAGCCTTTCCGACCTTGCGGCGGATGACCTCGCCGGCGTACTTGACGCCCTTGGCCTTGTACGGGTCGGGCTTCCGCAGCTTGCGGATGTTCGCCGCGACCTCGCCGACCTTCTGCTTGTCGATGCCCTCGACCGAGAACTTGGTCGGCGACTCCACCTTGAACGAGATGCCCTCGGGCGCCTCGATCAGGATCGGGTGGCTGTAGCCGAGCTGGAACTCCAGGCTGGAGCCCTTCGCGGCGACGCGGTAACCGACACCGCTGATCTCGAGCGCCTTCACGTAACCCTGGGTCACACCGGTGATCATGTTGGCCACCAGCGTGCGGGACAGGCCGTGAAGGGCCTTGTTCTGACGCTCGTCGTTCGGACGGTTGACGTTGAGCACGCCATCCTCGCCCTTAACGATCTCGATCGGCGCGGCGACGGTGTGGCTCAGGGTGCCCTTGGAACCCTTCACCGTGACCGTGCGGCCATCGATGGTGACGTCCACGCCGGCGGGAACCTGGATAGGCAGCTTGCCAATACGCGACATGAGCTTTCCTTCCTTTCCCGACTACCAGACGTAGGCGAGGACTTCCCCACCTACGCCCTTCTTGCCTGCCTGCTGGCCGGTCAGGAGACCGTGGGACGTGGAGATGATCGCCACGCCCAGGCCGCCGAGGACCTTCGGCAGGTTGGTGGACTTCGCGTAAACACGGAGGCCCGGCTTCGAGATCCGCTTGATGCCCGCAATGGAGCGCTCGCGGTTCGGACCGAACTTGAGCTCGAGGACGAGGTTCTTGCCGACTTCGGCGTCCTCGACCTTCCAGCCCGTGATGAAGCCCTCCTGCTGGAGGATTTCCGCGATGTGAGACTTGATCTTGCTGTGCGGCATCGTCACGGAGTCGTGGTATGCCGAGTTCGCGTTACGCAGACGAGTCAGCATGTCCGCGATCGGATCAGTCATGGTCATGAATTGGCCTTCGGCCTCTCTCGCCGGGGTTTCCTGTATGCGCCATCCCTCTCCCCACACAGGGGCGGGACGGGTGCGGCGCGGGGACCTACGGCGTAGTAAGTCGTACGGGCGGCGGACGCCCAACCCTCCTAGCCTAAGCCATGGAGGCCTGGGCGTCCGCCAACCCAGTGCTTACCGAGAGACTCCGGTCATCCCAAGTAAGGGATTACCAGGAGCTCTTGGTCACGCCCGGCAGCTCGCCACGGTGAGCCATCTCACGAAGGCACACGCGGCACAGGCCGAACTTGCGGTACACGGAGTGGGGTCGACCACAACGCTGGCAGCGCGTGTAGCCACGCACGCCGAACTTGGGCTTGCGGGCAGCCTTCGCGATGAGAGCCTTCTTCGCCATCTCGCTTACGCCTCCTTGAACGGGAAGCCGAGGTGACGCAGAAGGGCACGGCCCTCGTCGTCGTTGGTCGCCGTGGTCACCACGGTGATGTCCATACCCCGGACACGGTCGATCTTGTCCTGGTCGATCTCGTGGAACATGACCTGCTCCGTGAGACCGAAGGTGTAGTTGCCACGCCCGTCGAACTGCTTGGGGGACAGACCACGGAAGTCGCGGATGCGCGGAAGCGCGAGCGACAGGGTGCGGTCCAGGAACTCCCACATGCGGTCGCCACGGAGGGTGACGTGCGCACCGATCGGCTGGCCCTCACGCAGCTTGAACTGCGCGATGGACTTGCGAGCCTTGGTGACGGCCGGCTTCTGACCGGTGATCGTGGTCAGGTCACGGACGGCACCGTCCATGAGCTTCGAGTCACGGGCGGCGTCGCCGACACCCATGTTGACCACGATCTTCACGAGGCCGGGAACCTGCATGACGTTCTCGTACGAGAACTCCTCACGCAGCTTGCCCGCGATCTCCTCGCGGTACTTCGTCTTGAGACGCGGAGTGGTGGTAGCCATCAGATGTCCTCACCCGTCCGCTTGGCAACGCGGATCTTGTTGCCCTCGTCGTCGAAGCGGTAACCGACACGCGTGACGACCTTCTGGCCATCCTTCTCCACGACGAGCTGAACGTTGCTCACGTGGACCGGGGCCTCGGTCGTGACGATGCCACCGGCCTGCGACGGGCCGGCCTTGGTGTGCTTCTTGACCCGGTTGACACCCTCGACGAGGACGCGGTTCTCGCGGGGGAAGGCCGTGATGACCTTGCCCTGCTTGCCCTTGTCCTTACCGGTGATGACCTGGACCAGGTCGCCCTTCTTGATCTTCATGCTTACAGCACCTCCGGCGCGAGCGAGATGATCTTCATGAACTTCTTCTCGCGCAGCTCACGGCCGACCGGGCCGAAGATACGGGTGCCACGAGGGTCGCCGTCGTTCTTGAGAATGACAGCGGCGTTCTCGTCGAAGCGGATGTACGAGCCGTCCTGGCGGCGGCGCTCCTTGACGGTGCGAACGATGACCGCCTTGACGACGTCACCCTTCTTCACGTTGCCACCGGGGATCGCGTCCTTGACGGTGGCGACGATGACGTCACCGATGCCCGCGTAGCGGCGACCCGAGCCACCGAGAACACGGATGCAAAGGATCTCCTTGGCACCAGTGTTGTCGGCGACACGCAGTCGCGACTCCTGCTGGATCACGTCTATCTCCTGATTGTCTGCCGGTTCCCGGCGGAGGAGCGCCAAACGATTGGCGCTCCTCCACCGAGCCTGGCGGAACGAACTCGAAGGGTTACCCCTTCAAGCTGTGATTACTGGATTTCGCTGACGCGAAATACCTACTTGGCCTTCTCGAGGATCTCGATGACGCGCCAGTGCTTCGTCGACGACAGCTTCCGGGTCTCCATCAGGAGGACGCGGTCGCCGATGCCGGCAGCGTTCTGCTCGTCGTGAGCCTTGAGCTTGTTCGTACGGCGGATGACCTTGCCGTACAGCGCGTGCTTGACGCGGTCCTCGACAGCGACGACGACGGTCTTGTCCATCTTGTCGCTGACGACCAGGCCCTCGCGGACCTTGCGAGCGTTGCGCTCGGTCTTCTGCTCAGTCACGTTGCTCTCGCTCATCAGGCGCTCTCCACCGTCTCGATGCCCAGCTCGCGCTCACGCATCAGGGTGTAGATCCGCGCGATGTCCTTGCGGACGGACTTCAGCCGCCCGTGGTTCTCGAGCTGGCCCGTCGCCGCCTGGAAGCGGAGGTTGAACAGCTCTTCCTTGGCCTCGCGGAGCTTGTTGAGAAGCTCCTCGTTGCCCAGTTCGCGCAGCTCGGACGCCTTGGTACCGGCGGTCATCACAGCTCACCTGCTTCGCGCTTAACGATCTTGCACTTCATCGGCAGCTTGTGGGCCGCACGGGTCAGGGCCTCGCGCGCGATCTTCTCGTTCGGGTAGGACAGCTCGAACATCACCCGACCGGGCTTGACGTTCGCGATCCACCACTCCGGCGAACCCTTACCGGAACCCATGCGGGTCTCGGCAGGCTTCTTGGTCAGCGGGCGGTCCGGGTAGATGTTGATCCAGACCTTGCCGCCACGCTTGATGTGGCGGGTCATCGCGATACGAGCCGCCTCGATCTGGCGGTTGGTCACGTACGCCGGCGTGAGGGCCTGAATGCCGTACTCGCCGAACGCAACCTGCGTACCACCCTTGCTCATACCCGAGCGCTTGGGGTGGTGCTGCTTGCGGTGCTTGACCCTACGGGGGATCAGCATTTCGGTCAGGCCTCCGTTCCGGTGCTCTCAGCCGGAGCGGCAGCGGCGGCGGGAGCGTCGGCCTTGGGGGCCTCGGCAGCCGGCGCGGACTGCTGCTGCGGCTTGCGGCCGCGGCCGCCACGCTCGCCACCGCGGCCACCACGGCCGGCGGGACGGTCGCCAGCGCCACCCGCGCCACGGGCCGGGCGGTTACCCGCACGGGCCGCAGCGTTCTCGGCGCGGACCTCGGCGATGTTCTTGACGTCGCCCTTGTAGATCCAGACCTTGACGCCAATACGACCGAAGGTCGTCTTGGCCTCGAAGAAGCCGTAGTCCACGTTCGCGCGGAGCGTGTGCAGCGGCACACGGCCCTCGCGGTAGAACTCCGAGCGGGACATCTCGGCGCCGCCGAGGCGACCGCCGCACTGGATCTTGATGCCCTTGGCGCCGGCCTTCATCGTGCCCTGCATGCTCTTACGCATGGCGCGACGGAAGGAGACGCGGGAGGAGAGCTGCTCGGCAACGGCCTGAGCAACCAGCTGAGCGTCCATCTCGGGGTTCTTGACCTCGAGGATGTTCAGCTGGACCTGCTTGCCCGTGAGCTTCTCGAGGTCGCCGCGGATGCGGTCGGCCTCGGCGCCACGGCGGCCGATGACGATGCCGGGACGCGCGGTGTGGATGTCCACCCGCACGCGGTCACGGGTGCGCTCGATCTCAACCTTCGAGATGCCGGCGCGCTCCATGCCGGACGTCATCATCCGACGGATGGCGACGTCTTCCTTGACGTAGTCCTTGTACAGCTTGTCGGCGTACCAACGGGACTTGAAGTCCGTGGTGATGCCGAGCCGGAACCCATGCGGGTTAACCTTCTGGCCCATTACCGGGTTCCTTCCTTGCTGCTGACGACCACGGTGATGTGGCTGGTCCGCTTACGGATCCGGTAGGCACGGCCCTGAGCACGCGGACGGAACCGCTTCAGGGTCGGGCCCTCATCCACGTACGCCTCGCTGATGACCAGCGAAGAGGCGTCAGAGTGGTCGTAGTTGTGCGCGGCGTTGGCAATGGCGCTGTCCAGCACCTTGCCAACCGGCACGCTCGCGGCCTGCGGGGCGAAACGCAGGACCGCCTGAGCCTCCGTGGCATCCATGCCACGGATAAGGTCCACCACGCGGCGGGCCTTCATGGGCGTGACGCGGATGTACCGCGCCTGGGCCCTGGCTTCCATGGTTGTCCTTCCAGTGTCTGTCATGGTCGATTCCACCCCGCTACTAGCGGCGCTTCGACTTCCGGTCGTCCTTCACGTGACCCCGGAAGGTGCGCGTCGGCGAGAACTCGCCGAGCTTGTGGCCGACCATCGACTCGGTGACAAACACCGGAATGTGGGTCTTGCCGTTGTGCACCGCGATCGTGTGGCCGAGCATGGCCGGGATGATCATCGAGCGACGGGACCAGGTCTTGATGACGTTCTTGGTACCGGCTTCGTTCTGTACGTCCACCTTCTTTACGAGGTGTCCGTCGACGAAGGGTCCCTTCTTGAGACTACGCGGCATCTAAACCCGCTCCTAGCGCTTCTTGTTCGTCTTGCGGCGGCGGACGATGTACTTGCTCGAAGCCTTCTTCGGCGAGCGAGTACGACCCTCCTTCTGACCCCACGGGGAGACCGGGTGGCGACCACCGGAGGTCTTGCCCTCACCACCACCGTGCGGGTGGTCCACCGGGTTCATCGCCACACCGCGGACGGTCGGGCGAACGCCCAGCCAACGCTTACGGCCGGCCTTGCCCCAGTTGATGTTCGACTGCTCGGCGTTGCCGACCTCGCCGATGGTGGCGCGGCAGCGGGCGTCGACGAGACGGATCTCACCGGACGGCATACGAAGGTGGGCCATCGTGCCCTCCTTCGCCAGCAGCTGCACGGAGGCACCAGCGGAGCGCGCGAACTTGGCGCCGCCACCGGGACGGATCTCGATCGCGTGGATCGTGGTACCGACCGGGATGTTGCGGAGCGCCAGGTTGTTGCCGGGCTTGATGTCAGCGCCGGGGCCGTTCTCGACGCGGTCACCCTGCGTCAGACCCTTGGGGGCGATGATGTAGCGCTTCTCGCCGTCCACGTAGTGGAGCAGCGCGATGCGGGCGGTGCGGTTGGGGTCGTACTCGATGTGAGCGACCTTCGCCGGCACGCCGTCCTTGTCGTGACGACGGAAGTCGATCACTCGGTAGGCGCGCTTGTGGCCACCGCCCTGGTGGCGCACGGTGATCCGGCCGGTGTTGTTACGGCCGCCCTTGCTGTGCAGAGGGCGAACCAGCGACTTCTCCGGCGTGGACCGCGTGATCTCGACGAAGTCGGCTACGGAGGAGCCACGACGGCCCGGCGTAGTCGGCTTGTACTTGCGGATTCCCATTTCTCAGTCCTCGTCCGATTCCGGACGATCCAGACCGCCGTTAGGCGGTCGGACCGCCGAAGATGTCGATACGGTTGCCCTCGGCAAGGGTCACGATGGCGCGCTTGGTGTCCTTGCGCTTACCGAAACCGGCCTTGGTGCGCTTGCGCTTGCCCTGGCGGTTGATCGTGTTGACCCCGGTGACCTTGACCGAGAAGACCGCCTCGACGGCCTGCTTGATCTGGGTCTTGTTGGAGCCAGGCGCGACGATGAACGTGTACTTGTTCTCGTCCAGCAGGGCGTAGCTCTTCTCCGAGACGACCGGCTTGACGAGGATGTCACGCGGGTCCGAGAAGGTCTTGCTGGTGACGACGGCCTCAGTCATCAGGCGTCGCTCCCTTCGGTCTCAGCGGTCTGGGGGCCAGACACGAAGGACTCGAGGGCGGCCTGGGTGAAGACCACGTCGTCGGAGACGATCACGTCGTACGTGTTGAGCTGGCCCGGCTCCAGGATGTGCACCTGGGGCAGGTTACGAGCGGACAGCCACGCGGCCTCGTCGGAGCGCTCGACGACCAGGAGCAGGTTCTTGCGCTCCGAGATCTTGCCGAACAGCGTCTTCGCGGCCTTGGTGGAGACCTCACCCTCGACCACGCCGGTGACGACGTGGATGCGGGAGTGGGTGGCCCGGTCCGAGAGGGCACCGCGCAGGGCGGCGACCTTCATCTTCTTCGGGGTGCGCTGCGAGTAGTCACGCGGCTGCGGGCCGTGGACGACGCCACCACCGGCGAACTGCGGGGCGCGGGTCGAACCCTGACGGGCGCGGCCGGTGCCCTTCTGGCGGTAAGGCTTCTTACCACCACCGCGGACTTCGCCACGGCGCTTGGTCTTGTGCGTGCCCTGACGGGCCGCGGCCAGCTGCGCGACGACGACCTGGTGGATCAGCGGAATGCTGATCTTGGCGCCGAAGATCTCCGAGGGGAGCTCGACGGTCCCGGCCTTGTCGCCTGCCGGCGAAAGGATGTCAATGGTGCTCATCGGTTCCTCAAACCCCCTTGGCCGCGGTGCGGACCAGGACGAGGCCACCGTTGGGGCCGGGGACGGCGCCCTTGATGAGCAGCAGACCCTTCTCGGCGTCAACGGCGTGGACGGTCAGGTTCTGGGTGGTCACACGCTCGTTGCCCATGCGACCAGCCATCTTCATGCCCTTGAAGACACGGCCCGGGGTGGCACAGCCACCGATGGAACCGGGCTTGCGGTGCACGCGGTGGGCACCGTGCGACGCCTTGCCGCCACGGAAGTTGTGGCGCTTCATGACACCGGCGAAGCCCTTGCCCTTGCTCTTGCCGGTGACGTCGACCTTCACGCCGGCCTCGAAGAGCTCGGCGGTGATCTCCTGGCCGAGCGTGTACTCGGAGGCGTCAGCGGTGCGGAGCTCCACCAGGTGGCGGCGCGGGGTGACGTCGGCCTTGGCGAAGTGACCCTTGAGGGGCTTGTTCACCTTGCGAGGGTCGATCTCGCCGAAGGCGATCTGGACCGACTCGTAGCCGTCGACGTCGTTCGTACGCACCTGGGTCACGACATTGGGGCCGGCCTTGACGACGGTCACCGGGACGACCCGGTTGTTCTCGTCCCAGACCTGCGTCATGCCGAGCTTCTCGCCCAGGATGCCCTTGATGTTCTTAGCCATCTCGCGCGCCCTCAGAGCTTGATCTCGATGTCAACGCCCGCCGGGAGGTCGAGACGCATGAGCGAGTCAACCGTCTTCGGCGTGGGGTCGAGGATGTCGATGAGGCGCTTGTGCGTGCGCATCTCGAAGTGCTCGCGCGAGTCCTTGTACTTGTGCGGCGACTTGATGACGCAGTACACGTTCTTCTCAGTGGGCAGCGGCACCGGGCCTGCGACCGACGCACCAGTGCGGGTCACCGTCTCGACGATCTTCTTCGCCGAGGAGTCGATGACCTCGTGGTCGTAGGCCTTGAGCCGGATGCGGATCTTCTGTCCCGCCATGGCTACTAGTAGTCCTTTGTCTCGTAACGCTCTGGAACCCGATCGGCTGTGCTGTGAACAGCGCGGTCTGCCTCCGACCCACGCGGTCGGGCGTGTCGCGCTCCCTCTACGCAGAAATCCCTGAGGATTTCCCAACCAAGGGGGCGCGGTCACCATGACCGCCGGCCGAGGGCTGAACACCCACCGGGCGCCTGGCCGGTACCCCGCTGACGCTTCCCAGAAGATTCCCGTACGTCCGCCCCTACTCCCCATATCTGAGAAGCGTGAGGCGACGAGTACTGTGGGACTCGCTTCCGGTCCTCCCGACGGGAGGCGCGCAGCATCGGCACTCAACCGAGCAACCCCGACAGTCTGCCACACCGGGCCGTGCCGCCGCCAATCGGAACCGGAGACTGTACCCCACGTCACGTACGGTCATGCGCCGGGGCGCGAGCGCCGGGTCGTGGTCCTCCGGGCGGCGCGCCCTCCCGGTTCACCCCAAGCGCCGTGCGCGCTCCGTGAGATGACGGCGTTCGGGGGCGCTGGTCGTCCGGCGGGCCGCCTCCCGGTAGGCGACGGCGGCCGCCTCCTTCTCGCCGAGGAGCTCGAGCAGATGGGCCCGGGTGGCGAGCAGCCGGTGGTACCCGGCCGTGCGCTTGTCCGCCGCCAGCTCGTCCAGGAGGGCCAGGCCCGCCCCGGGGCCGTGGACCATCGCCACGGCCACCGCCCGGTTGAGAGTGATCACGGGGTTGGCCCCGGTCCGCTCCAGGAGTTCGTAGAGCGCGAGGATCTGCGGCCAGTCGGTGGCCTCCGCGGACTCCGCCTCGTCGTGGACGGCCGCGATGGCCGCCTGCAGCTGGTACGGGCCGACCTGGCCGCGCGGCAGGGCACGGCTGATCAGCTCGACGCCCTCCGCGACGAGCCCGGCGTCCCAGCGCCCCCGGTCCTGCTCCGCGAGCGGCACCAGCTCGCCGTGCGGGCCCGTGCGGGCCGGCCTGCGGGCGTCGGTGAGCAGCATCAGGGCGAGCAGGCCGGCCGTCTCGGTGTCCTCCGGCAGCAGCCGGTGGAGCAGCCGCGCGAGCCGGATCGCCTCGGTGGACAGCTCGGGCGCGACCAGTGCGTCCCCGCCGCTGGTCGTATAGCCCTCGTTGAAGATCAGGTAGAGCACGTGCCGCACGTCGGCGAGGCGGGCCGTGCGGTCCGCGCCCTCGGGCAGCGCGAAGGAGCCGCCCGCCGCCCTGATCGTCTGCTTGGCCCGGCTGATCCGCTGCGCCATGGTCGACTCGGGTCCGAGGAAGGCGGCGGCGATCTGCGCGGTGGTCAGGCCGCCCACGGCGCGCAGGGTGAGCGCGATCCGGCTGGGCGGCGACAGGTCCGGGTGGCAGCAGAGGAAGAGCAGCGACAGCGAGTCGTCCCGGTCGGTGTCCGGGGTGTCGTCCGCGGCGCGCGCGAGGAGCGCCGAGTCCGGGGTCGCGAGGGCCACGGCGTCCTCGCGGCGCCTGCGCGCGGCCTCGCTGCGGACCAGGTCGACGTACCGGCGGGCGGCGACGGTCACCAGCCATCCGCGCGGGTGGTCGGGGACGCCCTGCCGGGGCCACTGCTCCGCGGCGGCGATCAGCGCCTCCTGGACGGCGTCCTCGCAGACGTCGAAGGCGCCGTACCGCCGTACGAGCGCGCCGAGGACCTGCGGCGCACACGTGCGCAGCAGGTCCTCGATCCCGTGCGTGCCGGTCACACGTCCGCCGCGGACTCGTGCAGGACCGGCCACAGCTCGACGGGGTCGACGTCAGCGAACGGCATGTCGGCGGCGATCTGCTGGGCGCGCTCCAGGCTGTCGCAGTCGAGCAGGTAGAAGCTGGCCAGGTACTCCTTGGTCTCCAGGTACGGGCCGTCGGTGACCGCGGGGGCGCCGCCCTCGCGGCGGACCAGCTGGGCGGCGGCGGCGTCTGCGAGCCCGTACGCGCCGACCAGCTCGCCGCTCTCGCGGTACTTCCGGTTGAAGGCCTCCTGCTTGGCGATCGCCTCGGGCCAGGCCTCGGCGGGGAAGGAGTCCCACTTGGCCTGGTTGCCGTAGATCATCGCGACGTACTTCATCTCGGGTGTCCTCCCCGTCCCACGCGCCCCTGTGGCGCGCTTTCACCCTTGGGTCGGAGCCATGATCGCCGCTTCGACATCGCTCCGCGGGATTCCTCGAACTTTTTCTCCCGGCGTCCGCGCGGCACAACCTCTTCGCCCGCGGAGCCGTCTTCCAGGCGACCCCTGAGCGAAGGACCCCGCACGTGCAGCCCACCCCACCCCGCCGGCGAGCGGTTCTCGCCGCCGCCCTCGCCGCCACGACGGCCGCCGCCGGGTGCTCCGTACCGGAGCCGCGCCGGGCCACCCCGACGGCCGATCCGGCGCCGGGGAAGCCGATCGCGGACGCCCGGGCCCGGCGGGCGCTGCTGCTGCAGTTCTCCGCGCATCCGGACGACGACCTGTACTTCATGAACCCGGACACGCAGCGGCTGCTCGACGCGGGGGTCCCCCTCGTCTCCGTGTACGTGACGGCAGGCGAGCACACCGGCCGGAACCGGATCGCCGGGATGCCGGAGGCTCCCCCGGACCGGGCGGCCTACTCCGCGGCCCGCCACCAGGGTCTGCGCCAGTCGTACGCCGTGGCGCTCGGGCTTCCGGTGTTCACGCCGTGGCAGCGGGAGACGCTGACGCTGCCGGGCGGCCGGCGGGCCGGGGTCGACACGCTCACGAACGGCGGCCGCCGGATCGAGCTGGTCTTCCTCAACCTGCCGATGCACACCTCCCGCCGGTACATGGCGATGCCCGCGCTGTGGGACGACCGGGCACTCGAACTGCGGACCCATCTGTCGGCCGGCTCCCCCGTCACCCGCGCCGACACCTACGACTACGACCAGCTGGTCGCCGCCCTCGTCGGGCTGCTCGCCCGCTACCGGCCGACGGTGGTGCACACCCTGGACCCGGACCCGGACGTCCAGCACGGCGACGACGCCACCCGGCGGCGGAACTCCGAGCAGCCGGGGTACTCGGACCACGGCGACCACACGGCGGTCGGCTGCTTCACCTGGGCCGCTCTGTGCCGCTGGGTGTCGGACGCGGTCAGGGACGGCGAACCGATACCGGCGTTCACGGCGAAGGCCTTCCGCGGCTACTACAACCGGCACTGGCCGAAGAACCTGCCTCCCGCGGTCCTGGAGGAGAAGGCCGCACGCCTCGTCCCGTACGGCGGTGACCCCTCCTGGCAGTGCGGGAACCCCTCGGGCTGCGGCGACTACGGCGTCGGCGGCGACCGGCCGCTGACCAACCACAAGGGCTGGGTCCGCTCCACGCACCATCGCTGGCCGGGCGCGCGCCCGGCGCTCGCCGAGGAGCCGGACGGGCGGCTCACCGCGTACGGGGTGCTCGGGCTGCGCGCGGTCCGCTGGCGCGAGTCGGCGCCCGGGGTCTGGAGCGAGCCGACGGATCTGGGCGGCGGGCCGCTCGCGCCCGCGCTCGGTTCGGCGGTGCTCGCGGACGGCCGGGTGCTGCTCTTCGGGGTGCGGTTCGCCGCGCTCGACGGGCACGGCGGGGCCAACCGGCGCGAGGTGGTGCTCCTTGAGCAGCGCTCCCCCGGCGGACCGTTCCTCGCCTGGCGGGGACTCGGCTGCCCGGAGCGCCAGGACGACCGGGGGCGCCGGATCGGCGCTCCGGTGGCGGCCGTGGCCCCCGACGGCCGGGTCCACCTGTTCGTACGGAACGCCGACAAGGGCGTCTCGACGCGGGTGCGGGCGGCGGACGGGTCCTGGGGCCCGTGGCGGGCCCTCCCGGGACCGGCGGAGGTCCAGGACGGCCTGGCCGTGTCGGTGGACGCGGCGGGCCGGGTGCATCTGTACGCGGCGGGGCGGGAGTCCGTACGGCACTGGGTGGACGGGGTGGAGCGGGAGGGCGGGCTGCCGCTCTCGGGGTCCACGGTGGCGAGCGCGGGCGGCGAGCTGTACCACCGGGCTCCGGCCTCGGCGGCGCTGCTCGGGCCGGACGGCGACGCCGGTCTCGACGGGTACGGGGACGTGGTCGCCGCACGTTCGGCGGCGCTCGGGACCGTACTCCTCGGCACCGACACCGACGGCAGGGTGACGGTCCGGTCCGGTGGCCGACTCCGTACCCGTACGACGGGCCCGGAGGCGGTGTCGACCGCGCTGCACCTGGGGGCTGGCGGAGCGGCCGTGGTCGGCCTGGGCGCCGACGGACGCCCCTGGAGCTGGCGGCCGTAGGCACGCAGGTGAGACGCGAGAAGGCCCCGCACCGAAAGGTGCGGGGCCTTCTCCTGCAGCTCGTGGAGCTACCAGATCAGATCAAGATCACTCAGTGATCGAGACGACCTGGCCGGCGCCGACGGTCCGGCCACCCTCACGGATGGCGAACTTGAGGCCCTCCTCCATGGCGATGGGCTGGATCAGCTCAACGCTCATGGCGGTGTTGTCGCCCGGCATGACCATCTCGGTGCCCTCGGGGAGGGTCACGACGCCGGTCACGTCCGTGGTACGGAAGTAGAACTGCGGGCGGTAGTTGTTGAAGAACGGGGTGTGACGGCCACCCTCGTCCTTCGACAGGATGTAGGCCTGCGCCTCGAACTTCGTGTGCGGCGTGACCGAGCCCGGCTTGATGATGACCTGGCCGCGCTCGACGTCCTCGCGCTTGATGCCACGGAGGAGCAGACCGACGTTCTCACCGGCCTGGCCCTCGTCGAGCAGCTTGCGGAACATCTCGATACCGGTGACCGTGGTGGTGGTCTTCTCGGTCTTGATGCCGATGATGTCGACGGTCTCGTTGACCTTGAGGATACCGCGCTCGATACGACCGGTGACGACGGTGCCACGACCGGTGATCGTGAAGACGTCCTCGATCGGCATCAGGAACGGCTTGTCGACGTCGCGCTCGGGCTGCGGGATGGACTCGTCGACGGCCTTCATCAGACCGAGGAGCTTGTCCGCCCACTCCTTGTCGCCCTCAAGGGCCTTGAGCGCGGAGACGCGGACGACCGGAAGGTCGTCGCCCGGGAACTCGTACTCGGAGAGGAGCTCACGGACCTCGAGCTCGACGAGCTCCAGGATCTCCTCGTCGTCCACCATGTCGGCCTTGTTCAGGGCGACGACGATGTACGGAACGCCGACCTGGCGGGCCAGGAGCACGTGCTCCTTGGTCTGCGGCATCGGGCCGTCGGTGGCGGCGACCACGAGGATGGCGCCGTCCATCTGCGCCGCACCCGTGATCATGTTCTTGATGTAGTCCGCGTGACCGGGGCAGTCGACGTGGGCGTAGTGACGCGACTCGGTCTGGTACTCGACGTGCGCGATCGAGATCGTGATACCGCGCTGGCGCTCCTCGGGAGCCTTGTCGATCTGGTCGAAGGCCGAGGCCTCGTTCAGGTCCGGGTACGCGTCGTGCAGCACCTTGGTAATGGCGGCCGTGAGGGTCGTCTTACCGTGGTCAATGTGACCGATGGTGCCGATGTTGACGTGCGGCTTAGTCCGCTCGAACTTTGCCTTCGCCACTGAATCCTCCTGCGGAGTGGTTCTGTACGCCTTGCTCATCGGCGCCAGGTGATCTTTGCTGGGATGCCAGTCGCCGGGGCCCGTTCCTCGGGGTTCCGGGGCGGAACCCCGGCGACTGGTGTCAAGCCTAAAGCGTGAACTCGGGAGAGTTACTCGCCCTTGGCCTTCGCGATGATCTCCTCGGCGACGTTCCGCGGAACCTCGGCGTAGGAGTCGAACTGCATCGAGTAGCTTGCGCGACCCGAGGTCTTGCTGCGGAGGTCTCCGACGTAGCCGAACATCTCCGAGAGGGGCACGAGGCCCTTCACGACGCGAGCGCCGCTGCGCTCCTCCATGGCCTGAATCTGGCCACGGCGGGAGTTGATGTCGCCGATGACCTCACCCATGTAGTCCTCGGGCGTGGTGACCTCGACGGACATCATGGGCTCGAGGATGACCGGCGAAGCCTTCCGCGCGGCCTCCTTGAAGGCCTGCGAACCGGCGATCTTGAACGCCAGCTCGGAGGAGTCGACCTCGTGGTAGCCACCGTCGAGAAGGATGACGCGGACGCCAGTCATCTCGTAGCCGGCCAGGATGCCGAACTGCATGGCCTCCTGCGCACCCGCGTCGACCGAAGGGATGTACTCCTTCGGGATGCGGCCACCGGTGACCTTGTTCACGAACTCGTACGAGGCGTCGCCGCCCTCGATGGGCTCGATCGCGATCTGCACCTTGGCGAACTGACCGGTACCACCGGTCTGCTTCTTGTGGGTGTAGTCAAGTCGCTCGACGGCCTTGCGGATCGTCTCGCGGTACGCGACCTGCGGCTTGCCGACGTTCGCCTCGACCTTGAACTCGCGACGCATGCGGTCGACGAGGATGTCGAGGTGAAGCTCGCCCATACCACCGATGATGGTCTGGCCGGTCTCCTCGTCCGAGTGCACCTGGAAGGAGGGGTCCTCCTCCGCGAGACGCTGGATGGCGACACCCAGCTTCTCCTGGTCACCCTTGGACTTGGGCTCGATGGCGACCTGAATGACCGGCGCCGGGAAGTCCATGGACTCCAGGATGACCGGGTTCTTCTCGTCGCACAGCGTCTCACCGGTGGTGGTCTGCTTGAGGCCCATGACGGCGACGATGTCGCCGGCGCCCACCGAGTCGATCTCCTCACGCTTGTTCGCGTGCATGCGGTAGATCTTGCCGATGCGCTCCTTCTTGCCCTTGACGGAGTTCAGCACCGCGGTGCCGGCCTCCAGGCGACCGGAGTAGATCCGGACGAAGGTGAGCTTGCCGAGGTGCGGGTCGCTCGCGATCTTGAACGCGAGGGCCGACAGCGGCTCGTCGTCGGACGGCTTGCGCCGCACGATCTCCTCCGCGTCCTTGACGCTGTGGCCCTCGATGGCCTCGACGTCCAGGGGGGAGGGGAGGTAGCGGACGACAGCGTCGAGCAGGGGCTGGACGCCCTTGTTCTTGAACGCGGTGCCACAGAAGACGGGGGTGACCGTCTTCTCGCCGCCACCCTTGCCGGAGGCGATGGTGATGCGACGGACGGCAGCGTAGAGCTGCTCCTCGGTGGGCTCGACGCCCTCGAGGAAGAGCTCCATGAGCTCCTCGTCGTTCTCCGCGACGGTCTCGACCAGCTTCGCGCGCCACTCTTCGGCGAGCTCGGTGTGCGAGGCCGGGATGTCGACGACGTCGTACATCTCGCCCTTGCTGGCCTCGGCGGACCAGACGAGGGCCTTCATGCGGACGAGGTCGACGACGCCCTGGAAGTCCATCTCGGCGCCGATCGGGAGCTGCATGACGATCGGGACGGCGCCGAGGCGCTCCACGATCATGTCGACGCAGCGGAGGAACTCGGCGCCCGTACGGTCGAGCTTGTTGACGAAGCAGATACGCGGAACGCCGTAGCGGTCCGCCTGACGCCAGACAGTCTCGGACTGGGGCTCGACGCCGGCCACACCGTCGAACACGGTGACAGCACCGTCGAGCACGCGCAGCGAACGCTCCACCTCGACGGTGAAGTCGACGTGGCCCGGCGTGTCGATGATGTTGATCGTGTGATCGACATTCTCGAGCGGCCAGTGGCAGGTCGTCGCGGCCGACGTGATCGTGATGCCGCGCTCCTGCTCCTGCTCCATCCAGTCCATCGTGGCAGCGCCGTCGTGGACTTCACCGATCTTGTACGAGACACCGGTGTAGAACAGGATCCGCTCGGTGGTGGTCGTCTTGCCCGCGTCGATGTGCGCCATGATGCCGATGTTGCGCACCTTGGCAAGGTCAAGCGAAGTGGTAGCCATATCGGCTCAGTCTTCTCTCGGTCTCGATGTGGGTTGCGACTACCAGCGGTAGTGCGCGAAGGCCTTGTTGGACTCGGCCATCTTGTGCGTGTCCTCACGCTTCTTGACGGCCGCACCGAGGCCGTTCGAGGCGTCGAGGAGCTCGTTCATGAGGCGCTCGGTCATGGTCTTCTCACGACGGGCACGGGAGTAACCCACGACCCAGCGGAGCGCCAGGGTCGCAGCGCGGCCCGGCTTGACCTCGATCGGCACCTGGTAGGTGGCGCCACCGACACGGCGGGACTTGACCTCGAGCGAGGGCTTGACGTTCTCAAGCGCGCGCTTCAGCGTGATGACCGGGTCAGCGCCGGTCTTCTCGCGGAGGCCTTCCATGGCACCGTAGACGATGCGCTCGGCGGTGGAACGCTTGCCGTCCAGCAGGATCTTGTTGATCAGCGAGGTGACAAGAGGAGAGCTGTAGACCGGGTCGATGATGACCGGGCGCTTCGGGGCGGGGCCCTTACGAGGCATTCTTACTTCTCCTTCTTGGCGCCGTAGCGGCTGCGAGCCTGCTTACGGTTCTTGACGCCCTGCGTGTCGAGGGAACCGCGGATGATCTTGTAGCGAACACCCGGCAGGTCCTTCACACGGCCACCGCGCACGAGCACGATCGAGTGCTCCTGCAGGTTGTGACCCTCGCCCGGGATGTAGGCCGTGACCTCGATGCCGGAGGTCAGACGCACACGCGCGACCTTACGGAGGGCCGAGTTCGGCTTCTTCGGGGTGGTCGTGAACACACGCGTGCAGACGCCGCGACGCTGAGGGGAACCCTCGAGTGCGGGCGTCTTGTTCTTCTCGACCTTGTCCTGCCGGCCCTTCCGGACCAGCTGCTGGATCGTAGGCACTACTTCTCCGGTTTCTGTGTGCCGTCGTAAAACTAACCTGGAACATCCACCGACCCACGCGGTCGGGTGTGTCGAATCGCGCGGACCCCCCGCACGAAGCGGAAAGGGCGCGGATTGCGGTGGCCGGTATATGACTCGCCTTGCGGTTGAGGACACGCACGCGAGCCCAGGCACACCCCAGGCACAAGGCATGAGCGTACCTATCGCATGGACTCCGGTCAAAACAAATGCCCACGCGCACGTGGTCCCGGCCGTGCGGGCCGGGACCGGACAAGATCGTCCCTGGTCAGTCGCGGGCGGTCCGGCGGGGCTCGGCCGCCTCCGCGGGCCGCTCCGCCTCGGCGTCGGGCTCCAGGAACTGGTTCACGACCTTGACGAAGACGCCCATGCGCTCGTCGGGCACGCCCAGCCAACGGGCGAAGTCCTCCATCGACGGCTGCCAGTCGTTCGGCGGCAGCAGGTCCGCCGCCATCGGAAGTTCCTCCGGCGTGACTCGCCCGGACCTGATGAGCATGTCGCGGACGGAGACGCCGAGCAGCGGGGCGATCCTGCGCATGGTCTCCAGGTCGGGCATGCTCTGCCGCTGCAGCAGCCGCGTCACGGCGGCCCGGTGCACGCCGGCCTCGTCCGCGATCCGGGACTTGCCGCCGCCACGCGGGCTGTCGATGTCGTAGCCCCGCGCTCTCATCAGGCCTTCGACCCATCCCGCGAATTCGTCGAGCCCTTGACTGGTCATGTGTACCGCTCCCTCACTCCCCACCCTCCGGATTCCATACCTTAGCGTGCTTGCGCGCACAGAATTACGTGCTTTCGGGCGCGCAATCGTGTCGAATCGATGAAGACCTGGTCGGAGCCTGCGCACAAGTTTGTTGCGCGCTCGCACGCAACGTGTAAGGCTGCTCATCGCCGCACTCGTCGGCCCCCTGAGCCCCAGAAGCCCCACCGGCCCCATGGACGCCCTGGTGGCCCCGGCCCGTGGAGAAACCTCTTGTTCCCGACCGACCCGTCCCCCTGGCAGGCCTCCGCCGCGTGCGCCGGCCTCTCCCCGTCCGTCGTCTTCGCCCGCCGGCCCAAAGACGCGGCCCCCGCGCTGCGCGCCTGCGCCGACTGCCCCGTCCGCCGCGAGTGCGAGACGGCCGTCGCCCCGGCCGAGAGCTACTTCGACGGCGTCTGCGCGGGCCGCCTGTGGCGCAACGGCCGCCCGGCGGACTCGGAGCGCGTCGCGAAGGCCGTCGCGCAGGCGGGAGGCCGCCGCCGTGGCTGACCTCACCGACCGCGCTGTCCCCGCCGGCCAGGCCGTCCCCGTCGCGCCCGTCGCGCCCGCCGGTCCCGCCGGTCCCGCCGTCGAGCTCGTGCTGCGGGACATCGCCCTCTGGACCGTCTCCCTCGTACGCCAGTTCCCCGAGCTCTCCGAGGAGCTGGCCCCCGGCCGCCGCTCCCCCGCCGGGACCGCCCCCAGCGCCCCGCACCCCGGCCGCGACGAGCTGATCCGCCAGGAGCGGCGCGAGGCGCTGCTCCTGGAACAGCGGCACGGCCTCTCCGTCCCCGGGCACGGCGCCGCCCCGATCCGGCTCCACGTCTCCGACGCCATCCGGGACATCACCGACGGCGTGGTGGAACTGGAGGAGGCGGTCTGCGCCCGGCTCGCCCTGCCGCGGCCGCGCCGGGCCGGGGTGATCGAGCGGCTGCGCCGGATCGTCGGCCTGCTCGACGCCGTCGCCGCCCACCCGGTCCTCGCCCGGCACGTACGGGACGAGATCCGGCGCATGGCCCGCCGCTGCGCCAGGACCCTGGGCGACGCGGAGACGATCGTCCGGGTCTCGGGGCGCTGCCCCTGGTGCGACTCGGTGTCGCTGCGGGCGTTCCCCGACCGGCGCGCGGTGCTCTGCGTGAACCCCGCGTGCGTGTGCACGGACACGGCGTGCGGCTGCCAGGACGACCCCGCGTACCGGCATCTGTGGCCGGAAGACGCGTGGGCCGAACTGACGGAGGCCTCGGGGACCCGTACCGAGGAGATCGAAGCGGCGATGGACGACACGAAGGAGACCTCATGCTGAGCACGCCCGCGATGCCTGCGATGGCCGGGATGTCGGCCCTGCCCGCGATGCCCGCGCTGATCCCCGGGCCGCTCGCCGCCGAGGAGGCGGGGGTCGCCCCCGCGACGATCCGCAAGTGGGTCCAGCTGGGACACCTGCGGGCCGCGGGCAAGGCGGGCCGCGCCCAGCTCTTCCGCCTGGAGGACGTCTTCGCCGCGGAGCGGCTGGCCCGCCGCCGTACCGCGCACACCGTCTGATCGTTCGTCACCGAAGCGCCCCGAGTCCTGATCCGGACCCGGGGCGCTTCGTCATGCCGCCAGGAAGGCGTGGAGGGAGCGGGCCAGGGTGTCGGCGAACCGCTCGCGCACCGGCTCGGCGACGCGGTCGAGGGAGAGGTACGGGTTGAGGTCCTCCAGCTCGACGAGGAGCAGCCCGCCCTCCGGGGTGCGGCAGGCGTCGACGCGCTGGATGCCGTGGTCGAGGGTGTTCCAGTCGATGAAGCGGCGGGCGAAGGCGAGGTCGTCCGGGGTCGGTTCGTACGGCTCCAGGACCCAGCGGCGCTCGGGGTCGGGGGCGTACAGGGCGTACTGGAAGAGGTCGTCGACGAAGTAGAAGGAGACCTCGTAGCGGAAGTCGATGCGCGGCTGGACGAGGAGTCCGCCGCACGTGAGCCCGGCGAGCTCCTCGTACGCCATGAAGCGCAGTCCTATGGAGTCCGCCCCGGCCTCGGGCTTGACCGCGTACTGCGGGGCGGCGGGCAGCCGGTGGATGTCCTCGGGGCGGTCGACGGTGGGGATGACGGGGTAGCCGGCGGCGGTGAGGTCGAGCAGGTACTGCTTGCCGGCCATGTCGCCGCGCCCGTGGAGGGGGTTGTAGACGCGGGTGCCGAGGGCCAGGGCGCGCTCGCGGAAGGCCTCGTACTCCTTCTGGTACCCGAGGACGGGGCCGCTGTTGCGGACGACGACGGCGTCGAAGCCCGGCATGAGGGCGGCGGCGTCGAGCGGGTGGCAGAGGGCGAGGTCGAAGTCGGCGCGCAGCCGGGCGGAGAGGTGGACGTCCTCGTCGCCGTAGCGCCGCCCCTTGGCCGGGTAGGTCAGGTCGGTGACGTAGAGCAGGTGGGGACGGTCGGCGGGCACGGGGCGGCTCCCTCGGTTCGGTGGCGGTCAACCTATCGGGGCGGCCGTCCCCCGGCGTGGGGCGGATCCGGCGCTCCGCAGGGGCGGGGCGGACCCGGCTTCTCCGCAGGGGTGGGGCGGACCCGGCTCGGGGTCCCGCCCCTCCCCGTCCAGGGGCGTCGTGTGGGTTGGTGCGGATCCGATCAACGTTCTAGTTGCGTGCGCGCACGATCGCTGTCACAGTTGGTGCAGCGGCGGAGCTGCGCCCGCAGGACGGGACGCGGCTCCGCCGTCCGCCGTCCGGGTGCGCTGCCGCGCCCCGCCCCCTCCCGCCGGAGCGCCCCGGGCGGCACCCCGTCCCGCCATCCCGCCCCTCCCCTCTCCCGAGGAGAACCGTCATGACCACTCCCCCGAGTGCTTTCCCGGACGTCGAGAAGCTGGTCGTCGACGTCCTCAAGGCCGACCCCGCCCTGGCCGGCGCGACCATCGCGGTCAACGCGCCGGCCGGCTTCGACGGCACCCAGAGCGCGGTCCTGGTGAACCGCCGCGGCGGTGCCTGGATCGGCGACCTGCACGTCGACATGCCGCTGATCGAGTTCGAGGTGTACGGCCCGAGCAAGAACGCGGCCCACCTCCTCGCCAACGCGGCACGGCGGTGCCTGCTCGCCACCATCGGCAAGCAGATCGGCGCCAACAACGTCGTCCACGACGTGGAGGAGCAGGACGGGCCGCGCTGGCTGCCCGACTACCTCTACCGGGGCGCCAACCGCTACCTCTGCGTCATCCGCCTCTCCCTCAGCGTCTTCTAGACGCCCCTCCGCGGCGTCTACCCGACGCCCTCCGAGCGCTCTTCGGACCCCGCTCGGTCCCACAGACCAGGCCTCGCCGTCCGGCGGGGCCTTTGCCGTACCCGGGTCCCACGCCCGGGGCGGCGCCCCCACCCCATCACAAGGAGAAATCCACCATGGCAGGAAACAACTCTTCCGAGATCCGCGTCGCCGGCAGCGGCAAGCTCTACGTGGCTGCCGCCGGTGCCTCCGCCCCGGCCACCTTCGGCGCCGACGCGGCGGCCGACTGGACCGGCGCGGGCTGGAAGGACCTCGGCTTCACGACCGGCGACGGCGTGACCTTCGCCAAGAAGGACAAGCTGGAGCCGATCGACTCGTGGCAGTCGGTCTCCCCGGTGCACTTCATCTACTCCAGCCGTGACCTCTCGCTGAAGTTCTCCATGCTCCAGTTCAACGAGCTGACGCTGCCGTTCTTCATGGGCGGCGGCCAGGTCGAGGCCGAGCCGGCCGCGGCCACGGACACCTTCAAGTACGAGATCGCCGAGCGTCCGTACGCGGACGTGCGGGCCCTCGGCCTGGAGTTCACCGACGTCAAGGCCGGTGGCACCACCGCGGTCACGTACCGCTTCATCATCCCGCGCGGCCAGGTCACCGCGTCCGACGACATCAAGCTGGCCCGCAAGGCCGCGTCCCAGCTGGGCGTGACCTTCACGGCCATGTCGCAGGGTGACGGCAAGCCGCTGGCGACCTTCCTCATGAAGGACAGCCAGTACGGCGCGGCCGTCTGATCCCTCTCCACCCGGGGCGGGACGGCCGACCGCCGTCCCGCCCCACCCTCTCCTCCTCCTTCTTCCTTCCCGTCACCCGAATCAAGGAGTACGCATCACCATGGCCCGTTTCGACGTCAACGCCGCCCGCGCCCAGCGCCAGGAGGCCCACGGCCGCAAGTGGTCCTTCGAGCTGGACGGCGAGTCCTACACCCTTCCGACGGAGCTGAGCCGCGCCACCGCCAAGGGGCTGCGCAAGCTCGACGACAACGACGTGGACGGCCTGCTCGCACTCCTGATGGGTGAGGAGCAGTTCAACCGCTTCGAGCAGCACGACGTGACCATGCAGGACATCGCCGCCATCTTGGAGGCCTACGGCAAGGAGACCGGGCTCGGCCTGGGGGAAGACTGAGCCTCGTCGAGTTCGTCGAAGAACACGCCGAGGCCCTTGAGGCTGACTTCATCCGCTACTACGGGGTCGACATCCTCGACTGGCACCGCGAGGAGCTCTCCAGCAGGCGCGTCCTGGCACTGATCAAGCATCTGCCGCGGGACAGCGCCCTGCAGCGCGAGCTCCACGGCGAGGCCGCCGAGTGGTCGGTCACCGATCACCTGCTCGCGGCGACGGTGGATCATCTGGCCGTAGCGAACTGGATGTTCCAGTGCGTCAACGCGTCCGAGGACGGCGACCAGCCCGATCCGCCGACGCCCGTGCCCCGTCCGGGCGTCAAGGCCGAGGACGAGGACGACGACGCGCAGGCCGCAGGACAGGGCGGGAGCTCCACCGAGGCGGAGACCCCCGAGATCTCCCCCGGACAGCTCGCCCGGTTCTTCGGCTGAAGCCGGCGAACCACACCCCCGCGGCCCCCGGAGCCCGTTCCCGTCAGGGAGCGGACTCCGGGGGCGCTTCCTGTGCTCGCTCGGAGGTCAGCTCCTGCTCCAGGGCCCTGGCCCGTTCGGAGAGCCGGCGCGGCTGACCCGCGCGCGTCTCCGCTCCGGCGGACTCGGCGGCCCGGCGCTCGCTACCGGTCGTGGCCTGCGCGGGTACGCCGGCCAGCGGCGGGACGATCGGGCGTCCGCCCTTGCCGCGGACGACCTTCCGTACCGGCTGGGCGTTCCTGCGGGTACGGCTCTCCTGTGCGGTGACGAGGACGTCGGGCTCCGGCTCCGGCCCGGGTTCCCTCTGGTGCGCGGGCTCGGGTTCGGAGTCCGGTACGGAGGCGGGAGCGGCCGGCTCGGGCTCCCGCTCGGGTTCGGGCCGCTGTTCGAACAGCTCGCGTTCCCTGCGTACGCGCTCCTCGGCCTCGACGACCGCGGCCGGCGGTTCGAGGAGACGGGCGAAGGGCAGCGTGATGACCCGGGCGCCGTCCTGGCCGCCGTCCATGCGGCGCTGGGGGCGGCGGATTCCACGCGCGTCACCCTGGCCCTGCGCGTAGGCGTCCGCGACGCGCTTCTCGTACTCCCGCCGTATGCGCGGGAGTTCGTCCGACACGGCCTCGGCCCAGCCGGAGGTGAAGGCGGTCGTCTCGCGACGGTCCACCTCGCTCCGGGGGATCACGACGAGGTCCTCGGGGGCGTGCCCGTGGACGTGCACGAGCTCGGAGAGTCGGGCGAAGAGGTGGGGCAGATCGGGGTGGGTGGCGAGCCAGTCGACAACGCGCTCCCGTGGGTTCGCTCCCGGCTCCGTGTCCATGCGTCAGTACTGCCTTCCAGCCCCCTGGGGTCCCCGCGCGCCCCTCGCGCCCCTCGCCCCTCCGGCATGGTCGGGCCCGAGGAACGCGTCCTCCAGGTTACCCGGTCGAACAGAAGCTCCGATCAGCCGCCAACACGTTCGGGAATTCAGCCAGAAGACACACCGTCAGAGGTTTCCCGCTCGACAAACACCGAACAGGTGTTCCACACTCTGTTCGCACAGCAGTTCGAACACGTGGTGCCCCCGCTCCTCACTCCGCGGCGCCGCCACACACGCACGGGCAAGCAACCGGAAGGCAGGCGTCCATGACTCAGCAGGCCGAGGCATCGCGACCGCACATCCCGCTCCAGGACCGCCTCCGCCAGCTCCTCGACGGACCCGTCGCCCTCGACAAGAGAGCGTTGCTCGGCACGCTGTACGCCGAGGTCTCCCGCTGCGAGACCGTCGCGTACGCGGCCGGCTGGAACGACGCCCTCGCGACGACACGCCGCGGAACCCGCCGGGAAGAGGACGCCTAGCCCCACCCGCTGCCCCAGACGAACAAGCCCTTGCCGAGGTTGTGCGGCAGGGGCTTTTCGGCGCTTGGCCGACACCGGCCGGAAGCGGAGTAACTCATGGCAAAAACCACCGACGAGCTCTCCACCGAGATCGCCGACCTCAAGAAGGCCCTCGTCGATGAGGCCAACCACGAGGTCAAGTACATGGTCGAAAACAAGGATGACGAGACCAAGGAGAAGAATCCGTTCGTCGAAGACGGCAGCGCAATGGTCTCCAAGCTCAAGAAATCCCTCATCGGCGATCCACCCAAGATCCTCACGGAGGAGAACGCGGCGCCGTTCATCAAGCAGATCACCGACATCCACGAGGAGGTCGTGAAGGCCCCTCTGACGGAGTGGCTCGAAGCCGCTGGTCTCGACGGCGTGGCGGCCGGCGTCGAGAAGATCTACGAGGGGAAGGGCAACTGGTGGACCTACTTCATCGCCGCCTTCCTGGGCCTCGCCATCCCGGCCATCGGCCTCCTCCTCGTCTCCAAGTTCACCGACTGGTCCCGCCTCCTCCAGTCGAAGATCTTCGGCGGACAGGCGTACGCCCGTAACGAGGGCGGCACATGGAGCCGTCAGGACGTCCAGGCCATCAACGACCGCGAGACCAGGGTCTTCAACGGCGGCGGAATCGGCGCCATCCCGACCGCGGACAGCCTCCGAGGCGTCCGCGAGGAACTCGAGAAGCTGACCGAGAAGATCACGGTCTTCAACCGCAAGGTCGGGGGGTTCCGCACCAAGTTCAACAAGATGCCTTCGGCCCGCGCGATCAAGAACTCGGCCAAGGGGATCGAGGCCATCGCCGACGCTCTCGACAGGATCACCATCTCGGACGTCGGGACGATGGCCACGAAGGCCGAGGACCTCAAGAAGGCCATGGAGGACTTCAAGCCCGGCAAGATCCCCCAGGACCTCCAGACGACCCGAACCGAGACCCGAAACCTCGGCAGGACCGTCGACGAGCTGAAGGCGTCGTTCCAGAAGCTCAAGGATGAGGCCCTTCTCGCCGCCAGGGCCCTCGCCTGATCCCCACCCACCCCGAAAGGAGGTAACCCATGTCTCTCGTCAGTTCCCTCAAGAAGTCGTCCGACTCCCTGCGTGCCCTCAAGACCCAGGCATCCGGCGCCGGCACCTCGATCAAGAAGGTCGGCGACGCCGGCAAGTCCGCGTCCGGGCAGCTCAAGACGCTCCGTACCAACGCCCAGGGCTCCACCACCCAGCTCAAGAACCTGAAGACCGCCTCGGACCAGGCCGAGCGCGCCATGAAGAAGGCCGGCGACACCGCTCAGTCGGCCGGCGGCAAGCTCTCCAAGTACGAGTCCGGCGCCGGCAAGGCGGCCAAGGGCCAGGACAAGCTCAACAAGTCCATGAAGGGCAACTTCCTGGTCCGCCTGCTCGAACTCTTCATGCCGCTCATCGAGACGATCGTCGACATGGCGCTTCGCTCGAAGACGATGCAGACGGTCCTGAAGAAGGCGTTCAGCGCCATCAAGACCGTGATCAGCTCGGTCATGAAGGCCATCGGGCCGATCATGAAGAAGGCCGGCAGCCTGATCAAGTCGGTCTGGAACGGCATCAAGAAGGCCATCTCCACCGTCGTCAAGGCCGTCGCGACCGTCATCAAGACGTACGTGAAGATCTGGAAGACGGTCATCACCACGGTGATGAAGGCCATCAAGAGCGTCATCAGCTCGGTGTGGAACGGCATCAAGGCCGTCATCACGCCGGTGGTCAACTGGATCAAGAGCGCCATCCCGAAGGCCTTCAGCGCCGTCAAGGACAAGATGTCGTCCATCTGGAACGGCCTCAAGGACATCGCGTCCCGGGCGTTCGACGGCATCAAGAACGGCGTCAAGGGCCCCATCAACGCCGTCATCAGCCTCATCAACTCGATGATCGGCAGCCTCAACCGCGTCAAGGTCAGCGTCCCCGGCTGGGTCCCGGTCGTCGGCGGCAAGACCTTCGGCGTCAACCTGCCGACCATCCCCATGCTCGCCACCGGCGGTGTCGTCATGCCGCGCACCGGCGGTGTCCCGGCGATCCTCGCCGAGGCCGGCGAGGCCGAGGCCGTCCTCCCGCTCTCCAAGCTGGACCGGCTGCTCGCCACCACCGCCCGCCGCGCCCGCCTGGCGCAGGGCGGCCACCAGGGCGCGGGCACGGGCACCGGGCTGCACATCGAGCACTACCACGCGGCCCGCAACAGTGACCCGCACACCACCGCCGCGGCGCTCATGTACCTCGTGAAGGCGCGTGGAGCCAGGGCATGAGTGCCGTAGCCCTGCGTATCGCGCCCAACTTCCGCGTGGCCGTCGCGCCGATGCGCAACCTGCGGCAGGGGCTGATCGGGGCGAGCGGCTCCCTGAAGAACCTCCGGCAGGGCGTCCAGCGCGCGGCGGGCGGTGCCGCCGCCCTCGCCGGCGCCGTCCGTAACGCCGGAACCCCCCTCCGCACCCTCGGTCAGAACGCCTCCGGCGCCGCCACCGCCATGACCAAGATCCGCCGCTCCACCGCCCCCGCGGGTGTCAAGCGGATCGGCGCCGCCGCAGGCAAGGCCCGCACCGCCGCCCGCAGGATCGGGACCGGCGCCGGGGTCGTCCTCGGTCTCCTCCTGCCGCTGCTGCCCGTCACGGACGTCATCTCGACGATGATGGGCACCTTCGGCACCGTCATGACCATCGCGTCAATCGCCATGACAGGCATCAACGTCGCCATGCGGGCCAACCCGCTCGGCTTCCTCGTCGGCCTGATCGTGCCCGTCGCCGCGTACCTCATCGAACTGGCCGTCAACTCCGAGACCGGCCAGCGGATCATCAGGCAGGTCTTCCAGCAGGCCCTGAAGGGCTTCCAGGCGGTCTGGAAGTTCATCCAGCCGTTCATGAAGCTCCTCGGCACGGCCATCGGCACGTACGTCAAGGCGTACCTGACCGTCTTCAAGACCGCGCTCAGGATCGTCGGATCGGCCATCGGCGGGATCTCCAAGATCGGTTCCGCCGTCCGCTCGGCCAGCAACGCCCTGCGCGGCATCGCCTCCCGCACGATCGGCGGCATCAAGAACGCCGTACGGCCGGTCGTCGACTGGATCACCGACAAGATCCCCGGCTTCTTCCGGACCGCCAAGGACGCGGTGAGCAAGTCGCTGCGCGGCATCGGCGACCTGATCAAGGGCGCGCTGAGCGCCGTGCTCGGGGTCGTCAAGGGGCCGATCAACGGTCTCATCGCCTTCGCCAACTGGATCATCGACGGGCTCAACAAGCTCAGCTTCGAGATCCCCCTCACCGGCAAGAAGTTCGGCGTCGAACTCGACAAGCTCCCCATGCTCGCCGAGGGCGGCATCGTCTCCCCGGGCACCGCGGACGACTACCGCATCGACTCGCTCTCCCAGCTGGAGAACCGCCGCGTCCCGGCCCTCACCGAGCCGCTGCCGCGGCCGCACCGCATCCGGGAGTTCCACGAGGAGCCCGGCGCAGGTCCCCGGTCGACCGCCGAGGACCTGCTCTTCCTCGCGACCGCCCACCGCTGACCGCCGGCCGCGGCCGACCGCGAAGCGCCGGCCGTCCGCCGCTGACCGCCGGCCGTCGCCGGCCCCCGCTGACCGCCAACCTCCGACCCCATCCCAAGTGAGGTGACGGCCCCATGGCCGAGACCACGACCCCGTACGCCGGAAACTCCTACACCGCCGACCTCGCGCCCGGCTCGCTCATCACCCAGGACGGGCAGATGCAGTGGGCCGGACTCCTCATAGGCCCCGGCACCCCCTTCGCCGTCGACAAGTCCGGCCTGTCGGGCTGGGAGGACCTGCCCGAGTACGACTCCTCGGACGCCGACCGCCCCACCTCCCACGGCGCCTGGCCGGGCGCCCGGTACGCCAAGCCGCGCAAGGTCGGCGGCACGATCGTGCTGATGCCCGAGTACGGCGGCACCGCGGCGGCCGTCCGCGCCCTGCGGCAGTCGCTCGCCCTCCTCGACGAGGAGCGGTGGCTCACCGTCCGGCTGCACGGCGAGCTGCTCACCGTCCGCGCCCGGATCGCGCAGCGCGTGGTCCCGGCCGACCAGGGCTTCGCCACCCAGGGCAGCTCCCGCATGTCGGTCCAGTGGCTGGCCGCCGACCCGCGCAGGTACGTCGTCAACGAGCAGACCGCCACGACCACTCCCCCGCAGCCGGAGTCGGGGCTCACCTGGCCGCTGACCTGGCCGCTCTCCTGGGGCCAGGCCAAGAGCACCGGTGACGCCGTCGTCGAGAACACCGGTTCGGCGCCGGTCCACCCGGTCATCGTCTTCCGCGGCCCGTGCTCCATGCCGACCGTCACCGAGCGGATCAGCAGGCGCCGGCTGCGGTACGCGATCGACCTGACCGCCGGCGACGAACTCACCGTCGACACCCGCGCGGGCACGGTCATGCTCAACAACTCCGCCTCCCGCCTCCACACCGCGATGGCCGACTCCACCCCGGAGGAGCTGTTCGTGCTCGACCCCGGTCGCACCGACCTGTCCTTCCGGCCGGAATCGGGCACCGAGGCCGCGCTGATGACCGTGCGCTGGCGCAGCGCCGAGTGGTGACCCCCAGGACGCGCCAGGCGTCCGCCGCCGGCCGCCGTTCGCCCTCGGGCGACGGCCGCCGGCGGTTCTCCACCCCGAACGCATCGCCCGCGCCGCACGAACCACAGGCACCGCACGCATCGCCCACCCCGACCCGACCCCCTTCGGAGAGGTGACCCCATGACCGTACGCGCCGCTTGGCTCCAGTCCACCGGCCAGACCCGCGAGGACACCCGCCTGACCCTCGCCACCCTGCTCACCCCCAGCGGCCAGAGCCCCGACGAGACCCCGCTGCGCTCGCGGGCGGGCATCGTCCCGGGCGGTTTCGTCCTGACCGGCAGCGCGCCCATGCAGGCCACCATCGGCACCGGCCGCGCTGTCGTCCAGGGCGACGACACCGCCCAGGGCGCCTACCTCGTCGCCGTCACCGCCCCGGAGAGCTTCACGCTCACGGACGGCGACCCGCAGAACGACCGGATCGACCTGATCGAACTGGCCGTGCTCGACGACACCTACGACCGTTCGGGCGACACCCAGGCGGTCGTGCGGCTCGTCGAGGGCACCCCCGCGGCCACGCCCACCGTCCCGCTCAGCGGGCCGGGCAGCACGATCCCGCTCTACACGATCCGGGTTCCGAAGGGCACCTCGGCCGGCACCGGCGGCATCGCCTGGTCCACCGCCGTCACGACCCAGCACTGGCCGGCCGTCGCGCTCGGCGGCATCATGCCCGCCAGCGGCTTCAAGGGCGCCTACGTCGGCCAGTACCGCGACACGGCGGGCCTCCTCCAGCGCTGGGACGGCACGACCTGGGCCTCGTACCCGAAGGCCATCGGCGGCATCGCCCCGAGCACCACGACCACCGGCGGCTACACCGGCCAGTACCGGGACAACGGCGGCGGGCTGCAGCGCTGGAACGGCACCGCCTGGCAGTACGTCGAGGGCGCCTCCACCCTGCTGCTCAGCGCCACGCAGTGGCTGACCGCCCAGCAACAGAGCATCGCCCCCAACACCTGGACCGTGCTCAGCCTGCCCACCGTCGAGATCGACGACGCCGCCGGCTGGACCTCGAACACCACCTATGTCGTGCCGCGCACCGGCTGGTGGCGGGTCTCCGCGCACGCCACCTTCGCCAACGAGGCCCAGACCGGCATGCGCGGCGCCCGCGTCGTGGTCGCCGGCGTCGGACAGTCCCGGCTGACCTGGCTCATCCCCGCCGGCAACGGCGCCGTCTCCGTGGGCGGCAGCGGCACCGTCCGGCTCGTCGCCGGCCAGACCCTCCAGCTCGCCGGCTTCCACAACCACACCGCGGCGATCAAGACCCTCGGTGGCTCGGGCTACGGCTGCAGCCTCGACGCCGAATGGATCAGGTCCTGACGCCCCCGACCGCTGAACCGTCCCCCGACCTCTCGAACGGAGAAACCCCATGAACCTGCGCAGCAGCTGGGTCACCGAGACCGGCCAGACCCGCGAGGACACCCGGCTCACCCAGACCGGTGTCACCACCATGACCAACCCCGTCCAGGTCCGCTCCGGCGTCCTGCCCGGCTCGTACGACGGCCGGTACCGGCTCTCCGGCTTCTGGACCTTCGGCTCCGCCGCCATGTCGGCGACCGTCTCCGAGGGCCGGGCCGTCATCCAGGGCGAGATCTCCCAGGGCGTCTTCCCCGTGACGCTGCCGGCCTCAGAGGTGGTGACCTTCGCGCCGGGCAACGCCACGTACAACCGCATCGACCTGCTCGTCCTGAGGATCTACGACACGCTCTACGACGGCGGGACGCGCACCGAAGCCGTCCTCGAGATCATCCAGGGCGCGGCCGAGCAGGCCCCGAAGGTCCCGGTCGTCCCGCCGCGCTGCCTCCCGCTGTACGAGGTGCTCGTCCCCGCCGGTGCCAGCGCGGGCAACGGCGGCATCCCGTGGGACAGCTCGCTCAAGGACCTGCGCAGCCCGGTCGTCTCCCTCGGCGGCATCCTCCCGGTCGAGGGCGCGTCCCAGCCCGGCGCCTACCCCGGCCAGTACCAGGACGCGGGCGGTGCGCTCCAGCGCTGGGACGGCGGCGCCTGGGTGTCGTACCCGGCGGCGCTCGGCGGCATCGTCCCGTCCTCCGCGTCCACCACGCCGGCCAGCTACACCGGCCAGTACCGCGACTCGACGAGCGGCAAGCTCCAGCGCTGGAACGGTTCCGAGTGGATCCCGGTCGTGGCGGGCCCGTACTTCGTCGACAACCGCGACTACGGCGACACCACGTCGACCACGTACACCTCGACGCTCGCCGGCCGCATCACCAACCCGCTGTCGCTCTCCTTCGTCGCCCCGCCGTCGAGGGCCGTGATCATCAGTTTCGGCTGCAAGCTGCGGTCGACGAGTCCCGACCACTACGCGTTCATGGCGCTCAAGCTCACCCAGGGCGCCACGGTCATCAGCGACCTCGAGGACGACTACGCGGTGCTCGCCGCCGACAAGCACATGGTCTCGGTGTCCACCATGACCCGTCAGTCGGGCCTGACCGCGGGCGCGACGTACACGCTCACGGCCTTCTTCAAGGTCGTCTCCGCCGCCCCCACCGTCCTCAAGGCCGGTTTCGACAACACCTTCATCAGGGTCGACCCGCTGCCGTAGCCCGGATCCACCCCCACCGACAGGAGAACACCATGGCACTGCGCAGCGGCTGGCTCCCCCCGACCGGGCAGACCCGAGTCACCACCCGCCTCACCGCCCTCGGCGCGACCACCCCGGTCAACCCGCTCGCCTCGCGCTCCGGCGTCCTGCCCGGCACGGCCGACGGCAAGTACCGGGTCGGCGGCCTCTGGATGAGCGGCAGCGGCCCCATGAGCGCGACCGTCTACGCCGGGCGCGCCGTCATCCAGGGCCCCAACATCCAGGGCGCCTACCCCGTCACCCTCGACGCGGACACCGTCCTCAGCTTCGGCGACGGCGATCCGATCAACCCGCGCATCGACCTCGTCGTCCTGCGCGTGTACGACGACGAGTTCGACAACCAGGCCAGGAGCGAAGCCGCCCTGGAGGTCATCAGCGGCGAGCCGAAGGCGGTGCCGACCGCTCCTGGCGCCCCCGCGCTCTCCCTCCCCCTCTTCTCGGTCAGGGTGGAGAAGCAGACCTCGGCCGGCACCGGCGGCATCGCCTGGGCCACGGCCGTCACCGACCTGCGGACCACGCTCGTCGGCCTGGGCGGCATCCTGCCCGTCTACAACAACGCCGGTGTGCCCGGTTCGTACCCCGGCCAGTACCAGGACAACGACAACGCCCACTACCTCCAGCGCTGGGACGGCAACGGCTGGGTCGCGTACCCGAAGGAGATCGGCGGCGTCGTCCCCAGCGGAACGCTCACCACCGGCAGCTACACCGGTCAGTTCCGCGACAACGCCGGGACCCTCCAGCGCTGGAACGGCACCTCCTGGACCAACTACCAGCCGCCGGTCGAGGTGGAGACCACCACGAGCGGCGCGACCGCGCTGAGCGGCTGGACGGTGGTGTCCTTCTCCGGCCGGCGCTCCCGGGGCCTCGCGACCGTCCTCGTCACCGTCACCCGCAACGGCGCCACCATCAACGTCGACGGCGCGGGCAACTTCAACGACGAGGGGCTCTGCACCCTGCCCGCCGGATGGCGCCCGGCCATGGACTACGAGGCCTCCGCCTGCGACGGCTTCGGCAACGGCGGCGGCTACATCACGCCCGGCGGACAGGTCAACCTGCGCACCTGGTCGTCGAACGGAGCCCTCGTCGCCGGCCGGAACATCCGCATCGCCGCTACCTACGTCCTGTAAGGGGGCTGTCCCATGGCACTCGACACGCCCTACCGGGCCATCTTCTGCGACCTCATGAGCGACACGGCCCTCGACATCCTGCCGCTGCGGGACGTCTCGTTCGAGGACTACATCGGCCGGGCCGGCTCCCTGTCCGGCACCATCCCCATCCCCGACCGGGCCATCGCCGAGCGGGCCCACAAGATCAAGCCGGGCCGGACCACCGTCTACCTGGAGCGCGGCGGAGACCTGTGGTGGGGCGGCATCGTCTGGACCACCAACCTGCAGAGCAGCGACCGGGGCGTGGTGACCCTGGGCATCCAGGCCTCCACCTTCGACTCGTACGCGGCCCGACGACGCATCCGTACGAAGGACTTCGCGACCCGGTTCACCCAGCCGACCGACCAGTACGTCATCGCCCGCGAGCTCTGGAAGAGCCTGTCGGACGGCCTGGGCGAGAGCAGGATCGACGAGGGTGACGTGAACGTGCTGTCCGGCGTCACGCGGACGGCCTCGTGGCGGTACGGCGACGAGACCGTCTACCAGGAGGCGCTCGACCAGCTCGGTTCCCAGAACCAGGGCTTCGAGTACCAGATCCTCGTCTACCGCGACCCGGACGACGGCAAGCGGGTCCGCGAGCTCCGGCTCGGCTCGCCCATCAGCAACGGCGCCACCGACATGATCTTCGACCGGCCCGGCACGATCCTGTCGTACTCCCTTCCGGACGACGCCACCCGCGGCGGCACCGAGGCCCTGGCTCGCGGCGCCTCGGCCAACAGCAACGCCGGCGCCGAGTCCAGGCCGACCCTGTCCGACCTCTTCCAGCCGACGGATCCGCCGCTCGCCGACCTCTGGCCGAAGCTCGACCTGTCCTCGGACCACAACGACGTCAGCGACAAGGCCACGCTGAACTCGCTCGCCCAGGCCGCCGTCAACGAGGCCGCCGGCCATGTGCAGATCCCCGAGATCAGCATCCGGCTCGGCGGGATCGTCCCCCCGGCGCTCCTCGGCCGCACCGCCCGCATCCGCATCACCGACGAGTGGCACCCGACGGGCCTCGACGCCCGCTACCGCATCGTCGGCGTCAAGGTCCGGCCGGCCGAGCGAGGCCGCCCAGACACCGCCGAACTCGCCCTTGAGAGGACCTGATGGCACTGCTGCCCGAAGACATCATCGACCGGCTGATCCAGATGGAGCGCCGGATCCAGGCCCTGTCCACAGCGGTCAACACCCGTCCCCTCTTCAACGAGATCCGTCCCGAACCCGACAAGCCGCAGCCCACCAAACCGGTCCTCCGGGTCTTCGACGCCCACAACCACGAGCTGTTCGCCGACGACCTGGCGACCGGCGGCCTCGCCAGGCCGTGGCTGCAGCTGATGCCGCCTGTGGACCACCTGAAGGAAGCGAAGTGGCCGTCCACCACGAGCACGTCCTTCACCGCCATCGCCCAGTCCTTCAATCCGGTCTGGCAGCCCAAGATGCGTCTCGCGATGTACACGAAGGTGTCCAGCGGCGCGACCGGCCAGGTGCAGGTGATGGTCGACGGCCTGCCGTTCGGCCCGCCCGTCGCCGCCGGACAGACCTTCGACTACACCGGTCTGCTGCCGTTCCCCGACTTCGCGACCAAGTTCGGCAAGGTCATGACCGTCGAGATCCACGCCAGGATCGCCAGCGGCACCGGAACGGTGTACGCCCAGCCCGTCAGCATGTACGGCACCCAGACCTGAGCCAGCGAGGAGCACCCACCGTGAACATCGACCCCACCCAGCCCTGGGGCCTGGCCATCGACTACGCCGGCCGGGCCACCGTCGTGGAGAACGGCCACACCCTCTCCGTACGCGTCTTCGACAACAGCCTCGGCTACACCCTGGAACGTGACCCGTTCACCGGCCAGTACCCGTCGGTGCAGATCACCGCCGAGTTCGCCAAGACCGGCAGTGGTGGTGACGCCACCCTCCGCGGCTACGGTCTCGCCGTCGTCGAGGCGAAGGACGGCGTCCCGGCCGTGCCCGATCCGACCGCCGTCCAGCGGGCCGTCACGTCCGCGCTCGCCGACTTCGAGAACCGCCGCTCCGCCTACGCCGAACTGTGCGCGACCTGGGCCCCGGCGCCGGAACCCGAGCCCACCCCGGAGCCCGCGCCCACCCCGGAGCCCGCGCCCGCCCCGTAAGCCCCGGAACGCACCACCGAGTGCGTCCCCGCCCCACCCGTACGCCCGCCCCGCGCCCCCCAAGGCCGGGGCTCCCGCATGTCTGGAGGACACCCGATGGCCACTCCCCTGCCCGCGGACCGGCTCGTCGCCGCGCTCCGCGCCGAAGGCGTCACCGTCGTCGAACACCCCGGCTGGCGCACCCACCACCGCAACCACGCCGGCGCCTGGGGCCCGGTCACCGGCGTGATGATCCACCACACCGTCAGCTCCGGCACCGCCTCCTCCATCGAGCTCTGCTTCAACGGCTACGAGGGACTGCCGGGACCGCTCTGCCACGGCGTCATCGCCAAGGACGGCACGGTCCACCTCGTCGGCAACGGCCGCGCCAACCACGCCGGCGGCGGCGACCCGTCCGTCCTCCAGGCCGTCATCACCGAGACGTACGGCGACAGGCCCCCGGCGCCCCGCGTCCACCAGGGCAGCCCCGGAGCCGTCGACGGCAACTCCCGCTTCTACGGCTTCGAGTGCGTCAACCTCGGCAACGGCACCGACCCCTGGCCGGCCGCCCAGCTCGACGCCATCGAGCGGGTCTCCGCCGCCCTCTGCCGGGCCCACGGCTGGGGCGCCAAGTCCGTCATCGGCCACCTGGAGTGGTCCGACTGGAAGTCCGACCCCAAGGGCTTCGGCATGCCGGTCCTCCGCGACCGGGTCCAGACCCGGCTCGGCAAGGACCCCGCCAAGGCCACCCCCGGCACCACGAAGCCGGCCCCGCCCCGCCTCCAGCCGTTCCCGGGCTCCTCGTTCTTCCGCAAGGAGACGAGCTCCCCGGTCATCACGGCCATGGGCCGCCGGCTCGTCGCCGAGGGCTGCTCCGCGTACGCCGTCGGCCCCGGCCCCCGCTGGAGCGAGGCCGACCGGCTCAGCTACGCCAAGTGGCAGCGCAAGCTCGGCTTCCGCGGCTCCGACGCCGACGGCATCCCCGGCGCCGCCTCCTGGAGCGCCCTGAAGGTCCCGTACACGAAGTAAGCACCTACCGAGGAGCACACCGATGTCCGATGCCGCCAAGCGCACGGCCCGTACCGTCCTCCAGTCCGCCGTCGGCATCGCCGTCGTCCTCCCCGCGATCGTCGACGCATCCGGCATCCCCGCGACCCTCCCCTGGGTCGCCGGGGCGCTCGCCGTCGCCGGCGGTCTCACCCGGGTGATGGCACTGGACGCGGCGCAGCGACTGCTGCCGTCCTGGCTCCGCAGCACCCCGTCCGGGGGCGGTGCAGATGACCGAGCCTGACCCGAACGACCCCGTGGCCGTCGCCCTCGAACTGGAACGGCTCCGCGGCACCCTGGAGGCCGGCTTCGCCCGGGTGGACGGCGCGCTCGCGCTGCTCGTCCAGCGCAGCGACCAGACCGACCGGCAGCTCGCCGACCACGAGGCCCGCCTCGACGGCCTCGAACGCGCCCGCTGGCCGCTGACCAGCATCGTGGCACTCGCCGCGAGCGCCGGAGCGCTCGTCGCGGTGTGGGAACTGGCCGCCAGGTAACCCTCCGGGGAAAACGCCGAAGGGCGGCCACCCCGTTTCCGGGGTGGCCGCCCTTCGCACCACTACTTACTGGTTGTACGGACCGTAGTCGTAGTCCTCCAGCGGAACGGCCTGGCCGGAGCCCGAGCCGAACGGCGAGTAGTCGATGTCGTCGTAGCCGACGGCCGAGTACATCGCGGCCTTGGCCTCTTCGGTCGGCTCGACCCGGATGTTGCGGTAGCGGGACAGACCCGTACCGGCCGGGATGAGCTTACCGATGATGACGTTCTCCTTGAGGCCGATGAGGCTGTCGGACTTGGCGTTGATCGCCGCATCCGTCAGGACTCGGGTCGTCTCCTGGAAGGAGGCGGCCGACAGCCAGGATTCCGTCGCCAGCGAGGCCTTGGTGATACCCATCAGCTGCGGACGGCCGGAGGCGGGGTGACCGCCCTCGGTGACCACACGACGGTTCTCGGTCTCGAACTTCGAGCGCTCGACGAGCTCGCCCGGCAGAAGCTCCGCGTCGCCGGACTCGATGATCGTCACGCGGCGCAGCATCTGCCGGATGATGATCTCGATGTGCTTGTCGTGGATCGACACGCCCTGCGAGTTGTAGACCTTCTGGACTTCGGCGACCAGGTGGATCTGGACCGCGCGCTGACCGAGGATCCGGAGCACGTCGTGCGGGTTGGTGGCACCCACGGTGAGCTTCTGGCCCACCTCGACGTGGTCGCCCTCGCCCACGAGCAGACGGGCACGCTTCGAGATCGGGAACGCCGTCTCGTCGGTGCCGTCGTCCGGGGTGACGACGATCTTCTTGGTCTTCTCGGTCTCCTCGATGCGGACGCGGCCGGCCGCCTCCGAGATCGGGGCGACACCCTTGGGCTGACGAGCCTCGAAGAGCTCGACGACACGGGGCAGACCCTGGGTGATGTCGTCACCGGCCACACCACCGGTGTGGAAGGTACGCATCGTCAGCTGGGTACCGGGCTCACCGATGGACTGGGCGGCGATGATGCCGACCGCCTCACCGATGTCGACCAGCTTGCCGGTGGCGAGCGAACGGCCGTAGCAGAACGCACAGGTACCGACGGCGGACTCACAGGTCAGGACCGAACGGGTCTTGACCTCCTCGACGCCCGCGTTGAGCAGGGCGTCGATGAGCACGTCACCCAGGTCGACGTTGGCCGGCGCGATGACCTTGCCGTCGATGACGACGTCCTCGGCGAGCATCCGCGCGTACACGGAGGTCTCGACGTCGTCCGTCTTCCGCAGGACACCGTCGGCGCCGCGCTCGGCGATCCGCAGCTTCAGACCGCGCTCGGTGCCACAGTCCTCCTCGCGGATGATCACGTCCTGCGAGACGTCCACCAGACGACGGGTCAGGTAACCCGAGTCGGCGGTACGCAGGGCGGTGTCCGCCAGACCCTTACGGGCACCGTGCGTGGAGATGAAGTACTCCAGAACGGTGAGGCCCTCACGGAAGGACGCCTTGATGGGACGCGGGATCGTCTCGTTCTTGGCGTTCGACACCAGACCACGCATACCCGCGATCTGACGCATCTGCATCATGTTTCCTCGGGCACCCGAGTCGACCATCATGAAGATGGGGTTCGTCTTCGGGAAGTTCGCGTTCATCGCCTCGGCAACCTCGTTGGTCGCCTTGGTCCAGATCGCGATGAGCTCCTGAGTGCGCTCTTCCTTCGTGATGAGACCGCGCTCGTACTGCTTCTGAACCTTCTCGTCCTGCTCCTCGTAGCCCTTGACGATGGCCTTCTTGGCCTCGGGCACGACGACGTCGGAGATGGCCACGGTGACACCGGAACGGGTCGCCCAGTAGAAGCCCGCCGCCTTCAGGTTGTCGAGCGTCGCCGCCACGATGACCTTGGGGTAGCGCTCGGCGAGGTCGTTGACGATCTCGGAGAGCTGCTTCTTGCCGACGGAGTAGTCGACGAACGGGTAGTCCTCGGGCAGCAGCTCGTTGAAGAGCGCGCGACCCAGGGACGTCCGCAGACGGAACGAGTCACCCTGCTGCCACTCGGCGGCCGGGACGTGCTCGTCACCCTCCTCCGCGACCGGGGGAACCCAGCCGCGCGGAGCGACGGTGCCGACCGGGAAGCGGATGTCGATCTGCGACTGCAGAGCGAGCTCGCCGGCGTCGAACGCCATGATCGCCTCGGCCGTGGAGCCGAACGCGCGGCCCTCGCCCTTGGTGTCACGGAGCTCACCGTCGGTGGTCAGGAAGAACAGACCGAGGACCATGTCCTGGGTCGGCATCGTGACCGGACGGCCGTCGGCGGGCTTCAGGATGTTGTTCGAGGACAGCATCAGGATGCGGGCCTCGGCCTGCGCCTCCGCGGAGAGCGGCAGGTGCACGGCCATCTGGTCACCGTCGAAGTCCGCGTTGAACGCGGTGCAGACGAGCGGGTGGATCTGGATGGCCTTGCCCTCGACCAGCTGGGGCTCGAAGGCCTGGATGCCGAGGCGGTGCAGCGTGGGCGCACGGTTCAGCAGAACCGGGTGCTCGGCGATGACCTCTTCGAGGACGTCGTACACGACCGTGCGGCCGCGCTCGACCATCCGCTTGGCGCTCTTGATGTTCTGCGCGTGGTTCAGGTCCACCAGGCGCTTCATCACGAACGGCTTGAAGAGCTCCAGGGCCATGGCCTTCGGCAGACCACACTGGTGCAGCTTCAGCTGCGGACCGACGACGATCACGGAACGCGCGGAGTAGTCCACACGCTTGCCGAGAAGGTTCTGACGGAATCGACCCTGCTTGCCCTTCAGCATGTCGCTGAGGGACTTCAGGGGACGGTTACCGGGACCGGTCACCGGACGACCACGACGACCGTTGTCGAAGAGGGCGTCCACGGCCTCCTGAAGCATGCGCTTCTCGTTGTTCACGATGATCTCGGGGGCACCGAGGTCGAGGAGACGCTTCAGACGGTTGTTGCGGTTGATCACGCGGCGGTACAGGTCGTTCAGGTCGGAGGTCGCGAAGCGGCCACCGTCCAGCTGCACCATCGGACGCAGGTCCGGCGGGATCACCGGCACGCAGTCGAGAACCATGCCCTTGGGGCTGTTCGCGGTCTGCAGGAACGCGGAGACGACCTTGAGGCGCTTGAGCGCACGGGTCTTCTTCTGGCCCTTGCCGGTACGGATGATCTCGCGGAGGCGCTCGGCCTCCTCCTCGAGGTCGAACGACTCCAGGCGCTTCTGCAGAGCAGCAGCACCCATCGAACCGTCGAAGTACGTGCCGAAGCGGTCACGCAGCTCGCGGTAGAGGAGCTCGTCGCCCTCCAGGTCCTGGACCTTGAGGTTCTTGAAGCGCGACCAGACCTCGTCCAGACGGTCGATCTCGCGCTGCGCACGGTCGCGCAGCTGCTTCATCTCACGCTCGGCGCCCTCGCGCACCTTGCGGCGCACGTCGGCCTTCGCGCCCTCGGCCTCCAGCTCGCCGAGGTCGTTCTCGAGCTTCTTGGCGCGGGCCTCCAGGTCGGAGTCGCGACGGTTCTCGATCTGCTGACGCTCGACGGAGACGTGCGCCTCGAGGGAGGGCAGGTCACGCGTACGGCGCTCGTCGTCGACGAACGTGATCATGTACGCCGCGAAGTAGATGACCTTCTCGAGGTCCTTCGGGGCGAGGTCGAGCAGGTAGCCAAGACGCGACGGAACGCCCTTGAAGTACCAGATGTGGGTGACGGGAGCGGCGAGCTCGATGTGGCCCATCCGCTCACGGCGCACCTTCGCGCGGGTGACCTCGACGCCACACCGCTCACAGATGATGCCCTTGAAGCGGACACGCTTGTACTTGCCGCAGTAGCACTCCCAGTCCCGGGTCGGACCGAAGATCTTCTCGCAGAAGAGTCCGTCCTTCTCGGGCTTGAGCGTGCGGTAGTTGATGGTCTCCGGCTTCTTGACCTCGCCGTGGCTCCACTGACGGATGTCGTCAGCGGTGGCCAGACCGATCCGGAGCTCGTCGAAGAAGTTGACGTCGAGCACTATGCGTCAATCCCTCTCAGGGTTGTAAGGCTTGGGGTCTGATACGGGGGTCCTGGGGCCGGCCGGGGACTCGGCGGCGTTACGCCGAGTCCCCGACCGAACTCCCGTCAGACCTCTTCGACGCTGCTCGGCTCGCGCCGGGACAGGTCGATGCCGAGCTCCTCCGCTGCGCGGAAGACGTCCTCGTCGGTGTCGCGCATCTCGATGGACATGCCGTCCGAGGACAGCACCTCCACGTTGAGGCACAGGGACTGCATCTCCTTGATGAGCACCTTGAAGGACTCGGGGATGCCGGGCTCAGGGATGTTCTCGCCCTTGACGATGGCCTCGTAGACCTTCACGCGGCCGGTCACGTCGTCGGACTTGATCGTCAGCAGCTCCTGGAGGGCGTAAGCGGCGCCGTACGCCTCCAGCGCCCACACCTCCATCTCACCGAAGCGCTGGCCACCGAACTGGGCCTTACCACCCAGCGGCTGCTGGGTGATCATCGAGTACGGACCGGTCGAACGAGCGTGGAGCTTGTCGTCGACCAGGTGGTGGAGCTTGAGGATGTACATGTAACCGACCGAGACCGGGTCGGGGAACGGCTCGCCGGAGCGGCCGTCGAACAGCCTCGCCTTACCGGTCGGGAGCACCATGCGCTCGCCGTCCCGGTTCGGGATGGTGTGGTTCAGCAGACCCGCGAGCTCGTCCTCACGCGCACCGTCGAAGACGGGGGTGGCGACGTTGGTGCCCGGGGCGACCTGGTCGGCGCCGATCGCCTGGAGGCGCTGCGCCCACTCGTCCGCGAGGCCGGAGACGTCCCAGCCGCGGCTGGCGAGCCAGCCGAGGTGGATCTCCAGGACCTGTCCCGGGTTCATTCGGGACGGGACACCCAGCGGGTTGAGGATGATGTCGACCGGGGTGCCGTCCTCGAGGAAGGGCATGTCCTCGATCGGAAGGATCTTGGAGATGACACCCTTGTTGCCGTGGCGGCCGGCGAGCTTGTCACCGTCGGTGATCTTGCGCTTCTGGGCGACGTAGACGCGGACCAGCTGGTTCACGCCCGGGGGAAGCTCGTCGCCCTCCTCGCGGTCGAAGACGCGGACGCCGATGATCTTGCCGATCTCGCCGTGCGGCACCTTCAGCGAGGTGTCACGGACCTCACGGGCCTTCTCACCGAAGATCGCGCGGAGCAGGCGCTCCTCCGGCGTCAGCTCGGTCTCGCCCTTGGGCGTGACCTTGCCGACGAGGATGTCGCCGGCGACGACCTCGGCACCGATGCGGATGATGCCGCGCTCGTCGAGGTCCGCGAGGACCTCCTCGGAGACGTTCGGGATGTCCCGGGTGATCTCCTCCGGGCCCAGCTTGGTGTCACGGGCGTCGACCTCGTGCTCCTCGATGTGGATCGAGGAGAGGACGTCGTCCTGCACGAGGCGCTGCGACAGGATGATCGCGTCCTCGTAGTTGTGACCCTCCCACGGCATGAACGCCACGAGCAGGTTCTTGCCGAGCGCCATCTCGCCGTCTTCGGTGGCGGGACCGTCGGCGAGGACCTGGCCCTCGATGACGCGGTCGCCCTCGTCCACGACGACCTTCTGGTTCACAGAGGTGCCCTGGTTGGAGCGGGAGAACTTGTGCAGGCGGTACGTGATGTACGTGCCGTCGTCGTTGGCGACCGTGACGTAGTCGGCCGACAGTTCCTGGACGACACCGTCCTTCTCGGCCTTGAGCACGTCGCCGGCGTCGGTGGCACAGCGGTACTCCATGCCGGTGCCGACGAGCGGGGCCTCCGACTTAATCAGCGGCACCGCCTGACGCATCATGTTCGCGCCCATGAGGGCACGGTTGGCGTCGTCGTGCTCGAGGAACGGGATCATGGCCGTCGCGACCGACACCATCTGGCGCGGCGAGACGTCCATGTAGTCGACCTCGGACGGCAGGACGTAGTCGACCTCGCCGCCACGCTTGCGCACCAGGACGCGGTTCTCGGTGAGCCGCATGTCGTCGTTGAGCGCGGCGTTGGCCTGCGCGATGACGAAGCGGTCCTCCTCGTCGGCGGTGACGTAGTCGACCTCGTCGGTGACCTGACCGTCGATGACCTTGCGGTACGGCGTCTCGATGAAGCCGAACGCGTTGACGCGGCCGTACGAGGCGAGCGAACCGATCAGACCGATGTTCGGGCCTTCGGGGGTCTCGATCGGGCACATGCGTCCGTAGTGGGACGGGTGCACGTCTCGGACCTCGAAGCCGGCCCGCTCACGGGACAGACCACCAGGGCCCAGCGCCGAGAGACGACGCTTGTGCGTCAGACCCGACAGCGGGTTGTTCTGGTCCATGAACTGCGACAGCTGGCTGGTGCCGAAGAACTCCTTGATGGAGGCGACGACCGGCCGGATGTTGATCAGGGTCTGCGGCGTGATCGCCTCGACGTCCTGGGTGGTCATGCGCTCACGCACGACGCGCTCCATACGAGCCAGACCCGTGCGGACCTGGTTCTGGATGAGCTCGCCGACGTTGCGCAGACGACGGTTGCCGAAGTGGTCGATGTCGTCGGTCTCGACGACGATCTCGTTGCCGTTCTCGCCGATCGTCTCGGTCTCGCCCGCGTGGAGCTTGACCAGGTACTTGATCGTGGCGATGACGTCGTCGGTGGTGAGCACGCCGGCGTCCAGCGGCTCGTCCGCGCCGAGCTTCTTGTTCACCTTGTAGCGGCCGACCTTGGCGAGGTCGTAGCGCTTCGGGTTGAAGTAGAGGTTCTCGAGCAGCGTCTGAGCGGCCTCACGGGTCGGCGGCTCGCCCGGACGCAGCTTGCGGTAGATGTCGAGCAGCGCGTCGTCCTGGCCCTGGGTGTGGTCCTTCTCCAGGGTGGCGCGCATGGACTCGTACTCGCCGAACTCCTGGAGGATCTGCTCGGTGGTCCAGCCGAGAGCCTTGAGGAGGACGGTGACGGACTGCTTGCGCTTGCGGTCGATGCGGACACCGACCAGGTCGCGCTTGTCGATCTCCATCTCCAGCCAGGCACCCCGGGAGGGGATGATCTTGGCGGAGAAGATGTCCTTGTCGGACGTCTTGTCGATGGAGGAGTCGAAGTAGACACCCGGCGAACGGACCAGCTGCGACACCACGACACGCTCGGTGCCGTTGATGACGAAGGTGCCCTTGTTGGTCATGAGCGGGAAGTCGCCCATGAAGACCGTCTGGGACTTGATCTCGCCGGTCTCGTTGTTGGTGAACTCGGCGGTGACGAAGAGCGGGGCGCCGTACGTGAAGTCACGGTCCTTGCACTCGTCGATCGAGTTCTTCGGCGGCTCGAAGCGGTGGTCGCGGAAGGTCAGCGACATCGACCCGGAGAAGTCCTCGATCGGGGAGATCTCCTCGAAGATCTCCTCCAGGCCGGACTTCCTGGGGACGTCCTGTCCCGACTCAAGGGCAGCCTCGACGCGAGCCTTCCAGGCGGCGTTACCGAGCAGCCAGTCAAAGCTCTCAGTCTGCAGCGCGAGGAGGTTCGGAACCTCGAGGGGCTCCTTGATCTTTGCAAAGGAGATGCGCAGCGGGGCGGTGCTTGCGCCGTTGTTCGTATTGGTCGAGGCGTTGCGCGAGGCGGCCAAGAGGGGGTCCTTCCGAGGGCTCGGACTCACTACGCGCGTACCGGTCCCTCAGCAAAGCTTCACGGCAGACATGTCCTGAAATGGCTGAAAGGCCAGGTCAGACGGGGTCGGTCCACGAAGCGGATGCGAAGGTATGCCTCTGGTGACGGACAGGAGGCAGCTAACAGGCAGCGCAAAGGGTCAGTGTAGCCACTTGGCTCACTGATGTCCAGGGCGAGTAATTCGCGACCCTCGTTGCTCTCAACTCCGCGGTACCTCGCGCCGTGCGGCGCACCTCGATACTGCCCGTTCAGCCGTCGATCCATGCCTCGGAAACGGATCGTTGTGACGACGCGTCCTGAGAATTGCGCGCTGCGTGCGGTTCGTCAAGGCCCCCCGGCCTGCGGGGCGCACGGCGAAGATCACCATACTCCGCTCCCGGCGGCCCTCGAGGCCCCCGCCACGCCCTTCCCGGGGAACGCCGAAAGGCGACCACCCAGAAGGGTGATCGCCTTTCGATGCCTCCGCGTTACACGGGGGCAGGAGTCACAAGCGACTCGAAACGGTCTTACTTGACCGTGACGGAGGCGCCGGCGGCCTTGAGGGACTCGGCAGCCTTCTCGGCGGCCTCCTTCGCGACCTTCTCGAGGACCGGCTTCGGGGTGCCGTCGACGAGGTCCTTGGCCTCCTTGAGGCCCAGGGAGGTGAGCTCACGCACGACCTTGATGACCTGGATCTTCTTGTCGCCGGCACCCTCGAGGATGACGTCGAACTCGTCCTGCTCCTCGACGGCCTCGGCACCGGCGGCCGGGGCGCCCGGGCCGGCGACGGCGACGGCCGCGGCGGCGGTGACGTCGAACTTGTCCTCGAACGCCTTAACGAACTCGGAGAGCTCGATGAGGGTCATCTCCTCGAACTGGGCGAGGAGGTCGTCCTGAGAGAGCTTCGCCATGATGGGCGATCCTTCCACTAATTCGGCAGGTGCCGGATGTATGTAGAGGCGGGCGTACTTTCGGCCCGCTGCGACCGTCTCCCTGAAGGGAGGCGGTCAATGCGCGAGCCGAGTTACTCGGCACCGCCCTGCTCGGCGAGCTTGACGCGAAGCGCCTCCGCGGTGCGGACGAACTTCGACGGCAGCGCCTGCAGGAGCGAAGCAGTCTGGGACTGCTTGCCCTTGAACGCGCCGGCCAGCTTGCTGAGCAGAACCTCGCGGGACTCGAGGTCCGCGAGCTTCTTGAACTCGTCGGCGGAGAGTGCCTTGCCATCAAGGACACCGCCCTTGATGACGAGGTTCGGGTTCTCCTTGGCGAAGTCACGCAGAGCCTTCGCCGACTCCACCGGGTCACCGGTGACGAAGGCGACCGCGGTCGAACCAGCAAGCTGGTCGTCCAGCGCGGCGATCCCGGCCTGGTTGGCCGCAATCTTGGTCAGCGTGTTCTTCACCACGGCGTACTGGGCGTTCTCACCGAGCGAACGACGCAGCGTCTTGAGCTGCGCCACGGTGAGCCCCGTGTACGAGGTCAGCACGACGGCGTTCGAGCTGCGGAACTTGTCCTCAAGCTCGGCTACCGCGGCAGCCTTGTCGGGCCTTGCCATAGAGCGTCGGCCTCCTTCCGGGTGATGAGGACCGCTCAGAAGGGGCTGACAAAACAAAACGCCCCGGGCGCAGGCGCTCGGGGCTTAGCTCAACCGCATCACGAGGATCCGGGAACTCTTCCACAATCACCTGCGCGGGTCGTTCGCGTCTCAGCGAATCCTTCGGCCACCGCACCCTGAGGTGCAGTAACGACCAGCGGTCTTTGGCTTCTGTGGAAGAGTACGCGACCGGATCGGCTTCGGGCAAATCAGGCCTGGCCCGCGCCCTTCAGCATCTCGAAGAGGTCCAGGGTGTCCTTGGCCGGCGGGGCCTGGACGGCGGCCTGGGTGCCGTAGTCGCTGTAGTCGGCCCGGATCTGCATCGAGCCCTCGGCCATGGTCATGCCGATGTCCATGCGCGCCGGGTAGCCGTCCGCGTTGACCCAGACCTCGGTGTCGTAGCCCTTGAGGCCGGCCTTCTTCATGCTGGCGACGAGGGCGTCGTGCTCCTCCTTGGAGAACGCCTTGGAGGCCTGGTTGGCCTCGAGCATCTGCTCGAAGGTCAGCGTGCCCTTGTAGTGCTGCGTCTCCATGCCGTTGATCTTCTCGGCGCCGACGTGCTTGAGGGTCGGGGAGTCGAGGAGCAGGGCGAGCTGCTGGGCCGGGTCCTGGTTCATGTTGTCCAGGCCGCCGGTCATCTGCTTCTGGAGCGACTTGTCCCCGGAGACGTCCGCCGCGGCCTTCAGGTCCAGCTTCATCCAGCGCTTGCCGTCCATCTCGGCGGCCTGCTTGGCACCCATGTCCATGTACATGACGTTGTCGAGCATGACCATGCGCATCTGCTCGGGGCCGCCGGTGCCGCCCGCGCTCAGCATGGAGCCCTTCACGGTGATGTCCATCACCGCGGGGTCCCAGCCCTGGACGCCGGTCATCTCGACGCTGCCCGAGTCCGCTCCGGTGCCGGTCATGCTCATCGTCATCTTGACCTTGGCGGCCTTGGCCGCCGAGGTCTTCTCGTAAGCCGCCTGGATGACCTTCGTGACGTCGCCCAGGCTCTGCGTCTTCGGTGCCTCGGACGCCGGTGCGCCGGACGCCTTGCCCGTGCCGTCCTGACAGCCCGCGACGCCCACGGCGAGGGCGACCACCGTGACGGCGATGCCCGCGCGCTTCCCTACGGACTTGCTCATGAGAGTTCCCCACCCCTTGATCAAGGTCTTTACGGTTCCTTGAACCGTAACAAAGAACAGGCCCCCGCCTCTCCGGAGAGAGGCGGGGGCCTGTGGACCACTTCAGCGAACCGATGGGGTTCAGACCGAGGCCGGGTCCTCCTCGACGAGGAGGTTGCGGGTGCGGTTGGAGTCCAGCGGGATGCCGGGGCCCATCGTCGTCGTCAGGGTCGCCTTCTTGATGTAGCGGCCCTTGGCGGCGGACGGCTTCAGACGGAGGATCTCGTCCAGAGCCGCGGCGTAGTTCTCCACCAGCTTGGTCTCGTCGAAGGAGACCTTGCCGATGATGAAGTGCAGGTTCGAGTGCTTGTCGACGCGGAACTCGATCTTGCCGCCCTTGATGTCGTTGACAGCCTTCGCGACATCGGGGGTGACGGTGCCGACCTTGGGGTTCGGCATGAGACCACGCGGGCCGAGGACGCGGCCGAGGCGGCCGACCTTGCCCATGAGGTCCGGGGTGGCCACCACGGCGTCGAACTCGTTCAGGCGGTTGCCCTTGGAGATCTCGTCGATGAGCTCGTCCGAGCCGACGATGTCGGCGCCGGCGGCGATCGCGGCCTCGGCACGGTCACCGGTCGCGAAGACCAGGACCCGGGCGGTCTTACCGGTGCCGTGCGGAAGGTTCACGGTGCCACGGACCATCTGGTCGGCCTTGCGCGGGTCGACACCCAGGCGGAAGGCGACCTCGACGGTGCCGTCGAACTTCGTGGTGGCGGTGTCCTTGGCGAGACGGACGGCCTCGAGGGGGGCGTAGTTCCGCTCCCGGTCGATCTTGGCGTCCGCGCCGCGGAGAGCCTTGCTGCGCTTCACTTCTTCTCCTGGTGGTTCAGGTGTGGAGTCGTGGTGCGGGCCGGCGCTGGCCCTACCACTGAAAAGGTCGAACGGGGGCTGCTCAGCCCTCGACCGTGATGCCCATCGAACGGGCGGTGCCAGCGATGATCTTGGACGCGGCGTCCAGGTCGTTGGCGTTCAGGTCGGGGAGCTTGACCGTGGCGATCTCGCGGACCTGGGCGGCCGTGAGCTTGGCGACCTTGGTCTTGTGCGGCTCGCCGGAGCCCTTGTCCACACCCGCGGCCTTGAGGATCAGCTTGGCGGCCGGCGGAGTCTTGGTGATGAAGGTGAAGGTGCGGTCCTCGTAGACCGTGATCTCCACCGGCACGACCATGCCACGCTGCGACTCGGTCGCGGCGTTGTAGGCCTTGCAGAACTCCATGATGTTGACGCCGTGCTGACCGAGCGCGGGGCCGACCGGCGGGGCCGGGTTCGCCGCACCGGCGTTGATCTGGAGCTTGATAAGCCCCGTGACCTTCTTCTTCTTGGGAGGCATTGCTCTCTCCGGGTCCTAGTGAGAGTGTTCAGCCCGCCATCCGGTCATCCGGATGGAGGCATACCGCACAACGATAACGGGTATACACGCGCGGCTAAAAACCGAGCAGGTCAGAGCGGCTGTGACAGCCACTCTGACCTGGTCGGAAGAGGGTGGGATCAGTTCTTCTGGATCTGATCGAAGCTGAGCTCGACCGGGGTCTCGCGACCGAAGATCTCGACGAGACCCTTGACCTTCTTCGAGTCCGGGTTGATCTCGTTGATCGTCGCCTGGAGGGTCGCGAAGGGACCGTCCGTGACCGTCACCGAGTCGCCGACCTCGAAGTCGAGGACCTGGACCTCCAGCTTGCGGGCCGGAGCCGGCTTGCCCTCGGCCTCGGCGGCCTCGCGGGCGGCCTTCTCCTCGGCCTCCGGGGCGAGCATCTTGACGATCTCGTCCAGGGTCAGCGGGTACGGGTCGTAGGCGTTGCCCACGAAGCCGGTGACGCCGGGGGTGTTGCGGACGACGCCCCAGGACTCGTTCGTCAGGTCCATGCGGACGAGAACGTACCCGGGAAGCTTGTTCTGCTTGACGTTCTTCCGCTCGCCGCCCTTGATCTGGACGATCTCTTCCTCGGGGACCTCGGCCTGGTAGATGAAGTCCTCGACGTTGAGCGAGACGGCGCGCTGCTCCAGGTTGGCCTTCACGCGCTTCTCGTAGCCCGCGTAGGTGTGGATGACGTACCACTCGCCGGGCAGGAGGCGCAGCTCCTCGCGGAGCGCGGCGACCGGGTCGACCGGGGCGGCCGGCTCGGCCTCCTCCTCGGTCTCTTCCTCGGTCTCTTCCTCGGCGTCCTCGTCCTCGACGTCGTCGGCGGCCTCGTCGTCGTCGCCCTCGGCGGCCGCAGCACCCTCGACGGGCTCGGCGTCCTCGTCCTCGTCGTCGTCCTCGTCGGACTCGACGTGGAGAGCGGCTTCCTCGGCGGCCTCGCCGGCAACGTCGTCAGCAGCGTCGGCCTGGTCCTCGTCGGCGGCCTCGACGATGTCCAGCTCGTCCTCGACGGACTCGGACTCGAAGGCGTCGTTCAGGTTCGCGTCAGACACGGTGGCTGCTTCTTCCTGCGATACAGATGGGGTGGAACAAAAAGTCAGCCGAAGACGTACTTGACTGCTTCCTGGAAGCCATAGTCAATCACGGTGACAAGGCCGATCATGATGACGACGAAGATGATCACCACAGTGGTGTACGTCGACAGCTGGCTGCGCGTGGGCCAGACGACCTTGCGGAGCTCCGCGACGATCTGACGGTAGAAGAGCGCGAGACGGCCCAGAGGGCCCTTCTTTCCGCGCTTGCCGCCCTTGCGAGCCTTCTTCTTCGACTCTGCGGCATCGTCATCGGCATCAGGCATGTCGATGGAGCCTACGGCGTCCGTCACGATCTCTCACCTGATTCCGGGTCGGCCGTGCCGCGCCCGGGTGGAGCCGCACGGCGGTGCAATGAAGTACGTACATGCGCACAACACCTGGCGGTGTGTGTAGCAGGGCCGGAGGGACTTGAACCCCCAACCGCCGGTTTTGGAGACCGGTGCTCTACCAATTGAGCTACGACCCTTTGTTGGTGTCCCCAACCTACCGCATCGTGAGATGTGGTCGGTGCGGGCCAACGAGCAGTGAGCATACGTGGTCAGGGGCCCCTACGTCGAACAGAAACGGCGACAGAACCGTGACCGTCCCGCCGCCGGACGCGCGTACGACCAGGAATGACCGTTCCTGTCCGGTCCGTGAAACCTGTGTGCCGGGGCTTGAAGCGGTCTGGGACGATGGGCCGCATGAGCGCTGCTACCCCTCCCACCGAGCGTCGGGTCTCCGCCCGCATCGGTGCGATCTCCGAGTCCGCCACCCTCGCCGTCGACGCCAAGGCCAAGGCTCTCAAGGCCGCCGGGCGCCCGGTGATCGGTTTCGGCGCGGGTGAGCCCGACTTCCCTACGCCGGACTACATCGTCGAAGCGGCCGTCGAGGCCTGCAAGAACCCGAAGTTCCACCGCTACACGCCGGCCGGTGGTCTGCCGGAGCTGAAGGCCGCCATCGCCGCCAAGACGCTCCGTGACTCCGGCTACGAGGTCGACTCCTCGCAGATCCTGGTGACCAACGGCGGCAAGCAGGCGATCTACGAGGCCTTCGCCACGATCCTGGACCCGGGCGACGAGGTCATCGTCCCGGCGCCCTACTGGACGACGTACCCCGAGTCGATCCGCCTCGCGGGCGGTGTCCCGGTGGAGGTCGTGGCCGACGAGACCACGGGCTACCGGGTCTCGGTGGAGCAGCTGGAGGCGGCCCGTACGGAGAAGACCAAGGTCGTCCTCTTCGTCTCCCCGTCGAACCCGACCGGCGCCGTCTACAGCGAGGCCGAGACCGAGGCGATCGGCCGCTGGGCCGTCGAGCACGGCCTGTGGGTCCTCACGGACGAGATCTACGAGCACCTGGTCTACGGCGGCGCCTCCGCGGTGTCCCTGCCGGCGGTCATGCCGGAGCTGCGCGACAAGTGCATCGTCGTCAACGGTGTCGCCAAGACGTACGCGATGACCGGCTGGAGGGTGGGCTGGATCATCGGCCCGAAGGACGTGGTGAAGGCCGCGACCAACCTGCAGTCGCACGCCACGTCCAACGTGAGCAACGTGGCGCAGGTGGCCGCGCTCGCCGCCGTCTCCGGCAACCTGGACGCGGTCGCGGAGATGGGGCGCGCCTTCGACCGGCGCCGCCAGACGATCGTGCGGATGCTCAACGAGATCGAGGGCGTGCTCTGCCCGACCCCGGAGGGCGCGTTCTACGTGTACCCGTCGGTGAAGGCGCTGCTCGGCAAGGAGATCCGCGGCAAGCGCCCGCAGACCTCCGTCGAGCTGGCCGCGCTGATCCTGGACGAGGCCGAGGTGGCGGTGGTCCCTGGTGAGGCCTTCGGCACGCCGGGCTACCTGCGCCTCTCGTACGCGCTGGGTGACGAGGACCTGGTGGAGGGCGTGTCCCGGATCCAGAAGCTGCTCGCCGAGGCGACCGTCTGACGTCCCCTAAACGTCGAGGTGTGGTCCGGGCCCCCGGTTCTTCGGAACCGGGGGCTCGTTTTTGCGTTCTAGCGAGGTCCCGATCGGGGAAAGGGGGTGTCCTGGTCCATTCGGGTGCGGCAGGATCGGCCAATGCTGGCCTCTTCAGGGGGACACCCCCCGAACCCCCCGTACGATTCCCGCGACATCACCCTGCTGCCCAAGGCCCATCTGCACCTGCACTTCACCGGTTCGATGCGGCCCACGACGCTCATCGAGCTGGCCGACAAGTACGGCGTGCATCTTCCCGAGGCGCTGAGCAGCGGTACGCCTCCCAAGCTGCGGGCGACCGACGAGCGCGGCTGGTTCCGCTTCCAGCGGCTCTACGACATCGCCCGGTCCTGTCTGCGCACACCGGAGGACATCCAGCGGCTCGTGCGCGAGGCGGCAGAGGAGGACGTCAGGGACGGCTCGGGGTGGCTGGAGATCCAGGTCGACCCCACCTCGTACGCGCCGCATCTCGGCGGGCTCATCCCGGCCTTGGAGGTCATCCTCGACGCGGTCGACGCGGCCTCACGGGAGACCGGTCTCGGGATGCGGGTGCTCGTCGCGGCGAACCGCATGAAGCACCCCCTCGACGCCCGTACGCTCGCCCGGCTCGCGGTGCGGTTCGCGGACCGGGGCGTGGTTGGCTTCGGGCTCTCCAACGACGAGCGCCGGGGCCTGGCGCGGGACTTCGACCGGGCCTTCGCCATCGCGCGCGAGGGCGGTCTCCTGGCGGCCCCGCACGGCGGCGAGCTGACCGGCCCCTCGTCCGTACGGGACTGCCTGGACGACCTGAGGGCCTCGCGCGTCGGTCACGGGGTGCGGGCGGCGGAGGACCCCCGGCTGCTGCGGAAGCTCGCGGAGCGGGGGGTGACCTGCGAGGTGTGCCCGGCGTCCAACGTGGCGCTCGGGGTGTACGAGCGGCACGAGGACGTACCGCTGCGGACCCTCTTCGACGCGGGGGTGCCGATGGCGCTCGGCGCGGACGACCCGCTGCTCTTCGGTTCGCGGCTCGCGGCTCAGTACGAGATCGCCCGCCGGCACCACGGGTTCACGGACGCGGAGCTGGCGGAGCTGGCCCGGCAGTCGGTGCGGGGCTCGGCGGCCCCGGAGGGCGTCCGCGCGAAGCTGCTGGCGGGGATCGACGACTGGATCGCTAGCTGAGCCCTCGCAGCAGGGTGCGGGCGACGGCGCTCGCGAAGTCGTCGAGGGAGTCCGGAGGTCTGCGGTCCGGGGTGGCCTCCCAGGCGAAGGCGCGCTGGGCGCAGGCGCCGAGGAGCAGGGAGGCGGCGGCCATCGGGTCGGCGCCGGCGGCGATGCGGCCGTGCCGCTGTTCGGCGCGCAGATAGGCGGCGAGGCCTTCGATGGGTTTGTGGGGGCCGCTGCCGTAGGTGCGCATGGCCTCGTCGTGGCGCTGCTTGAGCTGCGGTTCCGCGTAGAGGGAGGCGAGGACGGCGAAGGTCTGCTCGTAGAAGCGCGCCGCCTGGCGGGCGACCTCGGTGAGGTTCTCCTCGACGGTGCGGCCGCCGGGGTCGGCGGCCAGGGTGCCGAGGAGTCCGCCGAGCTGGGGCAGCCGCTCGCTGAGGACGGTGAGGAAGAGCTCCTCCTTGCTGTCGAAGTACTTGTAGAGGGCGGCTTCCGAGCAGCCGGCGGCCTTGGCGATCTCCTTGGTCGTGGTGCGGGCGAGCCCTGCCGTCCGCATCAGGTCGCGGGCCGCGTCGACGATCCGTACACGGGTCGGCCTCTGTTCCATGCATCCTCCAGCCACGCTTGACGTGTGAGTGAGTATCCACTCACCCTGGGGGTGAGTGAACACTTACCCACCCCAGGAGGGTGCGACATGAAGCTCACAGTCTTCGGTGCGACCGGCGGCATCGGCCAGGAGATCGTCCGCCAGGCCCTGGCATCGGGCCACCAGGTGACGGCGGTGGTCCGGGACCCGGCACGGCTCACGGCGAGCGGCGAGCGGCTCACCGTCCTCCGGACCGACCTGTCCGATCCGGAGGCCCTGCGCGGCGCGGTCAAGGGCCGGGACGCGGTGCTCTCGGGCCTCGGCGCCCGGAGCCGGGCGGACGCGGGCGTGGCCGCCCGGCTGACCCGCTCGGTGCTGACGGCCATGGAGGCCGAGAAGGTACGCCGGCTCCTGGTGGTCAGCGCGGCCCCGCTCGGCCCGGCCCCGGCCGGGCAGGCCGTCCTCGACAAGGCCGTCCTCGCGATCGTCAACGCGGTCCTGAAGGACGTCTACGCCGATCTGCGGGTCATGGAGTCCGACCTCGCCACCAGCACGGCCGACTGGACCTCCGTACGCCCGCCCAAGCTGACGGACAAGCCGGCCACCGGCCGCTACCGCACGGTCGTCGGCGGCACCCCGCCCCGTGGCCGCTCACTCGCCCGCGCGGACGTGGCCCACGCGATGCTGGCGATGATCGACGACCCGGCCACGGTCAAGCAGGGCGTGGGCGTGGCGTACTAGGGGCGGCTGCGGGGCGACTTCAGGGCGGCGGCTCTAGAGCTCGACGCCCACGGTCACCGGCTCGTTGACCAGGGTGATCCCGAAGGCGTCCCGGACCCCGGCGACGACCTCGCGGGCGAGGGCGAGCAGGTCCTCGGTGGTCGCCCCGCCGCGGTTGGTGAGGGCGAGCGTGTGCTTGGTGGAGATCCTGGCGGGCCCGGATCCGTACCCCTTGGTGAACCCGGCCCTGTCGATCAGCCAGGCGGCGGACGTCTTCACCGCGCCGTCCTCTCCCGCGGGGAAGGCCGGCGGGGTGACGTCCGCGCCGAGCCGCTCGGCCGCGCGTGCGAGGAACGCCTCGTACTCCCCCGCCGTGAGGATCGGGTTGGTGAAGAAGGAACCGGCGGACCAGGTGTCGTGGTCCTCGGGGTCCAGGACCATGCCCTTGCCGGCGCGCAGCCTCAGGACGGTCTCGCGGGCCGTCGCGAGCGGCACCCGGTCCCCCGCCTCGACGCCGAGGGCGCGGGCGGTCTCCGGGTACTTGATCGGCGCGGACAGACCGTCCGCGTCCTCCAGCTCGAAGCGGACCCGCAGCACGACGTACCGCTCGGGCTGGTCCTTGAAGAGGCTGTGCCGGTACGAGAAGGCGCACTCGGCGTTGGTGAGGGTGACCGTCTCCTCGGCACGCCGGTCGTAGGCGACGACCTCGGTCACGGTGGCGGAGACGTCCTGCCCGTAGGCGCCGACGTTCTGGATCGGGGTCGCACCGGCCGAGCCGGGGATGCCGGCCAGGCACTCGATGCCGGCGAGCCCGGCCTCGACGGTCCGGGCGACGGCGTCCGTCCAGACCTCGCCCGCGGCGAGTTCCAGCCGGGTCCCGTCGAGGGTGAAGCCGGTGGTGGCGATGCGCAGCGCGGTGCCGTCGAAGCCCTTGTCCCCGATGACCAGGTTGGAGCCGCCGCCGATGACGAGGAGTGGCGTCCCCGTGGCGTCGGCCTCGCGTACCGCCGCGACGACCTCGTCGTCGGTGGTGGCGGTCACGAGCCGGGTGGCGGGACCGCCGAGCCGGAAGGTGGTGAGGGGCGCGAGGAGGGCGTCGTGGAGTGGCTGCACGGGCACAAGGGTACGGGCCCGCCGCTTCCGCGACGGGCCCGTGACGCTCGTACCGTCAGGCGAGCTCGACCACGGCACGCGACATGCCGAGCACCTTCTGCCCGGCGCTCATCGCGGTGACGTCCACCCGCACCCGCCGGTCGTCCAGCTTCGCGGCGACCTTGGCGCTGACCTCCACGGCCGCGCCCTTGCCGTCGTTGGGGACGACGACGGGCTTGGTGAAGCGGACGCCGTACTCGACGACGGCGGCGGGGTCGCCGGTCCAGTCGGTCACGACGCGGATCGCCTCGGCCATGGTGAACATGCCGTGGGCGATGACGTCGGGGAGGCCGACCTCCACCGCGAACTTCTCGTTCCAGTGGATGGGGTTGAAGTCCCCGGAGGCGCCGGCGTACTGGACGAGCGTGGCGCGGGTCACGGGGAAGGTCTGCGCCGGCAGCTCGGTGCCGACCTCGACCTCGTCGTAGCTGATCTTCGCGGCCATGGTCAGGCCCCCTCGGGTGCGCGGGAGACGAGCTTGGTCCAGGCGGTGACGACGTGCTCGCCGGAGGCGTCGTGGACCTCGCCGCGAATGTCCACGATGTCGTTGCCCGCGAGGGACTTGACCGCCTCGATGGTGGAGGTGACCGAGAGCCGGTCCCCGGCGCGTACGGGCCGGGTGTAGGCGAACTTCTGGTCGCCGTGGACGACGCGGCTGTAGTCGAGACCCAGCTGCGGGTCCTCGATGACCGCGCCGGCCGCCTTGAACGTGATGGCGAACACAAAGGTGGGCGGGGCGATCACGTCCGGGTGTCCGAGCGCCTTGGCCGCCTCGGTGTCGGTGTACGCGGGATTGGCGTCCCCGATCGCCTCGGCGAACTCGCGGATCTTCTCCCGGCCGACCTCGTAGGCCGGGGTGGGCGGATAGGTCCGGCCCACGAAGGACTGGTCGAGCGCCATGGACTCGATACCTCCTGGATTGGTTGCCTGGTGCCTTTGTCGTCGCCGACAAACGACACGAGGCCGCCCCCTGGTGGGGACGGCCTCGTGTACGAGCCTGATTAACGCGTCTCGCGGTGCGCAGTGTGCGAGTTGCAGCGAGGGCAGTGCTTCTTCATCTCAAGACGGTCCGGGTTGTTACGCCGGTTCTTCTTGGTGATGTAGTTCCGCTCCTTGCACTCCACGCAGGCCAGCGTGATCTTCGGGCGGACGTCGGTGGCAGCCACGTGAGTGCTCCTTGGACGGATGGGACGGATGAACGCATAAAAGAGTAGCCGATCGAAGGACCGACCCCACAATCGGCTACCGTGTGTAGCGGTGACCGGACTTGAACCGGTGACACAGCGATTATGAGCCGCTTGCTCTACCGACTGAGCTACACCGCTTTGATGATCCGGATCCCACCCGAAGGTGGGTTCCTTCTCACCAGAGCCCCAATACGGAATCGAACCGTAGACCTTCTCCTTACCATGGAGACGCTCTACCGACTGAGCTATTGGGGCGAGCGAGGAAGACATTACACGGTCTCCTGCCCATCACCCAAATCCGTTTCCGCGGACCCGCGCGCGTGCCCCCACCAGGCGTCACGTACGCCACTCGTGGACTCATCGGTACGACTATTGCGCTCCTCCTCGAAGCTCGGTGCGGGCGCCCCTAGGCTCGGCCCCACGCTGCGTGATCTTGATCTTGAGGAGCCTTGAGGAGCCCGATGTCCGCCGACAGCAAGCAGCCCCAGCCACCCGAGGACGGGGCCGCCACCACCGCCGACTCGGCCTCGCTCCTGCTCTCCCACGCACGGCTCACCGACGGGCGGACCGTCGACGTACGGCTCGTCGGCGGCCGGATCGAGGCCGTCGGCACCGCCGGCAGCCTCACCGCCGTGGGCTCGCGCGTGGACCTCACCGGCTATCTGCTGCTGCCCGCCGCCGCCGAACCCCATGCCCACGCCGACACCGCGCTCTCCGCCGACTCCCCCGGGCCCGTCTCGTACGCCCCCGAGGACGTCCAGCGCCGGGCCACCGAGGCCGCCCTGCTCCAGCTCGGCCACGGCGCGACCGCGCTCCGCGCCCACGTGCGGATCGGCGACGTACAGGGGCTCGGGCCGCTCGAAGCGGTACTCCAGGCCCGGCGCTCGCTGCGCGGCCTCGCCGACCTCACCACCGTGGCAGTCCCCCGGCTGCTCACCGGCGTCGCGGGCGCCGACGGCCTCGCGATGCTGCGGGACGCGGTGAAGATGGGCGCAGGGGTGGTCGGCGGCTGCCCCGACCTCGACCCCGACCCGGCCGGTTACGTGGAGGCGGTCCTCGAGGTCGCGGCCGAGCACGGCGTTCCGGTCGACCTGCACACCGACGGGGACGACCCGGCCCGGCTCGCCCGGCTCGCGGCGATGGCCGGCGGACTGCGGCCCGGGGTGGCGATCGGCCCGTGCGCGGGTCTCGGCCGGCTCCCCGCCGACGCGGCCCGGCGAGCCGCGGACCAGCTGGCGGCGGCCGGCGTGACCGTGGTGTGCCTGCCACAGGGCGGCTGCGGGGGCACGGAGCGGCGCGGCGCGGCACCGGTGCGGCTGCTGCGGGCGGCCGGGGTGCGGGTCGCGGCGGGCAGCGGGGCCCTGCGGGACGTGTCCAACCCGGTGGGGCGCGGCGACCCGCTGGAGGCGGCCTACCTGCTCGCCTCGCTCGGCGGGCTCCCGCCCGAGGAGGCGTACGCCGCGGTGAGCGCCGAGGCGCGGGCCGCGATGGGGCTGCCGGAGGTGCGGGTGGAGGCCGGGTTCCCCGCGGAGCTGCTCGCGGTCCGCGGCGAGCGCCTGTCGGGCGTGCTGTCCCTCGCGTACAGCCGGATCGTGGTGCACCGGGGGCGGGTGGTGGCCAGGACCAGCGCGGTGCGGGAGTACTGCGACTCGGCGGCGGCGCTCGACCTTCCGCGCCAGGCGCGCCCGGAGCGACCGCCGGAGCCGGGAAGCCCGCCGGCCGGTCCCGTCGTACGGTCGTGAGTATGCGCATCGTCATCGCTGGGGGACACGGACAGATCGCCCTTCGCCTGGAGAGGCTGCTCTCGGCGGGCGGGCACGAGGTCGCGGGGATCATCCGCAGACCGGAACAGGCCGACGACCTGCGGCACGCGGGCGCCGAGCCCGTCGTCCTCGACCTGGAGACCGCGTCGGTCGAGATGGTCGCCGCCGTCCTCCAGGGCGCCGACGCGGCCGTCTTCGCGGCGGGCGCGGGACCGGGCAGCGGCGCGGAACGGAAGGACGCGGTGGACCGGGCGGCGGCGGTGCTCTTCGCCGACGCGGCGGAACGCGCGCGCGTGCGGCGGTACGTGGTGGTCTCCTCGATGGGCGCGGACGCCTCGCACCAGGGCGGCGACGTCTTCGACGCCTATCTCCGCGCCAAGGGCGCCGCCGACGACGACGTCCGCTCCCGTACGGCCCTGGACTGGACGATCCTGCGGCCCGGCATCCTGACGGACGACGCGGGCAAGGGCCTGGTCCGTCTCGAAGCCCACACGGGCCGGGGCCCGATCTCCCGCGACGACGTGGCGGCGACCCTGGTCGAACTCCTCGACACCCCGGCGACCGCCGGCCTCACCCTGGAACTGATCGCGGGCTCGACCCCGCTGTCGGTCGCGGTGAAGGACGTGGCCGGAAACTGACCCGGGCCGTACGCCCTCCAGAAACGAGCGAAGGTCCCCGGTGCAAGCACCGGGGACCTTCTTCACGTGGCGACGCCAGGATTCGAACCTGGGTAGGCTAAGCCGACGGATTTACAGTCCGCTCCCATTGGCCACTCGGGCACATCGCCATGAGATCGCTGCCGTGGAGCCGCTTTTCGGCGGTGTTCCGTGGCAACGACGTAAACAATACCTGATCCCCCGGGGTGCTTCGCCACCGGATTGATCAGCGGTTCGGGCCGTGGCGCACCCCCTAGGCTTTGGGCTGTACCCCAAGCATCCGAGCAAGGAGCCACGAGTCATGGCCGACTCCAGTTTCGACATCGTGTCCAAGGTCGAGCGGCAGGAGGTCGACAACGCCCTCAACCAGGCCGTGAAGGAGATCTCCCAGCGCTACGACTTCAAGGGAACCAACGCCTCGATCGCCTGGTCGGGCGAGAAGATCCTGATGCAGGCGAACGGCGAGGAGCGCGTCATGGCGATCCTCGACATCTTCCAGACCAAGCTGATCAAGCGCGGGATCTCGCTGAAGTCGCTGGACGTCGAGGGTGAGCCGCAGCTGTCCGGCAAGGAGTACAAGCTCTTCGCCTCCGTCACCGAGGGCATCTCGCAGGAGAACGCCAAGAAGGTCGCGAAGGCCATCCGGGACGAGGGTCCCAAGGGCGTCAAGGCGCAGGTGCAGGGCGACGAGCTGCGGGTCAGCTCGAAGAGCCGGGACGACCTGCAGGCCGTTCAGGCGCTGCTCAAGGGCAAGGACTTCGACTTCGCGATCCAGTTCGTGAACTACCGCTGATCCGTCCGCCCGGTCGAGGGCCGTGTCCGAATACCGCCAGCCCGAGGCTCGGCGGGCCCCGCACACTGAGTCGTGGAAGACCGTGCGGGGAGAGGACCCAGTCATGACCGTGTACGCGTACGTCGACGGCCCCCTGGGCGAGATGCTGCTTGTCGGGCAGCTCGCCGGAGGGGGCCGTGTCGCGTTGCGCTCGCTGTCCCTGCCGGGGCAGAAGGGCGCCGTCGGGGTCGAGGACGGGTGGACGCTCGCGCCCGAGGCCTTCGCGGACGTCGCCGGGCAGCTGAGTGAGTACTTCGCCGGGCGCAGGAACTGGTTCGACCTGCCGCTCGCGACGGACGCCGGGACCGACTTCCAGCGGCGGGTCTGGCAGGCGCTCGAGGAGATCCCGTACGGCACGACCGTCTCGTACGGGGAGATCGCCCGGCGGGTCGGTTCCGCCGGTGCCGGCGTACGGGCCGTGGGGACCGCGATCGGGCGCAATCCGCTGCTCGTGGTGCGGCCCTGCCACCGGGTGATCGGGGCCGACGGGAGCCTGCGGGGGTACGCCGCCGGGCTGGAGCGCAAGGAGCGGCTCCTGGGCCTGGAGGGGGCCCTGGGGTGACCGAGGGGCTCTTCCCCCGCGAGCGGGCCGCCATCGCCCCAGGGGCCGTGCACGTGCCCGGGTGGCTGCCGTTCGCGCGGCAGCGGGCGCTGGTGGACGCCTGCAGGGAGTGGGGGCGCGGGCCCGTGCCGTACCGGCGGACGGTGCTGCCCGGCGGGGGTGTCATGTCGGTGCGGACGCTGTGTCTGGGCCGGCAGTGGGTGCCGTACCGCTATCTCGACACGGTCGGCTTCCCGCTGCCCGGATGGCTGGTCGCGCTCGGCCGGGAGGCGCTCGTCGAGGCGTACGGGGACCACGGCGGTTTCGCCCCCGACACCGCCCTCGTGAACTTCTACGAGCCGGGGGCGCGGATGGGCATGCACCAGGACCGGGAGGAGCGGTCGGGGGCGCCGGTGGTGTCGCTGAGCCTCGGGGACCGGTGCGTCTTCCGGTTCGGGAACGAGGAGGGCCGCGGACGGCCGTACCAGGACGTCGAGCTGGCCTCCGGGGACCTGTTCGTGTTCGGCGGGCCTTCGCGGTGGGTTCACCACGGTGTTCCCAAGGTGTACCCGGGGACGGCTGAGCCGGCGCTCGGCCTGAGGGGACGGCTCAACATCACGCTCAGGGAGACCGGTCCCAGCCTCTAATGTGCGGGTCATGACATCGGAACTGCGCCGCACGCTCGGCGTCTTCGACGCGGTCGTGATCGGGCTCGGGGCCATGGTCGGTGCCGGGATCTTCGTCGCGCTCGGCCCCGCCGCGGAGGCGGCCGGATCCGGGACCGGGCTGCTCGTGGCGCTCGGGATCGCCGCAGTCGTCGCGTACTGCAACGCCATTGCGTCGGCCAGGCTCGCGGCCCGCTACCCCAGTTCGGGCGGCACCTATGTGTACGGTCGCGAATGCCTCGGGTCGTTCTGGGGCTACCTGGCCGGCTGGGCCTTCGTGGTCGGCAAGACGGCCTCCTGCGCGGCGATGGCCCTGACCGTCGGGGCGTACGTGTGGCCGGGACAGGCGCACGCGGTGGCGGTGGCCGCCGTGGTGGCCCTGACGGCCGTCAACTACGGGGGGGTTCAGAAGTCGGCGCTGCTCACCCGGGTGATCGTGGCGCTCGTCCTCGCCGTCCTCGCGGCCGTTGTCGTGGTGTCCTTCGGGGCCGGTGAGACGTCGCCGCTCGCCCCCGGCGGGGAGCTCACGGCGGGCGGTGCGCTGCAGGCCGCGGGTTTGCTCTTCTTCGCATTCGCGGGGTACGCGCGGATCGCCACGCTCGGCGAGGAGGTCCGTGACCCGGCCCGGACGATCCCCCGCGCGGTGCCGATCGCGCTCGGGATCGCGCTCGCCGTCTACGCGCTCGTCGCGGTGAGCGTGCTCACCGTCCTCGGCCCGGCGGCCCTCGCCGACTCCCCCGCCCCGCTGACCGACGCGGCCCGTGCGGCGGGCGCCGGCCGGCTGGTGCCGGTGGTCGCGGTCGGGGCGGCGGTCGCCGCGCTCGGCTCACTGCTGTCGCTGATCCTCGGGGTGTCCCGTACGACCCTGGCGATGGCGCGCGACGGCCACCTGCCGACCGCGCTCGCGGCCGTCCACCCGCGGTTCCAGGTGCCGCACCGGGCGGAACTCGCGGTGGGTGCGGTGGTGGCCGTGGTGGCGGCCACCACGGACGTGCGGGACGCGATCGGCTTCTCGTCCTTCGGGGTGCTCGTCTACTACGGGATCGCGAACGCCTCGGCGTGGACCCTGGGACCGGCCCGGCGCCCGCTCGCCGCGCTCGGGCTCGCCGGATGCGGGGCGCTCGCGTTCGCGCTGCCGCTCGGCTCCGTACTGGCCGGTTCGGGCGTCATCGCCGCCGGTGTGGTGGCGTGGGCGATCGGCCGCGGCCGGGACCGGACCGCGCCTTAGGGCCTGTCCGCCCAAGACACCCCCTAGCGGGCCGTCGCGTACCCGTACGCCTGGTCCGTGGGGACGATCTCCTTGCCGAGCGGGAGCAGCGACACCGGGATCAGCTTGAAGTTCGCGATGCCGAGCGGGATGCCGATGATCGTGACGCAGAGGACGATCCCGGTGGTGATGTGGCCGAGGGCGAGCCACCAGCCGGCGAGGATCAGCCACAGCACGTTGCCGATGACGGAGGGGGCGCCCGCGTCCCTGCGGTCGACGACCGTGTGCCCGAAGGGCCACAGGGCGTAGATCCCGATGCGGAACGCGGCGAGGCCGAAGGGGATGCCGATGATCGTGATGCAGAGCAGGACGCCCGCGAGCATGTAGCCCAGGAACATCCAGAATCCGCACAGGATCAGCCAAATGACGTTGAGGATCGTCTTCACGGGCGGTGACCTGCCATCTTCTCGAGCCGGGCGATCCGCTCGGCCATCGGTGGATGGGTGGAGAACATCTTGGACACGCCCCGGCCGGGGCCGAACGGGTTCGCGATCATCATGTGGCTGGCCGTCTCGATCCGGGGCTCCGCGGGCAGCGGCAGCTGCTTGGTCCCCGCCTCCAGCTTCCGCAGGGCGCCGGCCAGGGCGAGCGGGTCGCCGGTGAGCTGGGCGCCGGAGGCGTCGGCCTCGTACTCGCGGGAGCGGGAGATGGCGAGCTGGATGATCGAGGCGGCGATCGGGCCGAGGATGAGGATCAGCAGATAGCCGAGGATGCCCGGGCCGTCGTCGTCGTTCGAGCGGCCGACCGGGATCAGCCAGGCGAAGTTGACCAGGAACATGATCACGGAGGCGAGCGCTCCGGCGACCGAGGAGATGAGGATGTCCCGGTTGTAGACGTGGCTGAGTTCGTGGCCGAGGACCCCGCGCAGCTCGCGCTCGTCGAGGATCGCGAGGATGCCCTCGGTGCAGCAGACGGCGGCGTTGCGCGGGTTGCGGCCGGTGGCGAAGGCGTTGGGCGCCTGCGTGGGCGAGATGTAGAGCCGGGGCATGGGCTGGCGCGCCTGGGTGGAGAGCTCCCGCACCATCCTGTAGAGCGCGGGCGCCTCGAACTCGCTGACGGGACGGGCCCGCATGGCCCGGAGCGCCAGCTTGTCGCTGTTCCAGTACGCGTACGCGTTGGTGCCGAGCGCCACGACCAGCGCGACGATCAGCCCGGTGCGTCCGAAGAAGCTGCCGATGACGATGATGAGGGCCGAGAGCCCTCCGAGGAGTACGGCGGTCCTCAGCCCGTTGTGCCGGCGGTGCACGGTACGCCCTCCAAGTGGTGCGGCAGGGGAACCCTTTGCTTCGTGGTCATCCACTTCGTCCACGCGTCCAGTGGACCCTTCCGTACTGGTCAACGCCAGGCGGGAGGTTCGGGTTCCCCCGGCCGCACCGGGGGCACTGTGGGCCGTTCGGGTGATCAGCGGGCCGCCGGGATCTTCTCCAGGGTGGCGGCGGTGGGCTCGACCTCGCTGGTGCAGTGGGCGCAGCGGGTGGCGACGGCCGGGATCTCGGTGAAGCAGCGGGGGCAGTCGCGCTTCTCCGACTTGGGGTCGGCGGCCTCTTCCCTGGCGAACCTGTCCTGGATCTTGGTCATGGGGACGACGATCAGGAAGTACAGGACGGCGGCCGTGATGACGAAGGCGATGATGGCCGCGATGGCCAGGCCGTACGGGAAGACGGCGCCCTTGACCGTGAAGCTGGCCTCGCTGAAGTCACCGACGGAGCCGGTGGCGAGTCCGATGAGCGGGGTGATGAAGGCCTTGCTGAAGCCTGTGACGACTGCCGTGAACGCCGATCCGACGGCCAGTCCGATGGCCATCGAGATGACGTTCCCGCGGAGGATGAAGTCCTTGAATCCGTTCAGCACGGGGTGTTGCTCCTCGGTGTTGCTCTGTGGGGGGGGGTCAGAAAAGGCTGTCCGTGGCGAAGCGGAGGGCGAACTGCGGGTAGCCCGAAAGCACGACTCCTGCGGCTGCGGTCAGCACGATCGCCAGGGTGATCGGCACCGGGGTCCGGTGGCGGACCTTCTCGGCCGCCCCTTCCGGCGTCCGGAACAGCAGAGCCGTCCAGCGCAGGTAGTAGTACAGCGCGATCACGACGTTGATGCCCATGATCACGGCCAGCCAGCCGAGGCCCGCGTCGACGGCCGACGAGAAGACGGTCACCTTGGCGAAGAGGCCGATGATACCCGGGGGCAAACCAGCCAGATTCAGGAGGAAGAAGGCGAGCGCAAAAGCGGCGGCGGGGCTCGCCGCGTACAGGCCTCGGTAGTCCTCGATCCGGTTCCGGGGGTGGCTGCGGGCGACGAGCGCGACGACCGCGAACGCGCCGAGGTTCACGACGGCGTACATCAGGGCGTACGCGACGGTGGCGCCGATCTGGTCGTCGCTGGAGTACGCGGCGGCGGCGATCGGCACCAGGAGGTAGCCGGCCTGGGCGACGGAGGACCAGGCGAGCAGCCGGACCGCGCTCCACGCGCGCGTGGAGAGCTGGCGGAGGGCGGCGACGTTGCCCGCGGTCATCGTGAGCGCGGCGAGGACGGCGAGCGCCGGGCCCCACACGTCGGCGTACGAGGGGAAGGCGACGACCGTCACCAGGATGAGTCCGGTGAAGCCGACGGCCTTGCCGACCACCGAGAGGTAGGCGGCGACGGGCAGCGGGGCGCCGACGTACGTGTCGGGCACCCAGAAGTGGAAGGGGACGGCGGCCGTCTTGAAGGCGAAGCCGACGAGGGTGAGGGCCACGCCCGCCTCGGCGAGCGTCTGGAGCTGCCCGGGCACGTCGTCGAGGCGCTGGGCGATCTCCGTGAGGTGGAGGGTGCCGGTGGCCGCGTACACGAAGCTGACGCCCAGCAGGGTGACGGCGGTCGCCGTCACCGAGGAGAGGAAGAACTTGAGCGCCGCCTCGCCGGACATGCGGTCGCCGCGCTTGAGGCCGACGAGGGCGAAGGCGGGCAGCGAGGCCACTTCGAGGGCGACGACGAGGGTCGCGAGGTCGCGGGAGGCGGGCAGCAGGGCGGCGCCGGCCGCGGAGGAGAGCAGCAGGAACCAGAACTCTCCGGCGGGGAGCTTCTCGCGGGTCTCGGTGAGCGAGAGCAGGGCCGTCAGGAGCGCGCCGCCGAGGACGAGCAGCTGGATGACGAGGGTGAAGTGGTCGGCGGTGTAGCTGCACGCCGTGACCTGGGTGTCGGCGGTCAGGCAGAAGGTGGAGCGGTCGCCGGCCCGCAGCGGTACGAGGAGGGCGAGGGCTGCGGTGAGGCCGCCGATCGCGGTCCAGCCGAGGAGCCGCTTGCGCCCCTCGGGGACGAAGAGGTCGGCGACGAGCACGACGAGGGCGACCACGGCCGTGAGGGTGGGGGGCGCGATCGTGAGCCAGTCGACGGACTGGACGAGCGACTCGCTGGCCACTGGGGTCATTGGTTGCCTCCGGCGAGGAGCTTCTGGACGGCCGGGTCGGTGAGGCCGAGGAGGACCGCGGGCCAGAGTCCGGCGAGGACGGTGAGGGCGACGAGCGGGGTCCAGGCGGCGAACTCGTACCCCTGGACGTCGGCGATCGGCGTCTCCCCGGCGGGCCTGGGGCCGCCCATGCAGACGCGGCGGACGACGAGGAGCAGGTAGGCGGCGGTGAGGAGGGTGCCGAAGGCCCCGATCGCCGTGAAGGTGAGGAAGGCGGGGCGGCTGAGGCCCTCGGCGGGCTCGAAGGCGCCGAACAGGGCCAGCATCTCGCCCCAGAAGCCGGCCAGGCCGGGCAGGCCGAGGGAGGCGACGGCGGCGAAGGCCAGGAGGGCGCCGAGGCGCGGGGCGCGGCCGTAGAGGGCGGCGCCGGTGGCGCCCGCGAGGGTGTCGAGGTCGGCGGTGCCGTACCGGTCCTTGATCGCGCCGACCAGGAAGAAGAGCAGGCCGGTGACGAGGCCGTGGGCGACGTTGGCGAACAGGGCGCCGTTGACTCCGGTGGGGGTCATGGTGGCGATGCCGAGGAGGACGAAGCCCATGTGGCCGACGGAGGAGTACGCGATGAGGCGCTTGAGGTCGCCCTTGTTGCCGGGCCTGGCGAGCGCCAGGCAGGCGAGCGATCCGTAGATGATCCCGGCGACGGCGAAGGCGGCGAGGTACGGGGCGAAGGTCCGCATCCCGTCGGGCGTGATCGGGAGCAAGATCCGGACGAACCCGTACGTGCCCATCTTGAGCAGGACGCCGGCGAGGAGGACCGAGCCGACGGTGGGGGCGGCGGTGTGGGCGTCCGGGAGCCAGCTGTGCAGCGGCCACATCGGGGTCTTCACCGCGAGCCCGATGCCGATCGCGAGAACGGCGATGACCTGCACGGACGTGGTCAGTCCACGGCCGTTGTCAGTGGCCAGTGCCACCATGTCGAACGTGCCCGCCTTCACGCCGATGAGGAGCAGGCCGAGCAGCATGACGACGGAGCCGAGCAGCGTGTAGAGGATGAACTTCCAGGCGGCGGCCTGCCTGCCCTCGCCGCCCCAGCGGGCGATGAGGAAGTACATCGGGATGAGGACCATCTCGAAGGCCAGGAAGAACAGCACGAGGTCGAGGACGGCGAAGGTGGCGAGGGTGCCGGACTCCAGGACCAGGAGAAGCGCGACGAAGCCCTTGGGGGAAGGGCCGGAAGCCCGCGGCGTCAGCCGCTGATGTTGCTGCTTGAAGTAGCTGTACAGCGCGCAGAGGAAGCTCAGCAGCGCGGTCAGGACCAGGAGGGGGAGGGAAATGCCGTCGACGCCGAGGTGGATGCGCACGTCGAGCGCGTGGATCCAGCTGATGTCCGTGGTGGCCTGCATCCTCGACGGCTGGGCGTGGTCGAAGCCGAGTGCCAGGACGATCGCGGCGAGCAGGATCACGCCGGTGACGGTGACGCCGTGGCGGAGCACGGCCTGGTCCGGCGACTTCCCCTTCAGCCCGGGCGGGGCCGGGAGGAGAGCGGCGGCGGCCCCGAGGAGCGGGCCGACGACGATCAACGCCAGAAGGAACTGCATCACGGATTCGCTGATATCGATCACGGCTCACGCTCCGGCGACGGCGTTGGCGAGGGCGACTGCGGCGATCGCCAGGACGACGGAGCCGGCGAGCAGGGCGCTCAGATAGGTCTGGACGTTGCCGGTCTGGGCGCGGCGGACGAGCCAGCCGAGGCCCTTGGCCGAATCGCCCGCGGCACGGACGTACGTGTCGACGACCTCGCGGTCCAGGAAGCGGACCAGGGAGGCGCCGGCGAGGACGGGGCGGACGAAGGCGGTCCGGTAGACGGCGTCCAGGTGGAAGCCGTCGGCGGCGGGGCCGTGCAGGGGGCCGAGGAGGGCGCGGCCGGGGTCGGCCGGGTCCTCGGCGGGGTGCGGCAGGTGCAGCGCCTCGGCCTCGACCTGTCCGGCGTCGGCGTCGGGGTGGGCGACGTGCGGCAAGGGGGGCGCGGGGGCCGCGACCGGGGTGCGGGCCGTGAGGGTGCGCCAGATCGCGTAGGTGACGGCGGCTCCGGCGACGGCGAGGCCCGTGCCCAGGACGGCCGTGGTGACGGTCGGGGTGAGGGCGTGCCCGTCGAACCAGTCGTCGACGTACGTGGCGGTGAGCCCGAAGCCGAGGGACGGGACCGCGAGGACCCACAGGACGCTGGTCATGGCGATCGGCTGGCGACCGTGGTCGGGGGCCTCGGCGCCCCGGCCGCGGAAGGTGCGCAGCCACAGGCGGAGCGCGTACGCCGCGGTGAGGAGGGCGGTCAGCAGGCCGGCGACGAGGACGGTCCAGCCGGCCCCTGCGGGGGCTGCCTGGCCGGCTTGGTCCCCGAGCGCGGTGTGCTCGGCGGCCACCAGGACGGCCTCCTTGGAGAAGAAGCCGGCGAAGGGCGGGATCGCGGCGAGCGCGAGCAGGGCGACGGTCATCGTCCAGTACGCGTCCGGGATGCGCTTCGCGAGGCCGCTCATGCGGGACATGGCGGTCAGCGAGTTCGTGCCGGCGGCGTGGATGACCGCGCCGGCGGCGAGGAACAGCAGCGCCTTGAAGGCGGCGTGCGACAGGAGGTGGAAGACGGCGGCGCCCCGGTCGCCGACGGCGAGGGCACCGGCCATGTAGCCGAGCTGGCCGATCGTCGAGTAGGCGAGGACCCGTTTGATGTCGTCCTGGGCGAGCGCGGCGAGCGCCGAGCCGACCATCGTGATCGCGGCCATCACGGCGAGCACCGTCATCGCGGCGGCGGAGGCGGCGAAGACGGGCAGCAGCCGGGCCGTGAAGTAGATGCCGGCGGCGACCATCGTCGCCGCGTGGATGAGCGCGGAGACGGGGGTGGGACCGGCCATGGCGTCCGGGAGCCAGGTGTGCAGCGGGAACTGCGCCGACTTGCCCGCCACACCGGCGAGCAGCAGCAGGGCGATCAGGGTGGGGTGGTCGAGGCCGCCGTTCGCGACGGCGCCGAGGACGCCCGTGATCCGGAAGGTGCCCGCGTCGGCGGCCAGCGCGAACAGGCCGATGAGGAAGGGGACGTCACCGAGCTTGGTGACCAGGAAGGCCTTCAGGGAGGCGGCGCGTGCCTCGGGGGTCTCCCAGTAGTGGCCGACGAGGAAGTACGAGCAGATGCCCATGATCTCCCAGCCGACCAGGAGCACCATCAGGTCGCCGGAGTAGACGACGAGCAGCATCGCGGAGGTGAAGAGGGAGACGAGCGCGGCGTACGAGGAGTAGCGCGGGTCGTCGCGCAGGTAGCCGGTCGAGTAGATCTGCACACAGGTGGCGACGACGCCGACCAGGACGGCGACGAGGGCGGCGAAGCCGTCGATGTACAGGGCCAGGTCGATGGGGACCGAGCCGGTGGGGGTGAGCTGGGTGGCCGCGTTGATCGTCTCGTCACCGCCCTGCCGGACCGCGACGAGGACGGCCAGGACGGCGGCGGCGAGCGTCGGCAGCACGGCGAGCGGCCGGACGAAGCCGGGCGCGGTGCGGCCGAGCAGGAGTCCGGCGGCGGAGCCGAGGAAGGGCAGGAGGGGGACGAGGACGGCGAGGGTCGTGGTGGTCACGCGGTGGCCTCGGCCTTCTCGCCGGTGGGCGTCCCGTCGGACGTCCCGTCGGTGGATGTCTCGTCGGAGCTGTCGTGCGGGTCCTCCGCCGTGTCGCGGAGTCGGTCGACGTCCGCGGTGCCCTTGTTGCGGTGGACCATCAGGACGATCGCGAGGCCGATGCCGATCTCGGCGGCGGCGACGGCGATGGTGAAGAGGGTGAGGGCCTGGCCGGCGTGGAGGGTGTCGCGGAGCCAGACGTCGAAGGCGACCAGGTTGAGGTTGACGGCGTTGAGCATCAGCTCGACGGACATCAGGACCAGGATCGCGTTGCGGCGGGCGAGGACGCCGTACACGCCGATGGCGAAGAGGAGGGCGGCGAGGACGGCCGGGTAGACGAGATGCATCAGCGCTCCCCCTCCTTCTTCTTCCGGGAGAGCACGATGGCCCCGACCAGGGCGGCCAGGAGGAGGACGGACAGCGCCTCGAAGGGCAGCACCCAGTGCCGGAAGAGGAACTCGCCGGTCACCTTCGTGGAGCCCTGGACGGCTCCGTCCAGGTCGATCCAGGTCGTGCGGAACGCGTCGACGACGACCCAGACGAGGGCCGCCGCGGCGGCCACGGCGACCGCGACGGCCGCCGGCCTGTTGCCGGAGTCGGCATCCGGGGAGCGGCCGATGGGGGCCTTGGTGAGCATGAGACCGAAGAGGAGCAGGACGACGACCGAACCGACGTAGATCAGGACCTGGACCCAGGCGATGAACTCGGCCGTCAGGAGCAGGTACTCGACGGCGAGGCCGCCGAGCGCCACGACCAGCCAGAGCGCGGCGTGCACGAGCTGGCGGGTGGTGACCGTGACGAGGGCGGCGCCGAGGGTGACGAGGCCGACGAGGAGGAAGGCGATCTCGACGCCGGTCGGCGAGAGGAAGCCGTGGGCCTCCGCGGCGGCTTGTGCTGCCAGGATCACTGCTGCTCCTCCTGGGCCTGGGCCTGGGCTTCCGCTTCGGCCTGGGCGGCGGCCGCTGCCTTCTCGGCCGCCTTGTCGGCTGCCTTGCGGGCCGCCGCGATCTCCTTCGGTTCCTCCGCGTGCGGGTCGAGCGCGGGCGGCTCGGGGACCGTCCACATCCACTCGCGGAGCTTGTCGCGCTCGTGGGTCAGCTCGTGGATGTCGGTCTCCGCGTACTCGAACTCGGGCGACCAGAACAGCGCGTCGAACGGGCACACCTCGATGCAGATACCGCAGTACATGCAGAGCGAGAAGTCGATGGCGAAGCGGTCGAGGACGTTCCGGCTGCGCTCGCGGCCGCCGGGGGCGGCGGCCGGCACGGTCTCCTTGTGGGAGTCGATGTAGATGCACCAGTCGGGGCACTCGCGGGCGCACAGCATGCAGACCGTGCAGTTCTCCTCGAACAGCCCGATGACCCCGCGGGTGCGGGGCGGCAGCTCGGGCTGGACGTCCGGGTACTGCGCGGTGACGGTCTTCTTCGTCATCGTGCGGAGAGTGACGGCGAGGCCCTTGGCGAGGCCGGAGCCAGGGATGGCCATTACTGGATCGCCACCTTCACGATGCCGGTGAGCGCGATCTGCGCGAGGGCGAGCGGGACGAGCGTCGTCCAGGCCAGCTTCTGGAGCTGGTCCTCACGGAGCCGCGGGTAGCTCACCCGCAGCCAGATGACGACGAACGCGAGGACGGCGGTCTTGAGGAGGGTCCAGACCCAGCCGAGACCGTCAGCGCCGAAGGGGCCGTGCCAGCCGCCGAGGAAGAGGACGGTGGTGAGACCGCACAGCACGACGATGCCGGCGTACTCGGCGAGCAGGAACAGGGCGAAACGGAGACCGGTGTACTCGGTGTACGCACCGAAGATGATCTCCGAGTCGGCGACCGGCATGTCGAACGGGGGCCGCTGGAGCTCCGCGAGCCCCGCCACGAAGAAGACGAGGGCGCCGACGATCTGCCAGGGCAGCCACCACCACTCGAAGGCGTTCAGGATGCCGGGGAGGGAGACGGTGCCTGCCGCCATCGCCACGGAGGCGGCGGCGAGCAGCATCGGGAGCTCGTACGCGAGGAGCTGGGCGGCGGTACGGAGGCCGCCGAGCAGCGAGAACTTGTTCGCGGACGCCCAGCCGGCCATCAGGCTGCCGAGCACGCCGACGCCCATCACGGCGAGGACGAAGAAGATGCCCGCGTCGACGACCTGACCGACGGCCCCCTCGCTCGGCCCGATGGGGATCGCGACGAGGACGAGGAGGTACGGGAGGAGGGCGACGGCCGGCGCGAGCTGGAAGACCCGGCGGTCGGCGTCCTTGGGGACGACGTCCTCCTTCTGCGCGAACTTCACGCCGTCGGCGACGAGCTGGGCCCAGCCGTGGAAGCCACCGGCGTACATGGGGCCGAGACGTCCCTGCATGTGGGCCATGACCTTGTGCTCGGTCTGTCCGATGACGAGGGGCAGCACGAGGAAGACGGCGAAGACGACGAGCAGCCGGAGGGCGACGTCGAGTACGTCGTTCACGCGGGATCGCCTCCGGCGGGGGTGGTGGGGTCGGTGCGGTCGCCCTGCGGGGCGGTCGGGTCGATTCCGCGGCGCCGATCGGCAGGGTCGCCGGTCTCGGGCTCGGGCGCGGGCGCGGGCTCGGGCTCGGGCTCGGGCTCGGGCGCGGGCGCGGGCTCGGGCTCGGGCGCGGGCGCGGGCTCGGGCGCGGGCGCGGGCTCCCGGGCCTGCGGCCCGGCGGGCTCGGGCTCCGGGGCCTCCGGCCCGGTTCCGAGGTCGGGCTCCGGGACAGCGGGGCCCTCGGCCCCGGCCGTGGAGGTGGCGGTGCCGCCCTCGTCGGCTGAGGTGCCGGGCTTCGCCTCGGTCGGGTCCGTGGCCGGAGCCGCGGAGCGGGCGGGGCCGCCCTCACCTGCGGGCGGGCCGGGTGTGGCCGGGGTCTCCGGCTCGGCCGGGGTCTTCCGAGGGGTGGGCTCCTCGTCGAAGGCCGGGCTGGCATGGTGCCAGGGCTGTCTCTTATACACATCTGACGCTGCCGACGAATAGAGAGGTGTAGATCTCGGTGG
>JOBE01000025.1 GCA_000717735.1 Streptomyces griseoluteus | reverse complement strand
GGAGTCAGGACGGAGGGGGTCGGTGCGGAGAGGTCAGGGGCGGACGGTCCCTGTGGCCCGGTCGCGGGGCGGGCTGTACCGGGCCACAGGAGTCGGGGGTCAGTAGCCGTAGATCATCTTGTAGGCGACCTCGGGGAGGAACTGTCCGGCGGAGGAGCCCGCTCCGACACCGCAGTTGCCGTCGGACTCGCCCGGGGCCTTGATCCACAGGAGCATCTCGGCGCCGCCGCCCAGCCGGGTCGGGGTGCCGATGCGACGGCCCGCCGCGTTGCACCACTCCCCGTTGGCGCCGTTGCCGTTGCGGCTGGTGTCGACGACGAACGGCTTGGTGTAGCCGTAGCGCGCGCTGAGTTCGCTGTTGACGGAGTTTCCGTAGGCGGTGTTCTGGGCGGTGGTGAAGTAGTTGGAGATGTTGAGGGAGAAGCCGTGGGCCTGCCGGAGGCCGGCTTCGTGGAGGCGCTGGGCCATCGCCGCCGCGCTGATCCAGCCGGGGTTGCCCGCGTCGAGGTAGACCCAGGTGTTGGGGGCCTGGCGGTTGAACTCGGCGAGGGCGCCGCTGATCATGCCCTGGCGTTCGCGGATCTGGGTCTGGTTCAGGCAGCCGTAGTCCGCGAGGGAGTCCGGTTCGAGGATGACCGCGGCCGGGCGGTTGGCGATCCCGCCGGCGAACTGCGCGATCCAGGTCGCGTAGGCGGACGGCGAGGTGGCGCCGCCTCCGGAGTGCCCGCCGCAGGAGTCGCGGAGGTAGATGTTGTAGGCGACGAGGACGGGCAGCTTGTCCGCGTTGTCCGCGGCCCCCACGTAGGCGCCCGTGGCGGTGCCGATGGTGCCGCTCCAGGCGCCGAACCAGCGGGCCATCGGGGTGTTGGCGAGGGACGCGTTGATCGCGGGCGTCCGGCCGTCGGCGGGGTTGGCGGCGACCCACTGCTTGGCGCTGGAGTTGGGGTCCACGTAGAACCCGCTGGTCATGGTGGTCGGGTCGGCCGCGTGTGCGGACGGCGCGACGGTGAGCGTCAGCGGCAGCGCGAGGAGGGCTGCGGTGAGGGCACGGAATCTGCGGCGCATGACGGTACCTCGATTTCCTGACGGCGGACGCGCCGCACGCTCTCGTCCCGAGCGGGCGACGCACTGGGGAAGTGCGGTGGTACGACGTCCCCGTGTGCCCGGTGGCTCTCCGGCGGGGACAACACATCCTGGACCTACGGAGACTCGTGGAAGCGCTCCCACTGGAAGCGGTCCCAATAAGCACTCGATATGCCTGAGGTTGTGGCCGGTATCGTGTGACGCCCCGCTCAGGCTGTCAAGTACCGGCTCGTAACCCGCACTTCACACGGCGGCCCGAAAGGTTTACAGTCCTGGAACTGGAAGCGCTCCCAGTTTTCCGGTGGGTGTACGAGACCCCCGGGGCGCAACCGTCTGGCCACGAGAGAAGAGGGCAGTTCATGACGGAAGGTGTGTCACGCCGGCAGTCGACACTCGACGAGGTGGCCGAGCTGGCGGGCGTGTCGCGATCGGTCGCCTCTCGTGTGCTCAACAACGCCCCGCACGTCAGCCGGGCCAAACGCGAGGCGGTCGAACGGGCCGTCCACCGGCTCGGCTACGTACCCAACCCGACCGCTCGTGCGCTGGCGACCCGTCAGACCGGCGCTGCCGCCCTGGTCGTCTCGGGAGAGGATCCGTCGATCTTCGCGGATCCGTTCTTCGCGCAGGTGATCGTGGGGGCTTCGGCCGCCCTGGAGGACGCCGATCTGCACCTCATGCTCTGCCTGGCCGCCTCCGACCGGGGCCGCAGGCGAGTGGAGCAGCTCCTCCGGTCCAAGGGCGCCGACGGTGTGATGCTGATGGCGCTGCGCGAGGACGACCCGCTGTCCCGCATGGCCGAAGAGGCGGAGATGCCCGTCGTGTTCGGCGGCCGCCCGGTCGGTTTAGACCCTCGCTGGTACGTGGACGTCGACAACGTCGGCGGAGCGCGCCAGGCGACCGAGCACCTGATCTCGGCAGGCCGGACCCGGGTGGCCACGATCGCCGGGCGCCTGGACACCGAGGTCGGTCGGGCCCGGTACCGCGGCTACCGGGACGCCATGCTGGCGGCGGGCCTCGATCCGTACCCGCCGGAGGTCGGGGACTTCACCGAGTCCACCGGTGCCGCCGCCATGGCGGCGTTGCTGGCGAACCATCCCGGCCTGGACGGGGTGTTCGCCGCCAACGACAACATGGGGGCCGGGGCGCTGCGCACGCTGCGCGAGGCGGGCCGGCCGGTCCCCGGTGACGTCGCCGTGGTCGGCTTCGACGACCTGGCCGTCGCCCGGATAGCCGATCCGCCGCTGACCACGGTTCATCAGCCCATAGAGGCTCTCGGGCGGGAGATGGCCCGCATGCTCGTCGCGCTCATCGGCGGGCAGGACCCCACCCCCCTCATCCTCCCCACCCGCCTGGTCACGCGCGCCAGCGCCTGACAGGCACGCCTGCGGGCCTGCCCGCGAGCGGTGCCCCTGCCGTCCCGGCCTTCACTCTTGACAGGCCGTCAAGGGGACGGCAGGGTTTCGACGCCCCGTTTTGGGAGCGCTCCCAATCCGGGAAGCGGCCCTCAGGACGTGCTCTTGGCACGACCTTCGAAGGCCGGGTTCTTGGAGGCCCTGGTCCTCGAACGCCGGGGCTTCAAGGCCTGGCCCTGCTAGCCCCGGTCTTCGAACGCCCCGGCCTTGAACGCCCGGCCCTCGAAAACCCCCACGCCGACCGCCCAACAGGCGCGGCCCTGCCCGGCGTACCCCCTCCACCCCGTTGACGCATCGAGGAGATGCCATGTCCCGCTTGTCCCTGCCGCGCGCCCGCACCGGCTCCGCCGCACTCGTCTCCGCGGTCGCGGCCCTCGCGCTCGCCCTCACCGGCTGCTCGTCCTCCGACGACGGCTCCGCCTCCGCCGACGGGAAGATCACCCTGACCGTCGGCACCTTCGGGACCTTCGGCTACAAGGAAGCCGGTCTGTACGACGCCTACATGAAGCAGAACCCCGGGATCACCATCAAGGAGAACCCGACGACCGTCGAGGGCAACTACTGGACCGCCCTGCAGACCCGGCTCTCCGGCGGCGGCCTCGACGACGTCCAGGCCCTCGAAGTCGCCCGGATATCCCTGGCCACCTCCGAGGACCTCGCCGACGCCTTCGTCGACCTGTCCGACGCCCCCGGCGTCGACAAGAAGGACTACCTGCCCTGGAAGTGGGACCAGGCCACCACCGCCGACGGCCGCACCATCGGCCTGGGCACCGACGTCGGCCCGATGGCGATCTGCTACCGCCAGGACCTGTTCAAGGCCGCCGGCCTGCCCTCCGACCCCGAGTCGGTCGGCAAGCTGTGGGCGGGTGACTGGGCGAAGTTCGTCGAGGTGGGCAAGCAGTACCAGGCCAAGGCCCCCCAGGGCACCGCCTTCATGGACAGCGCCAGCGGACTCTTCAACGCCGTCGTCTCCAGCAGCCCCGTCCAGTACTACAAGGACGGCAAGCTCGCCTACAAGGACTCGGCGAGCGTCAGGACCGCCTGGGACCTGGCCGTCAAGGCCGTCCAGGGCAAGACCAGCCAGGGCCTGAAGATGTTCGACACCCCCTGGCAGACCGCCTTCTCCAAGTCCACCTTCGCCACCACCGTCTGCCCCTCCTGGCAGCAGGCCAACGTCCAGCAGTTCTCCGGCCCCGGCAACAAGGGCAAGTGGAACATCGCCCAGCCCCCGGCCGCCGGCAACTGGGGCGGCTCCTTCCTCGCCGTGCCCGCCTCCGGCAAGCACGTCGACGAGGCCAAGAAGCTCGTGGCCTGGCTCACCGCGCCCGAACAGCAGGCGAAGGTCTTCCAGAAGGTCGGCAACATCCCCGCCAACCAGGCCGCCTACGACCTGCCCGGCGTCGTCGGCTACAAGAACGCCTACATCGGCCCCGACGCCGCCACCGGCCTGATCTTCTCCACCGCCGCCAAGGCCATCAAGCCCGCCGAGACCGGCCCGCGCGCGGGCGACCTGACCGGCGCCTTCAGCACCGGCGTCCTGCTCATGGAGCAGAACGGCAAGACCCCCGAAGAGGCCTGGAACGCCACCGTCCGCCAGATCGACAGCACCATCCAGTAAGGCCGACCGGCAATTGGGGGGCGGCGTCGCGGGGCTGGGCACGCGCATCTGCGGCGTTGTCGTCAATCACCGACTTCCCCGAGCTCTCGGCGTCGCTTGAGCTGGGGAGACCCCATCGCGTCGGCTCAATCCTCCGCCTTGCAGCTGCACGCACCCAGCCCCGCTCCTTCTCCCACCCCTCAATTGCCGGTCGGTCCAACCCTTCCCGCCCCTCCCCGGGCCGCCGTCGCGGGGGAGGGGGCGGCCGGTCACCGGGGAGCCGGCCGCCCCTTCCCCGTACCGACGCGACCGCCGTCACCACCGAAGGAACCCGCCCGTGGCCTCCACGACCGCACCCAGCCGCAACGGCTCCGAAGAGCGGCCGGACACCCAGCCGCCCCCCGCCCGACCCACCGGACCGTCGGCCTGGCGCAGCCGCCTGCACCGCTGGGACACCAAGGGCACGCCGTACGCCCTCGTCGCGCCCTTCTTCCTCGTCTTCGCCGCCTTCGGCCTCTTCCCGCTGCTCTACACCGGCTGGCTCTCCTTCCACCGGGTGAGCCTCTACAACGTCGACCGCGCCGAATGGGTCGGCCTGCGGAACTACGAGGACCTGTTCACCGGCCAGGTCAGCCACTACTTCTGGAACGCCCTGCTCAACACCTTCACTCTGGGCGTCCTGTCCACCGTCCCCCAGCTCCTCATGGCCCTCGGCCTCGCCCACCTGCTCAACTACCGGCTCCGCGCCCGCGGATTCCTCCGCACGGCGCTCCTCGCCCCGTACGCGACGTCCGTCGCCGCCGCCACCCTCGTCTTCGCCCTGATCTTCAGCCCCGAGGGCGGCATGGCCAACTGGGTCCTCGGACTGTTCGGCGCGGGACCCCTGCACTGGGAGGCCGGCCGCTGGAGCTCGCAGTTCGCGATCTCCGTGATCGTCACCTGGCGCTGGACCGGCTACAACGCCCTGATCTTCCTCGCGGCCATGCAGGCCGTGCCGCGCGAACTGTACGAGGCCGCGGCCCTGGACGGCGCCAACCGCTGGCAGCAGTTCCTGCACGTCACGATCCCCGCGCTGCGTCCCACGATCCTGTTCACGGTGATCGTCTCGACCATCGGCGCCACCCAGCTCTTCGGCGAGCCCTACCTGTTCGGCGGCCAGAGCGGCCACCAGGGCGGCACCGACCACCAGTACGAGACCCTCGGCATCCTCATGTACGACCAGGGATTCCACTCCAGCATGCTCGGGCGCGCCAGCGCGGTCGCCTGGACCATGTTCGGCCTGCTGCTGCTCATCGGGCTCGTCAACGCGCTGATCACCCGCCGCCTGCGCGCCTCCCAGTGACCCGGAGTACGACATGACCACCACCACACCCGTCCCCGCCGGCCGTCAGCGCACGGCGGGACGACCGTCCGCCCGCGCCGGCCGGGCCGGAGGCCAGCACCGGGCCGGACCGCTCGCCCACATCGTCCTGGGCCTCGCGGCCCTGGCGTCGCTGTTCCCCCTGTACTGGACGCTGGTCGCGGCCTCCACCGACAGCCACGCGGTCGTCTCCAGCCCGCCGCCGATGCTGCCCGGTGGCAACCTGCTCAAGAACCTCACCTACGTGTGGCACAACGCCGGCGGGCGCGGCATGGGCGTCGCCCTGCTCAACTCCACGCTCGTCGCCGGGGCCGTCACCGTCAGCACGGTGACCTTCTCCGTCCTCGCCGGCTTCGCCTTCGCCAAACTCCGCTTCCGCGGCATGAAGGTCCTGCTCGGCCTGGTGCTCTCCACTCTCGCCGTGCCCGCGCAGCTCAGCGTCGTCCCCCTGTTCATCCTGACCAAGAACCTGGGCCTCGGCAATCACCTCGGGGCGCTGATCCTGCCCGTGCTCGTCACCGCCTTCGGCGTCTTCTTCATGCGGCAGTTCCTCTCCCAGGCGCTGCCCACCGAACTCCTGGAAGCCGCCCGCGTCGACGGCGCCAACTCCCTGCGCGTCATCTGGCACGTCGTGTTCCCCATCGCCCGACCGGCGATGGCGGTCCTGGGCATGCTGACCTTCGTCCAGTCGTGGAACGACTTCCTCTGGCCGATCATCGTCATGAACGGCTCCACCAACCCCACCGTCCAGGTCGCCCTCGCCGGCCTCGGCACCGGCTGGTCCACCGACTGGTCCGTCATCACCGCCGGAGCACTCATGGGCACCTTGCCGCTCCTGCTCGTGTTCGCCCTCTTCGGACGTCACGTCGTCGGCGGCATCACCCAGGGCGCCGTCAAGGGCTGACCCTCTCCGCCTTCCTCCCCCGCCTCGTCCCACACCCTCCGCCGAAGGAGTACTCCGTCATGCCCACAACCCCCGTCACCGTCACCGCCTCCGCCGCCGTCGACCGGCTGCACTTCCCGCCCGGCTTCCTGTGGGGCGCGGCCACCGCCGCCTATCAGATCGAGGGCGCCGTCGCCGAGGACGGCCGCACCCCCTCCATCTGGGACACTTTCTCCCACACCCCCGGCAAGGTCGCGAACGGCGACACCGGTGACATCGCCTGCGACCACTACCACCGCTACCGCACCGACGTCACCCTGATGTCCCACCTCGGCCTCCAGGCCTACCGCTTCTCCCTGTCCTGGCCCCGCGTCCAGCCCGGCGGCCGCGGCCCCGCCAACCCCGCCGGACTCGACTTCTACCGCCGGCTCGTCGACGAACTCCTCGACGCGGGCATCCAGCCCGTCGCCACCCTGTACCACTGGGACCTTCCCCAGGAGCTGGAGACCGGTCACCCGGACGGCTCCGGCGGCGGCTGGACCGAACGCGAGACCGCCGAACGCTTCGGCGAGTACGCCGCCCTGGCCGCCGACGCCCTCGGCGACCGGGTCGCGCTGTGGACCACCCTCAACGAACCCTGGTGCTCGGCCTTCCTCGGCTACGGCTCCGGCGTCCACGCCCCCGGCCGCACCGACCCCGCGCTCGCCCTGCGCGCCGCCCACCACCTCAACCTCGCCCACGGCCGCGCCACCGCCGCCCTGCGCGCGACCCTGCCCGCCCACGCCCAGATCGCGGTCTCCCTCAACCTGCACCAGGTCCGCCCGCTCACGGCCGACCCCGCCGACCTCGACGCGGCCCGCCGCATCGACGCCGTCGGCAACCGGATCTTCACCGGCCCGATGCTCTCCGGCGGCTACCCCGCCGACCTCCTCGCCGACACCGAGCACGTCGTCGACTGGAACGCCCTGATCAGGCCGGGGGACGAGGCGGCCATCGGCGCCCCCATCGACCTCCTCGGCATCAACTACTACACCCCGGCCGTCGTCTCCGCGCCCACGCCGGGAGCGGCCGCCGCCCACCACGCCCACGGCGAGAGCGCCCACTCCCCGTGGCCCGGCTCCGCGGACGTCAACTTCCACGCCCCGCCCGGCGACACCACCGACATGGGCTGGACCATCGACCCCACCGGCCTGTACGACCTCCTCATGGCCGTCTCCCGCTCGCACCCCGGCCTCCCCCTGGCGATCACCGAGAACGGCGCCGCCTTCCCCGACGCCCCCACGCCCGACGGCCAGGTCCGTGACCACGACCGGATCGACTACCTCCACCGGCACCTCGCCGCCGTCCACCAGGCCGTCGCCGACGGCGCCGACGTCCGCGGGTACTTCCTCTGGTCGCTCCTCGACAACTTCGAGTGGGCCTACGGCTACGACAAGCGCTTCGGCGCCGTCCACGTCGACTACGCCACGCAGTTGCGCACCCCGAAGGCCAGCGCCCGCTGGTACGCCAGGGCCATCGGCGCGAACTCGGTCCCGCACCTCTGAGCCCCTCCGGGAGGCGATGACCGTACGCGGCGCTCCCCGGCCAGGGGGACTGTTCCGATCCGTTGTCAGTGGGCGGGGATAAGTTCGTTCCCGTTCCGCCGCAACGGCGGGAACATCCCCTTCGACGTGCATGGGAGAGGTACGTTGCCGGTCTGGGAGAGGTCGAGTACGGCGCGGGTGGTACCGCCCGCGCGACCGCGGAAACTCGCCAAGGTGCCGTTCGTGGAACTGGCCGACGGACGGTTGCAGGGCGTCGTGTCCAGCGGGTCCGACATAGGGCGCGTGTACGTGTCCTCGATCGCCGCGGAATCGTACGCGTTCGCGTGCAGCACCAACAACAACCGCCCCTGCGGCGGCGCGCGCGGCACCTTCTGCAACCACATCCGCGCCCTCGTCGGCGAGGCGGTCCTGCAGTACGGCGCCGAGCGCGTCGCCCGGTACCTCAAGGCTGAGACGCCGGGCGGCGAGCCCGACGCCGAGGCGCTCGTCTCGGTGATGACCGGCACGCGCCCCGAGCAGGGCGACGCCTCGGCCGCCGCCCCGGTGTTCAGCAGGTTCCTCCGGCACCTCGCCTATCTCGAACTGGAGCCCACCACCGCTCCGTTGCCCGAGATGCAGTGGTTCCCCGCGACGAGGACGGCCGCCTGATGCGTACGGACCTGCTCACCGACCCCGTGGACGGGCTCGACGAGGCACTGGCCGCCGTCGACGCCTTCGACCGGGTACTCGTCGCCGGACTGCTCCGGCCGCAGCCCGCGCAGGCCGCCGGCCTCGCGGCGCTCGCGCACTTCGTCGCCGGCACACCGCTGGCCTCGCTGGTGCCCGAGGCGGCCGACAAGGCCGCGGCGGGCGCAGCGGGCGAGGACCACCTCGTCGCGCTCGCCGCCGCCCGCACCGCCCTCATGGGTTCCGTGCACGACGCGCTCACGGACCGCGTCGCGGACGTCACCGGCCGGCCGCGCGCCGAGCGGAGCACCCGGGACACCCCGGCGGACGCCCCCGGGGCGAACGTGCTCGCCGCCGCCCGCGCCTGGCTGTGCGACCTCGCCCGCGCCGGCTGGCAGGGCATCGACCACGAACTGGTCGCCGGAGCGGGACCCGTCGTCTCCGCGATGCTGCCGGACCCCCGGCTGCGCCGCCAGGCGACCCTCCTCGACGGCTTCGCCGCCGAACTCGCCGCATCCTGCCCAGGAGCCACCCTGGAACACGTCCCGGTGCGCCGCTGGGCCGACCTGTGGACGCGCGCCCTGCTCCTCACCCTGCCCGGCGCCGCCCGGACCCCCGCCGCGGACACGGTGACCGGCCGCCTGCTGCCACTGGGAGTGGACGTACAGGAGCACGCGACCGCCGTGCAGGCCCAGGTCCACGCGGTCCTGGAGCCCTCCGACGGCTCGGCGCCGCGCCTGGTCCGGGCGGCGGTCTCCGCGCCCAAGCCCGACACCGTCGTCGGCGCCGGCCTGTGGCAGCTCCTCCGGCCGCGGATGTCGCTGCTCGGCGCGGTGGGGGAGGGCCGCGCCGTCGAGCTCGACGCCATGCCCGTCACCGCCGAAGGCGACCTCGTCTGGGACGACGAGCGGGCCCGCACCGGGGAGTTCGCCGACCCCTTCGCCACCGCCCGGGTGATCCTGTCCACCGCCACCGACCCGGAGACCGCCCCACTGGACCGTCACCCCGTCGGCATCGCCGTCCCCGTCCTCGTCGAGGGCTACACGGCGGAGCGCGAGGACGACGGGCCGCTGACCTTCACGGTCGCCGGACACCGGCTGGCCGTCGACACCGCGCGCGTCCCCGCCGCGAGCCCGCTCAGCCCGGAGACCGTCGCCGCGTCCGGGGCCTGCCTGGGCCTGCTCCGCTGGGACGCGGGCGAGTTCGTCCTCCAGCCCCTCGCCGTGGAGACGACCGTCCGGAAGAAGACCGTCGCCGTCCACGCCGGCGCATGGGCCGGGGGCACCACCGACAAAGTCGGCGCACGCGCGGAGAAGGCGGCCACCGACTCCGTCGCCGTCCTGCGCGAACGAGCCGGAAAGCTGCTGCGGAAATGAGCGACGACAACCGCCGCCAGGTCCTCTACTGGCGGCTCCTCGCCCGCCTCTTCGACCCCCAGGAGCAGGCCGCCCTCGAATCGGCGAGCCTCGCCGTCGTCGAGGACATCGGCCTGCCGCCGGCGCTCCTCGACCCCGGCACCTCCGTCGAATCCGTCGTACAGCGCCATCCGGAACTGGCCGACGAGTTCGACGGGCTCATGACGCCGGAGCCCGAGCCGGACGGCGCGCGCGACCGGGCGGCCGAGGTGCGGCGTGCCGCGCTCGCGTCGAAGCTGCTGCTCAACGTCTTCGCCACCGGATCGGGAGCGGTGTCCGCCGGACAGCTGGCCCGCTGGCAGTCGGACGCCGGCCGGCTGGAGCGGGCACTCGGCTGCCCGCCCGGCGGACTGCGCGGCGGCCAGGGGGCCGGCGCGCTCGCCGGCGGCCTCGGACCCGAACTCGGCGCCGTCGAGGCCGACCTCGTCAGCCGCATGCGCCTGCGGGAGGTCCTGGCCGACCCCGAACTCGCCGCCCGGCTCACCCCCAGCATGTCGCTGATCGAACAACTCCTCCGCGACAAGGGCAACCTGTCCGGCATCGCGCTGGCCAACGCCAAGTCCCTCATCCGCCGTTACGTCGACGAGGTCGCCCAGGTGCTCCGCACCCAGGTGGAGAAGGCCACCGTCGGGGACCTCGACCGCTCGGTCCCGCCCAAGCGCGTCTTCCGCAACCTCGACCTCGACCGCACCATCTGGAAGAACCTCACCAACTGGAGCCCCGAGGAGGAGCGGCTCTACGTCGATCGCCTCTACTACCGGCAGACCGTCCGCAGGACCACGCCCCAGCGGCTGATCGTGGTCGTGGACCAGTCGGGCTCCATGGTCGACTCGATGGTCAACTGCACCATCCTCGCCTCGATCTTCGCCGGACTGCCGAAGGTCGACGTCCACCTCATCGCGTACGACACCCGGGCCATCGACCTCACGCCCTGGGTGCACGACCCCTTCGACGTGCTCCTGCGCACCAACCTCGGCGGCGGCAACGACGGGCCGGTGGCGATGGCGATGGCACGGCCGAAGATCGCCGAACCGAAGAACACCGTCATGGTCTGGATCTCCGACTTCTACGAGTTCTCCCGCTCACAGCCCCTGTTCGAGGGCATCGAAGCGGTCCACCGCTCCGGCGTCCGGTTCATCCCCGTCGGATCGGTGACCAGCTCCGGACGGCAGGAGGTCAACCCCTGGTTCCGTGAGCGCTTCAAGGCGCTCGGCACCCCGGTGATCTCCGGCCACATCGACAAGCTCGTGCACGAGCTCAAGACCTTCCTCACCTGAGACGCCCAGAAAGGCCCCTCACATGTCCGACCTGCTCCGCGCTCCCGCCGAGATCAAGTACGCCGAGGAACTCGACTGGCTGGAGTCGATCGACGACAGCCCCAAGCCGTTCTCCTGGCGCCTCTCACCGAAGATGGTCCGCCTGTTCGTCCTCGGCTCCGAGCGCGCCGACGGCCTGGACCGGGAGGTGTCGCAGAAGTGGTTCGGCGACCGCAGCTTCGTCGAGCGCTCCATCGTCACCCTTGCCTCCGACCGGGGCCTGCTCCTCATCGGCGACCCCGGCACCGGCAAGAGCTGGCTCGCCGAACTCCTCTCCGCCGCGATCAGCCGCAACTCCACCCAGGTCGTCCAGGGCACCGCGGGCACCACGGAGGACCACATCAAGTACTCCTGGAACGTGTCCATGGTCATCGCCAAGGGCCAGTCCCGCGAGTCGATGATCCCCTCGCCGATCATGACCGCGATGGAGACCGGCACCATCGGCCGCTTCGAGGAGCTGACCCGCTCCACCAGCGACGTCCAGGACGCGCTCATCTCGATCCTCTCCGAGAAGTACATCTCGGTCCCGGAACTCGACGGCGCCGGCGGCGAGAACATCGTGTTCGCGAAGCCCGGCTTCTCGGTCATCGCCACCGCCAACAGCCGCGACAGGGGCGTCAACGACCTCTCCTCCGCACTCAAGCGCCGCTTCAACTTCGTCCGCATCCCGGTCGTCACCAACAGGAACAGCGAGGCGGAGATCGTCCGCTTCCGCACCGAGGAACTGCTCCGACGACACTCCATCGAGCTGGACGTGCCCCCCACCCTCCTCGACGTCCTCCTCCAGAGCTTCGCCGATCTGCGGGCCTCCGCCGCCGCGGCCGGCAGCGACGAGGAGAAGCTGGAGTCCGCCCTCTCCACCGCCGAACAGATCGGCGTCCTGGAGGACGCGGTCCTGCACAGCGACTTCTTCGGCGAGCGGACCCTGACGGCCCGCGCCCTCGCCGCCTCGCTCGTCGGCACCCTGGCCCGCCGCGAGCCCGAGGACCTCGCCATCCTCAACAAGTACCTGCACGGCGTCGTCGAGCCGCGCGGCAAGGAGGAGGGCGGCTCCTGGCCCGAGTTCCTGGAGGGCGGCCGCGACGCGATCGCCAAGCTGTCATGACCGGGACCCCGGAGACCACGGCCGTCCCCGAGCGGCCCGCCCCACCGCCCTTCGCCGCTCTGCGGGGACAACTCCACGACGCGGCGGCCGAGTTCGCGGGAGGCCAGGACGCCCTGGAAGGCATCCTGCTCGGCATGGTCGACGACGTCGACCGCGCCGCCGCCGAACCGCTGGAGATCTTCCCCGTCTGCCACCACTCACCCGCCTCCGCCCTCGCCATGGCCCGCAGGCTGCGCGAGAAGCAGCCCAAGGTCGTCTACCTGGAGCTGTGCGAGGACATGGCACCGCTCCTCACCGAGCTGCGCAACTGCCGGCTGCCGGTCGCCGTGCAGGCCTTCGCGAGCGACATCGAGGGCTTCCCGCCCGACTGGGCCCCGCTCTCCGTCGTCGCGCCGATCACCGAGGCCTCCGCCGAGTACCAGGCCGTCGCCTACGCACTCGACACCCCCGGCGTGGAACTGGTCCTCGTCGACCGCTCCTCCGACCACGTCTTCCAGTGGGACACCCGGCACGAACAGTCCGGGAAGCCGTCCGCCGAAGCCGCGGAGCCGCTCGCGGAGCCGTCCACCGAGCCCGAGGCCGCCCTCCACGGCGAAGCCGTCGGCGTCGAGATCGGCGACCTGCGGCCCCGCTTCGCCGAACTGGAGCAGCACCTGCTGCGGCACGGCAAGGTGCGGCACTGGTCCGAATGGTGGCACCAGTACGTCGAGGTCCCCCTCGGCGACAGCGACCACGACACCTACCGCCAGGTCATGTTCCTCATCGGCAGCCTGTTCCGGCGCCTCGCCCCCGGCCAGGGGGACCGGGTGCGCGTCGACGAGGACCGCGAGCGCTACATGTGGACCCGGATGCGCGAGCACCTCGCCGCGACCGGCACCGACCCGGCCGACTGCCTCTACGTGTGCGGCGCCTTCCACGCGGCCAGCCGCGTCGACGAGTTCGGCGTCCACGGCACCGGCGACTTCACGATCTCCCCGCGCACCGCCACGACCTGGCAGTACGGGCTGATCCCCTCCAGCCACACGGCGATCGAGGCGCAGTTCGGCCTCGCCGCCGGCTCCGTCTCCATCGCCGCGACCGAATGGGCGAAGAACCTCAAGCGCACCCGGGTCAAGCCGTACCGCCTGGAAGGCCAGGCCGGCACGAAGAAGCCGCGCCCGGCGAAGACCGCGGCGCGGGCACCCCTGCCCGCACCCGCACCCGAGGCCACCGAGGACCGGCTCTCGGGCTTCCTCCAGCGGCCCCCTGCCCTGCACACCCTCGACGAGGCGGAACTGCTCGGCTGGTCCGTGGACATCGTCCGCGCCGCCCGCCGCAACGGCTACCTCGCCTCCACCGCCGACGCCATCGCCGTCTTCGAGACGTCGATCCTGCTCGCCGCCATGCGGGACCGGGCCAAGCCCACGCCGTACGACTTCCAGGACGCGGCGGTCACCTGCATCGAGAAGGACACCGTCCCCGGCCGCCGGGACGTGCGCCGGCTCGTCGAGATCATGATGGGCGGAGACCGGATCGGGCAGGTCGGCTACGACGCGCTGCCGCCCCTCGCCCGCGACGTGCACGACCGGCTCGCACCCCTGGAACTGAACCTGCAGCAGCGCGGAGTACGCCGGGCCCTGCTCGACATGGCGTCCGAGCCGGACCTGAGGTCCTGCTCGGACGTGCTGTGGATGCTTCGCCGCCTCCTTCCGCCGGGCGCCGCGCGCCCGGTGATGGGGGAGCGGCGGCTCGGCGAGCGGTCCATCCAGGAATCGTGGGACCTCTCCCTCGGCACCCACCAGCGGGCCCTCATCGAACTCGGCTACGAGGGCGTGAGCCTGGAGCAGGTACTGGAGCAGCGCCTGCGCCGCACCGCGTACGGGTCCCAGGCCACCACGGCGCAGGTCCTCGCCGCCGTCGAGGACGCGACCCTGTACCTCGGCGGCCGGCGCCTCGCCGACGAACTCGGCACCCGCGCGCTCGAGGTCCTCGCGGGCGAGCGCAGCGTGGACGGGGCGCCGGAGGTGCTCCGCAGGGTACGCGGCCTCCTGGCGTACTACCGCACCGCGGAACCGGTGCTGCCGCCGTGGATCGAGTCCTTCGTCAGAGCCGGATACGCCCACTACTGCACGCTGCTGCCGACGGCGTTCCGCGACGAGGACGCGACCGTGGGGCAGGTGGCCGCGATGCTGGGCTTCCTGTTCGGCATGGAGAGCCTGGCCCTCTCCCTGGGCTGCGACCGGACGCAGCTGGAACTGGCGGTGGCGCAGTCGCACCCGGGGGACCAGGCGAAGACGGCACTCCTGTGGGCCGCGCAGGTCCAGCTCGGCACCCTCTCCAGGGGCGAGCTGCGCGCCCGCTGCGACGAACTCCTCGCCAACCCCCTGGTGGTGCCCTCCTACCCGCGCTACCTCAGCGGTTTCGTGCACGCCCTCGAGCCGGTGCCGGGGCTCGCGGACGTGGTGGTGGAAGCCGTGTCGAACGCCTTCGGCAGGCTGCCGGACGCCGTGTTGCTGCCCTGGCTGCCGATCCTCATCACCACCCTGCGGTCCAACGCCGCGGAGCTGGCACCCCTGCTCATCCGCGAGGCGGGACGGATCTTCCCGGCGCGGCTCGCGGCCCTGGACGCCTGGGTCCCGCCGTGGCGCGCACAGCCGGAGGTGCGTCCCCTCCCGTCGTCCGGCGCGGCACGCGGGGCGACGCTGCTCGCCCGGTACCCGGAGACGTGCGACGCGGTGGCGGACCTCGTGGGCGCCGGGGACGCCTGGGCACCGGCGGACGGACGGGCCGCCGGCCCGACGGGCGTGGCACTGCTCTCCGCCCACCGGGCCGCCTGCGACGCCGTGGCGGACCTCCTCGGCTGCGCGGAACCCTGGGCGGCGACCGCCCCGGCGGGGCGCGCGCCGTCCCTGACGGCCCGCCACCCGGCCACGGCCCACGCGGTGGCGGAGCTCCTCGTGGCCCCATGACACCGTGCCGTCCGCCGGGCCCGAGGGCCCCGGCGGACGGCACGGGCGCGTGGCGGCGCGGGATCAGTCGTCGAGGGCGTCCATGACGGGGCCGAGGTCGACGAACTTGAAGTTGGTCGCGGGCCGGTCGCCGTCACCGGGCGAGTCGTGCCCGTCCTGCACGACGAGGAGACCGTTCGGGTACCTGTCGCCGAGCGGGGCGTTCAGGACCGCGGCGCCGTCGCACTCCTCGGAGCCGTCGAGGGTGCTGTTCACGGGTGCGACGCGGAACCCGCCCTCGTACTCGTTGGCGTCCTCGAGCTCCCGGTCGTAGGCCGCGAAGGTGTTGTCGCCCTGGCTGGAGGCGAGGAGGTAGCCGTCACCGTCGGACTCGGTGAGCAGTGTCAGGCCCTCGACGTCGGCGCTGATCTTCGTGCCGCCGTAGCCGGGGTCGGCACCGGGCGTGCACTCCTCGGTCTCCTCGTCGTACACCCCGGGGACGCCGTACTCGCGGACCTTGTCGATCAGCTTCGGCGTGCCGGTGAGGTCGGCGCGCAGACGCCAGATGCCGATGTCCTCCTGGCCGGCGTAGAGGGTGCCGTTGGCCGGGTCGACGACCATGCCCTCGACCTGCGGCAGCTCGTCCGGCTCGGCGCACGGGGACCACGAGGTGCCGTCGGGCAGGCGGAACGAGGAGGGGAGGTCCAGGGTCCGGACCGTGCGGTAGGTGACCGTGCCGGTCGCCGTCGGGAGGATTTCGAGCAGTGTGATGCTGGTCCGCTCGCGGCGGCTGACCAGGGCGAAGGACTTCCCGGACGCCGGGTCGGTCCAGGTCGCGAGCCCGTAGGCGGTGCGCTGGTCGTTGATCTCGGCCTGGTCCCGGGAGAACACGGGCGGCGCGGCGGCGGCGGTGACATCGGTCAGCGGGCCGCCGACGCGGTCGCGGTCGATGCGGTAGAAGCGCAGCCGGTCGTGGCCGCGGTCGCTGGTGACGGCCAGGTCGGCGCGTCCGGAGGACAGTCGCAGGCCGTGGACGAGGTCCACGTTGTTGAACCGGCCCGGAGCGTCGTCCTCGCCCACGGCGGGGGGCGCGGCTATCGACTGCACCGGTCGCGCGTCCAGGTCGTAGACGCGCAGACCGCCCTCCTTGGCGGTCGCGATGACGAGGCTGCGGCCGGGGGCCGCGGCGTTGCGCCAGATCGCCGGGTCATCGGCGTCGGCGTTGCCGCCCTCGTCGTCGTCGTGCAGGACCGGGGTCTCCGCGCGGGGCGTCACGGCGGGCAACGGGCTGTCGGAGGAGCGGTGATGGGCCTGGGCTGGCACGGCGAGGGTCGCTGCGGCGAGCGCCGTGGTCATGACGAGCAACAGTGACCGGGCGGTGGTGGGGCGAGTCACACAACTCTCCTCTGCGGGGGGCGTTCCGTCCTGCGTGAGCGTGCTGCCCGTCCGTGTCGCTACGGCGCCACCGGGTGACCGGAGGCAGGAAATCCAGGTGTACGTGCAATGAACCGCCGCCCGGACGGCGAGAGGTGTCGCCGTCCGGGGGGCGTGCCCGTCGGTGCTCAGGCGGGGTTCTTCACGTTCGCCACGTAGGTGGCGCCGCCGAGGCAGTCACGCACCTCGTAGCGGGGCGCGACGGCCCCGGTCCAGCGGAGGAACCCGGTCGCTCCGGTCGCGGCCGGCATGTCGATGAATCGGCACCCGTCGTACAGCAACTTGCCCGTCGTCGTCGCCGTGGACCCGGTCGTCACCTGGTGCGAGCCCATCAGTCCGCAGTCCACGTATCGCACCATCGGACCGCGGGCACCGTTCGCGTCGAAGTCGTACACGTGGGTGACCGCGTCCGGCGCCCAGGACTTGAAGCTGAGGGCCGTGTCGTCGCACGACTCGAAGGTGATGTTCCCCTTGTACCAGCGGGAGTCGATCACCTTGTGGCCGAGGCCGCGCAGTTCGAAGCGGATGCCCTGGGCGTACAGACGCGTCACTGAGTCGGCGCGGGTGGTCGCGTCGGCGGTGAGCTGGAAGAACGTACCGTTCGACGCGGCGTCGGTGAGGATGTAGGAGCCGCCGACGAAGTTCATCGAGCCGCCCCGGTTGTTCTTCACGAACACACCCGACTGGTACTCCACCTTGCAGTCACGGAACCAGTAGTTGAGGAACTGGTCCTGCTGCGTCGCCGCAGGCGTCATCCCCATGACGAGGAAGGCGTCGGAGTAGGAGCCGCCGACCTGGCAGTGGTCCCAGCCCATCTCGCTGTTCAGGTTGGACGTCGTGGCCGGGCCGTCCAGACCGATGCCGCGCTTCCAGCTGCCGCGCCACTCGACGTCCGTGTACCAGGTGTCCTGGACGCCGTAGCCGGCCGAGGAGTAGGCGTAGTTGAAGCTCGACGTGGCGTTGGTGCTCGTGAAGGTGAGCCCGGAGATCCGGATGTTCTTGTAGCGCTGGTAGTTCGTCCACAGCGTGGTGTCGTCGGCCGCGGGCGAGTACACGATCCGGGACAGCCGCTTGCCGTAGCCGGTGATCGACACGCCGTCGACGATGCCGCCGTTGCCCTCGCCGTCGACGTTCGGCAGGAGCGAGTCCGGCTGCGTCAGCAGATAGGTGCCGGGCGGGATGACCAGGACCTTCTTCGGGATCGCTCCCGAGATCGGACCGGGCTGGAACGAGGCCAGCACCTCGGCGGCGGCCGCGCGGAACGCGGCGTCGCTGGCGGTGGCGCCGGTCGGGTCGGCGCCCTTGCTGATGACGTCGACGCTGTACGGGTCGTCTCCGGAACCCGCCGCGTACGCCGGGCCGCTGCCCATCGCCACGGCTCCCACCGTCGCGCCGGCGCCGGCCGTGGCCAGGCCGCGCATGACGGAACGTCGGTCCATACCCCTGGTCATTCTGCCCCCAATGTGATGATCATGAGAAAGACAGGACATCGGACCATGATGGAGACGTGAACGCAAGATCGTTTTCACCCGGCCGTGCGACGGTCGTCGCGCGCGTGACGACGACTCACCGGAGGGGGAGCGTCCGGTCGGGCCCCGTCACTCGGTGACCAGGGCGGCCAGGCGTGTCATGGCCTCCTCCAGTTCGCGTCGCGCGCCGAACGGCACCAGCGCGGCGCGCCCGGGGGCACGTACGCCACCGGTGAGCGCGACCCGGGTCCGCCCTCCCTCGTCCACCGCAGCCATCCCGATGACCAGGAACCGGCTCTGCAGCCAGCACCAGCCGGGCCGCAGCACGCCGTGGAAGTGCGCCCGCAGGCCGTAGCGGCTGAGGGCGAGGGCCTCCACCCGGTCGCCTTCGCGCCGCAGGACCCGGACCGACCGCATGTCGGGCTGGAACTCCCCGAAGCCGCCCTCCAGATCACCCATCACCTGCCAGACCCGGGGGAGGGACGCTGGGAGCACCCGCTCGACCAGGTGAGCGCCCCGGACACCGGCGACCATGACACGCATCCGCCGCACGTCGTCGAGCAGCAGGCCATCCCCGCCCTCGTCGCCCTGGTTGCCGTCTTCGCTCTCCTTCACGCGGACCACGCCTTTCGGAAACTCTGCCGGGCCCGGTGCAGCCGGGACTTCGCTGTGCCGGTCGGTACTCCGAGGAGTGCCGCCGCGGACTCCTCGTCCATCCCCTCGATGTCCCGCAGCACCAGGACGGCCCGGTGCCCGGGCGACAACCGGGCCAGGACGTCGTCGATGTCGGCGGCCAGCTGCGGATCACCTCGCTCCGGAATGTCGGTGAGCTCGGCCGGCCGCGCCCTTCCCGCCCGCTTCGCCACCCGCACCGCCTCCCGTACGGAGATCGCCCGCACCCACCCGTAGAGCGCCTCAGGCTCCCGCAGCGAACGCAGGCGGCTGAACACGGCGACCAGCGCCTCCTGCGTGGCGTCCGGTCCGTCGTCCAGCGCGATGGGACGGCAGATCCGGGCGATGTACGGGGTGAGGTGGTCGAGCAGGTCGTGCAGGGCAAGCGTGTCGCCGCGCCGGGCGGCCCGCACAAGCGCGATGCCCCGGTCAGCGGGGTCAGCGGGGTCAGCGGGGCCGACGGGGCCAGCGGGGTCAGCGGACGGCACGCAGGGCCACCCCTCCGAAGACCAGGCACAGCGGCGTGTACACGAGCGCGTTCAGCCACGGGAACGCCGCCCCTGACCCGTCCCTGCCGACGACGATCCACACCAGGCCGACCGCCCCGCGAAGCAGCATCCCGGCGGCGACGGCGGCCGTCATCAGGCGCGGGATTCCGTACCTGCGGCCGCCACCGCGCGCGTGGAGGGCGACGGCGAAGGCCGCGCACCCCTCAAGGGCCGCGAGCGGCACCACCACGGCCGGCCCGAAGGAGACGACGCTGCCGAGGACGGCGAGTGACAGGGCCCGCTCGTCGGCGGCGGGCCAGGTCAGGCCGGCGGCCCAGTAGAGGTGCACCAGCGCGAGGACGGCGAGCAGCGCGGCGACAGCCCGCTCGCCCGCGCTCGTACGAGGCCGCTCGATGTCGATGACCGCCATGGGGTTCCCCTCCGTTCAGAGGCCGGCGCCGCAGCGCGCCGACACCCCGAGGAGGAGCCGTACCGCCCGAAGGTTCCCTGTGATCCGGATCACAGCGACCGGTGCAGGAGGTGTCCGGGAACGCGGACGACCCGTGGGCCTTGGTCCCGTCCGCTCGAGTTCGGACGGGAGCCGGCCGGATTACCGGCGGCCCACGGGTCGGGTGACTGCGTGGTTTTCGGCAGGTGACCTGCCGGGGTGCACAGTGTGCGACGGCAGGCCGTTAGCCCGCAGTCACCTCACGAATCCGAAAAGAAACCATGTTCTCGGATCACCTCCTTTCAGCGTGTACCCACAGCCTAGGAAGGCCGCGGGCGACGCTCAACCCATTTGTTCGAGGCGTTTCTCCCGGGGTCAGCCGAGCTCGGCGGCCACCAGGGCCGCCGCGTCGGCCACCAGCGCGTTGACCGGCGCCGCGTCCTCCTCGAACCGTGTGGTCATCACCGCCAGCACGATCGGACCGCCGTCCGGCGGCCAGGTGACCCCCGCGTCGTTGTTGCCGCCGTACCGGCCGCCGCCGGTCTTGTCGGCGAGGAGCCAGTCGGCGGGCAGCCCCTTCCGGAACCGCTCACCGCTGGTGGTGTTCGCGAGCATCCACGCGGTGAGCCGCTCCCGGTCCCGCGGCGCGAGCACGTCACCGAGCACGAGCCGTCCGTAGGTCCGGCCGATCGCCCGGGGGCTGCTGGTGTCGGTCTCCCGCCAGGGCTCCCCCGAGTTCAGCTCGGGCTCCCAGCGGTCGAGCCGCGTCGTGGGGTCCCCGATCGACCGGGCGAACCGCGTGACCGCGGTCGGACCGCCCAGCTCGCGCAGCAGCAGGTTCGCGGCGGCGTTGTCGCTGTAGCGCAGGGTGGCGTCGCACAGCTCGGCGACGGTCATCCCGTGGGCGAGGTTCTCGGGCAGTTCGGTCTTGGGGGAGTAGCCGGACCGCTCGACGTACGCCTTGGTGTAGCGGATGCGCCGCGCCAGGAACGTGCCGTCGTGATCGAGGTCGCGGAGCACGGCCGCGACGGCGACGGTCTTGAAGAGCGAGCACATCGGGAAGCGTTCGTCGGCGCGGTACGCCACCGAGCGGCCGGTCCGCACGTCGTGCGCGAACACGCCGAGGCGGGCGGAATGCAGCTGCTCCAGCTCCCGCAGCCGTGGGGCGAGGTTCCTGCCGCCGGACCCGGCGGAGGCGTGGGCACTCCCGCCGAGGGGTAAGGCGGAGGCGAGTGCGGCACCCGCGCCGAGGGTCAGCGCGGTGCGACGGGACGGGCTGAATCCTGAGAAGGACAAAGGAACTCCCTTTCCGGAGTGATCACTTCACAGGGAAACACGCCCAGGGGCCACGGCCGGTTGCGACACCGCCCCGGGCCTCAGCTTCCGTCGAACGACCAGGACTCGATGTCCCGGTACCGGATCGGCCCCGGTCCACGCCCGAAATCGCTGCCGACCAGATGGAGCCGTTCGGCCGGCCACCGGCGGCCGGTGAAGCCGGCGAGCCCTGCGGCGATGTCCATCACGCTCGACCGGTCGTCGCGACGGGCGCGGGCCAGCGTCAGATGGGGCCGCAGCGGACGGTCCTCCAGGGGGACACCGCACTCCCTGACCACCGCGCGCACGTCGACGGCGAGCCGGTGCAGCTCGTCCAGGTCCCCTTCGATCCCGCTCCACAGCACCCGCTCGTCGAAGTGCCCGGCGCCGCGCAGCGCCAGTCCGACCGGCCGGCGGGAAGCCGCCAGGCCGGCGAGCGGCGGACGCAGCAGCGGCACGGTCCCGACCGGGAGCTCGCCGAGGAAGGCCAGGGTGATGTGCCAGTCCTCGATGCGGTTCCACCGCAGGTGCGGGTAGGCGTCGTACGCGGGGCCCAGTGCGCGCGCGAGCTCGTCCTTCGCCTCGTCGGGCGGAGCGAGGGCGATGAAGACGCGCACGGTGGCGGCCCGGTCCCGGTCGTCCCCACCGGGCGGCTCCGTCCGCTGCCCGTGCGCCTGCGTCATGTTCCGTTCCCCGCTCGCCGTGCGTCCGGCATCCCGCGATCCGCACCCCTGTCCCGTCCGAGGCGAGGGTACGCGGTGCCCGGGCCGCCCCAAGCCCCCCGGGGGGGGGGACACCCCCGACCCCGGCGGCCCGGTGGCCGACAGCCGGAGCACGCCCCGCGCGCGCTCCCTCGCGGGAGTGGTTCCCGGGGGAGAGGGGAGCGGACCAGCACGAAGCTGTGCGCTGCTCCCCGTACATCCGCGAAGACGGAGGTTCTTCCCCCATGACCCACGGACAGCTGAGACCGGCGGAACGCCACCGCGGGCCGGGCGGGAGGGCCGGGATGCCGGCCGCGCTCGGAACGGCACTCGGCATGGCGCTCGTGCTGGCGCTCCCCGGGACGGCACTGGCCGCCCCGGGCGATCTGGATCCGGCCTTCGGTTCCGACGGCCGGGTGACGACCGTCATCACCGGCTACGCGGAGGGCCACGACATCGCGCGGCAGGCCGACGGCAAACTGGTCGTGGTGGGGGTGAGCGAGGCCGGCTTCGCGCTCGCCCGGTACGGCACCGACGGCGCCCTCGACCCCGCTTTCGGCGGGGACGGCACCGTGGTCAGCGACTTCGGCGGCGGCGGAGGCGCGGCCAACGCCGTCGCGATCCGGCGGTCGGACGGGAAGATCGTCGTGGCCGGCACCACCGCGGTGTTCGAGGAGGAGGGCGACGGCTGCTGCTTCTTCTCCGCGGCCCGCTACCACCCCGACGGCAGCCTGGACCAGACCTTCGGGAACGGCTGTCTGGTGCGCGTCGACGAGTTCGGCGGGTCCGCGGACGGCGCCGACGTGGCGGCACAGCCCGACGGCAGGATCGTCGCCGTGGGCAAGCCGGGCGGCAGCGGTTTCGCCGTGGTCCGCCTCGGCACCGACGGAAGCCTCGACCCCAGCCTCGGCGGCGACGGCACGGTGGTTGCGGGATTCACGCCCACTTCGCCCCAGGACGTCGGCGGCATCGCCCGCGGCATGTCCCTCCAGCCGGACGGCAAGATCGTCCCGGTCCGCTACATCGGGAACACCGCCTTCGACATCGGCGTGGCCCGCTACGACACCGACGGCAGCCTCGACACCACCTTCAGCGGCGACGGCATGGTCACCGCGGACTTCGGCGGCACCGAGTTCGGCAGCGCCGTGGCCGTGCAGCCCGACGGCAAGATCGTCGCGGCGGGCTCGGGAGGCGCCGGCTTCGCCGCCCTCCGGCCGAAGCGGACCGGTACGCCCGGCGAGTAGAGCACGCTCACGGGCGCACCCAGGGGCCGGGGCAGACCCGCGGCCGCGACGAGCGTCTCGTCGCAGCCGAGGAGCCGGGCACGGTGCAGCGGCCAGCGGGGATGGGTGTTGGGGAGGTACATCGCACGCCCGCGGAAGGAGCTGTGCATGCCCCAGCGGGCGGTCAGGAAGTGCTCCAGCGCGGTCGGCTCCTCGAGCCGTTCGCCGATGCCGACGCGGATCGCGCTGTCCGCACCCCGGGGACCGGGCCACCGCCGGCTGCTGGTGTACGTCACGGTGGAGCCGTTGTTGCGGACGCTCATCCTCGACCAGACGTAGGGGATCCGGAACGCCCAGCGGCCGACGGCCACGGGGATCAGCCGGGACGCGTCGAGGGAGCGGAAGACGACACCGCGGCGTCCGTGTCCGTCCACGGAGTAAAGCCGGACGTTGGTCTCGGGGAAGCTGCCGAGATAGGGGAGCCCGGGGAGGCGGAACCAGCCGACCCGGTGCATCCGGAAGGCGACGAGTCCGACGTAGGTGACGCCGTCGAGCGTGTCGGGCACGGTCCCGGCGGGCAGCAGCGGCGCCACGTCGGCGGGGTCCACGGCCCAGTGCAGGAAGGTCAGGTCGAGCCAGGACTGGGTGAGCAGCGTGCGCTCCGTGCGGTGCGGCGGGTCGGCCGATATGGGCTCCGGATTCAGGGCGGGCGGCGTCTGCGGCATTGCGGCATTATCTCGCCGTCCCACGCGGGAGGTGGCCCTCCACGGGTGTGTGAAGGGCCACCTCTCGTGACGCGGTGGTCGGCCGACCGGTCATGCGGTCATGCGGTGGTGGGTCATGCGGTGGTGGGTCATGCGGTGGTGGGTCATGCGGTGGTGCGGTGTGGCTACGGGGCCACCTTGAGGAGCTTGTTCGCGGTGTCGGCGGAGGGGTTCTTGATGGCGTCCGCGGTGGCCGCGCCGGTCAGCGCGGCGGAGATGTCGGCAGGTGTCGCCGACGTGTTGGCCGCCAGGTAGAGGGCCGCGGCGCCCGCCACGTGAGGCGCGGCCATCGACGTCCCGGAGATCGTCTTGGTGCCGGTGTCGCTGTCGTTCCAGGCCGAGGTGACGTCCGAGCCGGGGGCGTACAGGTCGACCACGGCGCCGAAGTTCGAGAAGTCGGACTGCTCGTCGTCCTTGGTGCTGGAGGCCACGGTGAGCGCCTCCGTCACCCGGGACGGCGAGCCCTGCCCGGCGTCGGCAGACTCGTTGCCGGCCGCCACCGCGAAGGTCACGCCGGACGCGATGGCCCGCTTGACCGCCGCGTCGAGCGCCTCGTCCGCGCCGCCGCCGAGGCTCATGTTCGCGACCGAGGGCCCGGAGTGGTTCTGGGTCACCCAGTCGATGCCCGCCACGACCTGCTCGGTGGTGCCGGAGCCGTTGTCGTCCAGGACGCGCACGGCCACGATCTTGGACTTCTTGGCGACGCCGTGGGCGGTGCCGGCGATGGTGCCGGCCACGTGGGTGCCGTGGCCGTTGCCGTCGTCGGCGCTGTCGTCGTTGTCCACGGCGTCGAAGCCGTGCTGCGCCCGGCCGCCGAAGTCCTGGTGCGAGATCCGGACGCCGGTGTCGATGACGTACGCGGTCACGCCCTCGCCGCCGTTGTCGGGGTAGGTGTACTTCTCGTCGCCCGCGGTCGCGGCCTGGTCGATCCGGTCCAGGCCCCAGGACGGCGGCTTCTCCTGGGTCTCCTTGATGCTGAAGCGCTTGTTCTGCACGACCGTGCCGACGGCGGGGTCGGCGGCGAGCCGCTTGGCCTCCTCGACCGTGAGGCCGGACGCCGAGAAGCCGTTCACCTCGGAGCCGTACGAGCGCTGGAGCGTGCCGCCGTACTTCTTCGCGAGGTCCGCCTTGTTCGCGGATGCGTCGAGGATGACGACGAAGCTGCCGGCGACGGCGCCGGGGGCGCCGAGGCCGTGCACGGTTCCTTCGGCCGGGGTGGCGGCCCCTGCGAGGTTGCCCGCGAACAGTGCCGCGGCGGCCGCGGCAGCCGTACCTGTGGCTATGGCCGCGTTGCGAAGGCCGTGGGATCGCTTGTGAGTTGCCATGAAAGAGGTTCTCTCCTCGTGTTGACGTGTGGGGCGTCAAACGTTCGAGAGAAACCCTGTGCGGGTTGGCAGGAGCAAATCAAGAGCGAACCCGGGGTACGGGGTTATTCAACAAGGTTTCTTAATGATCTCTCCGCATCGTCTTCACGGTGCACACGCGATCTCGCGAACTCCCTTGCCGAATAATCGTTTGTGTCCCGGGTCCCGGGTCACCATCCTCGGCACGTGAACACAGCGAGCGACGTACCCGAGCGGTGGAGCGGGTCCAGCGTCTACCCCGACATGTGGGCGGACCCCGACAAGGACCCCCGGCACAGCGAAGGCCCCAGCCCCGACGGCGAGTTGGCGACCCTTCAGGACTTCCTGGGCGGCTATCGGCACACCCTCCTGATGAAGTGCGAGGGGCTCGACCCGGAGCAGCTGGCCCGCCGGTCGGTCCCGCCGTCGACCATGTCCCTCCTCGGCCTGGTCCGCCACCTCGCCGAGGTGGAGCGTGACTGGCGCAACTGGATCCTGCCGGAGAACCCGGAACCCGAGCTGTACGGGGCGGCCGACGGCGACTTCGAGGGAGCCGTCGCCGAACAGGAGGTGGTCGAGGCCGCCTTCGCCGATCTCGCCCGCGAGCAGGCGGCGACCGACGCCGCCCTCCTCGCGTGCACGGACCTGGGCGCGCGGGTGATCCAGGACGACACCGCGGTACGGGAACTGTGGGTGCACCGGATCGAGGAGTACGCCCGGCACTGCGGACACGCCGACCTGCTGCGCGAGTGCGTGGACGGCCGCGTGGGGCAGTAGCGGCTCCCGGCGTGGTACGCGCCGAGGGCGCGCGGCGTCCCAGAACGCGCGTCCTCGGCGGGAGCCGGATCGTCCGAGCGGATCCTCACCCCACGGGCGGCAGCCCCCGGCCGGCCACGTCCGCCACGGCGTCGAGCGCCGCGCGCCACGGATACGTCTCCGGGTTCCCCAGGCCCGGCTCGTGCGGGACGAAGCCGCCCTCGCCGTACACGACCCTGACCCCGGCTCCCCGCAGCGTCTCGATCGACCGCTCGAACTGGGGATGCGCGACGTACGCCGAGTTCACGCAGGGCATCACCGCCATCGGCAGCCCCTTCCCGATGCCCTCCGCCACCACGCCCACGAGCCACTTGCCCGTGAGCCCGAGGGCCCACTGGTTCACCGTGTCGAAGGTGGCCGGCGCGACGACGACCGCATCCGCCTCCGGCCACACGGCCGGCTCGCCCGGCAGGGAGTAGTCCCAGCGCACGGGGTGGCCGGTGAGCGCGGCGAGGCCGTCGAGGGAGTGCGCGAGCCAGCGGGCCGCCGTCGGCGTGAGGCCGAGGCACACGTCCCAGCCGTCCGCCTGCGCCTCCTCGATGACCCGGGCGACATCGAAGACGGGCGGGGCCGCGCTGCTGAACAGGTACAGGGTCCGAGAATGCATGGCCCCATCCGATCACAGGGATACGCGCAGGCCGCGAGGGTGTCCCGCCATACCGGCGCGACGAGGATCCCGTACGGCGGAGGCGACGGCCCCGCCGCCCCCTGCCGCGCCCGGCGCAGGGCCGCTACCGTGGGCGCATGGCACGGGAGATCAGGATCGAGATCAGCGAAGAGGCGTACGAGGCGCTGGAACGTGCCGCGGCCGAGCAGCGCCTGCCCGCCGAGGACTACGCGGGCCGTGTCCTGGACGCCGACCTGAAGCGCGCGCGGTTCTTCGAAGGCGCCCGCTCCTTCGTCGGCCTGCACGGCCCCGCCTTCGCGGAGCGCTTCGGCCGCCCCGCGGAGCACGGCACCGGCGCCGGCTGAACCGGGCCTGAGCGTTGCTCCGGATCGACCTGTCCTGGCTGCTCGCCGTCGCTCAGTCCGAGATACCCGGCGACCCGGAGATCTCCGACTGGGGAGCGCTGGAGGCCGCCCGCGCCCGCCACGTCTTCCATGTGATGGACACCCCGGTCTACGACCAGCCGCACCACCGGGCCGCCGCGCTCCTGGAGCAGTTCGTCCGCGTCCCGGCCCTCGAACACTCCAACGAGCTGTACGGCGTCGTCGTCGCGGCGGCGTATCTCCACGCCTCCGGGTACCCCGTCGACGTGTCGGCGGAGGAGGCCATCGACCTCGTCGAGCGGGTGGCCGAGGGCCGTATCGACGTCCGGCGGGTCGCGGACGTCCTCAAGGAGTGGACTCGCTGACGCACGGGCCCGCTGCCCCCTGACCCGCTGCCCCCCCCGCCCCGCTGACCGCAGAGGTCAGGGCGTGGCGATGAGTTCGCCGAGCCGCGTCGCGAGCCACGGCCTGCGCCCGCCGGCCCGCAGCCCGCCGCGCGCCATCGCCTTCCAGATCGGTGTGCGCCGGAACGACACCAGCAGGAACGCGACCGGTGCCGCCGTGATCCTGCAGTCGTACGCGCGCGGCGGGGCGTCGCGCGTCACGGTCGCCGTGCCGTCGTCGACGACGACCGCCAGCCGGGGACCGCCCTTGATCACGAGGTCGAACCCGATGCGGACCCCGCGTGCCTTCACCCTGTCCAGGGCCAGCGGCATCATCGTCGGCATCGACTGCCCGATCACCAGGCCCGCCTCGTCCGGGCCGATCGGCCAGGGCCGTCGGGCGCCGCGCGCCATGTCCAGACCGTGGACGAGGCTCTCACTGAGCATCAGACCGGTCGCCGCCGACAGGGGGATCGTCCGTTCCCTCCCGAGCCAGGGCGCGGCGACGGGAGTGTCCGGAGCGAGGCCGTCGGTGACCCGCAGGAACGTCTCGCCCCGCTCGGTGACGACCTCGTGGAGACGGGCCCGTTCCTCCCGGCCGAGGAGATCGACGGACAGGGCGTTCACGGCCGCGATCCGTTCGCCGAGCGGCCCGTCGCCCTGCGGCACGATCCCGTCCCAGTCCATGGGCTCGTCGGTGAAGCCGGCGGCGTACGCGAAGTACGCGCCCGCGAGGTGCGCGCCGACGTCGCCGACCGTCCACACCGGGACGCCGGAGGGCGCGTCCATGTCGGGGATCTCGCGCAACAGCCGGACCAGCCGCGGGAGCACTGCGCCGAACGCGGCGCGGGTCCTCTCGTGCTCGGCGACCGGATCGAACGACGTGACGGCACCCATGGACATCCCCCGAATCGCGGACAGGGCCCGTAGGTTACCGCCGGGTACACCCGAGGTGACAGGGGTCGGGCACAGGCGTCATGAGTCCGTTCTGTCACAGGCCGACGGGAAGTCGCATAGGAGCTTGCCCGCCCCGCCCGCCCCCTCCGCAGGCTGCCGACCGGAAGCACGACACAGAGCCCTCCCACCGACGAGGAGCACGCGATGCCTTCCCCACGACAGCGCCGAACGACGGCTGCATGGCGCACGCCGGCTATCCGGGCATCGAAACCCCGTACCTGGTGCGGGAGGTGCTCGGCCTCGGGGACGACCCGGGCGGCCCGGAGGCGGTCGCCGCCGCGGTCCGGGACGTCGCCTGCAAGCGGAAGGTGAACCTGGTGGGCGTCGGAGCCGCGGTCGAGACGGCCTGCCAGGAGCGGGTCGCCGCCGAGGTGCCCGCCGACCTCGCCGCGTACCGCGTGCAGCGTGCGGCCCCGGCTGGCCCTCGCCGCCACCCTCCCGTGACACCCGGGGCCTGTCACCCGGCCGCCCGCCCGGCTCACGGGGAGACCGTGGCGGCGGGCGGCGTCCAGCGCCGCGCGCGGGACGGGGCACCGGGAAGGCCGTGTTCCTCCCTGAGGTGCTCGGGGACGGCGTAGTGCATGACGCGCCCCCGGGTGAGCGAGGACAGCTCGAAGCGGGTGGTGAGGTCGCCGAGCCGGTCGAGCGCCCAGGCGCCCAGCGGCGAGCGGTCCTCGATGGTCTCGAGGACGCCGAGGAGGTGGGGCACCGCCTTGACGACGGTGTCCCAGGGCGTGCTGGGGACCTCCAGCCAATCGGCGCAGGTGTCCCCGACGAGGTAGCGGACCAGCGCGGGCACGACCGGGTCGAGCAGGGTCCCCGGCACGACCTCCTCGTACAGGTCGATGAGCTGCCGGGTCAGCAGGGCGCCCTCCGGGGACGGGCCCATGTGCCGGATCATGTACCGGTCGAGGAACTCCCGGGCCTCGTCGAGGGACTTGGGCACGGCCTCCTGGTCGACGCCGAGGAGGGCGCCGACCACGCGCCAGGCGTAGTAGTAGGAGGCCGCGCCCTCCTCGGACATGTGGATGCCGAGGCGGTGCAGGCTGTCGAGGACGAGCAGCGAGAAGAACATCTGCCCGCCGATCATGTCCTCCTGGCAGATCGGCACTCCCGACCCCGCGGTGTCCCAGCGGCCCTCGCGCGTGAGGTGGTGACGGATGGAGGCGTGCAGCAGACGGACCTTCTGCGCGGCGGGCAGGAACCGGCTGCCGGCCTCGAACGCGTCGGGCCGCATCAGGTAGACGGTGAACTGACCGGTCGCCGCCATGCGATTGGCCGGGTACTTCAGACCGTGGGTCGTCGACAGCAGCTTCGCCACGTGCGGGACGAGGTAGCACGCGGGCATGGCGGCGAAGGACAGCGCGGTGGCGACGTGCACGTTGTTGTCGATGAGGAACAGCCGGGCTCGTTCCATCTCGTCCCAGTCCACCCAGGAGGGCGGCGCGCCCGTGGCCTCCAGGTACTCCCGTGCGACGTCGGGCAGGCCGTCCGGCACGGGGGCACCGACCGTGGAGAAGAACCGCATCAGGGTGTTGTACGTGCCGGTCTCGCCGCGCTCGAAGAGAGCGGCGACGGTGGCGTCGGCGAGTTCGTCACCAGACTGCCGGAGGGCGTTCGTGGATGCGTCGGTGGGCGCCATGGCAAGGCTCCTTGTCTTCGGCGGGGCGTCGGCCGCGCCCCGGCGGCGCGGGGGTCAGGACCGCCGGGTCGCCGCCGAGTGCGCCAGGGCGGTCAGGGCGGCGTCGGCGGGCGCGGGCACGTCAAGGTCGCGGAGGGCGGCGAGCGCCTCCTCGACCCGGGCGGTGATCATGTGCTCGACGCGGTCGGGCGCCCGCAGCCGGCGCATCACGTCGCGTACGGCCTCCAGCCCGTCCTCGTCCAGGTCGGGCCTGCCGAGCAGGGCGTTCAGCCGTTCCCGCTCGTCGGGGCCGGCGAGGCGCCACGTCTCCGCGAGCAGGGCGGTGGGCCGATGGCCGCGTACGTCGTCGGAGCCGGCCTTGCCGGTGTGCCGCGGGTCTCCGAACAGGCCGAGGAGATCGTCCCGCAACTGGAAGGCCTCGCCCAGCGGCAGCCCGTAGGCGCTGTACCCCTCGCGCAGCCGCCCACCCGCCCCGGCCAGGGAGCCGCCGATCAACAGGGGCTGTTCGACGGTGTACTTGGCGGTCTTGTAGCGGATCACCTTCAGCGACGCCGCCGTGTCCGGAGCGCCACCGGTGTGCAGGATCTCCAGGCACTCACCGGCGATCAGGTCCCGGGCGAGCGCCGCCCACAGCGGTCTCGCCCGGCCGAGGTAGGCGGCCGGCAGGCCGCTGGTAGCGAACAGCTGCCCGGCCAGCGACATGAGCAGGTCACCGACCAGCATCGCGAGCGACCTGGCCGCCTCCGGTGCCCGCGGATGGTGCCGTACGGCGCCGCCGAGGGCCACATGGGCGGTGGGCCGCCCGTGCCGCAGCGGGCTGTCGTCGATGAGGTCGTCGTGCACGACCGCGGCCGCGTGCACCAGCTCCATGGACGCCGCCGCCCGCAGCAGCGCGTCGCTCTCGGGCTGCCGGGCCGCGCGCCAGCCCCAGTAACAGAACGCCGCCCGCAGCCGCTTGCCGGCCGCGACCGCCGCTTCCACCTGCTCGGCCACCGGCGCCAGGGCCGGGTCGACGGCCGCGAGGAGGTCGGCCTCGTCGGCGACGAACCGGTGCAGCACCGCGTCGACACGGGCCCGGAACGCGGCCGGCTCCCACCGCTCAGTCACCTGTACCCACCCGCCGGGCCAGCACGTGCCGGGCGAGCACCTCAAGATGGGCCGGGGGCACGGCCGTGTAGCGGTCGAGTACCAGCCGCCCCCGCGCCGCCAGGTCCCGCTCGGCCTCCGCGACCAGCTCCGCGGCGTCCGAACGGTGGGCGAGGCCCCGTACGGCGTCCAGGGCGGAACCGAACGTGCTCACCGCCACGTCCGCGAGTCCGGCCACCAGTAGCACTGCCTGCCCGGCCGGGCCCCCGTGGCGTCCCGCGTCCCGCGTCATGACCTCTCCCCACCCGCAACCGGCTGCGACAGGGCGGCAGGATCGCGGCCGCCCACGCAAGGATCGGGGCCCGTGTGCCGGGCCGGCGGCGCAACTCACGGACGAGTGATCGACTCGCGCGGGCGTACGGATTTCGGGGGCGCGGTAAGAAGATCGGAAACATGGGTGTAGGTACGGGCGAGGCGGGGGAGGAGAGGTGTGGACGCCCGCAGAAGGGCGCCGCAGCGCCCGGCACCGGGGTCGCTGCCGGATTGACCAGAAGGACGAGCATGGCCAGCGGCACCGTGAAGTGGTTCAACTCCGAGAAGGGCTTCGGCTTCATCGCCCAGGACGGCGGTGGACCGGATGTATTCGCTCACTACTCAAACATCTCGGGCAACGGATACCGCGAGCTCACCGAAGGTGAGGCCGTGACGTTCGACATCACGCAGGGCCAGAAGGGCCCGCAGGCGGAGAACATCGTCCGCGGCTGATCCTGCCCCGCGCATCCGCTTTCCACGGCGCCCGCACTCCGTGCGGGCGCCGTCCGCGTGCCGCGACATGGGCACCTTCAGGGCGTGGAAAAGGTGTAGAAAGGGCAAAAGTAACGAGAAGGCTGGTGAGCGCATGCGGAACGAAGAGCGGGCGGAGGGCGGGGAGGGAGACCTGCCCGACCAGTTCGGAGCCGGCGGAGTCAGCGTGGAAGTGCGGCCCGTACCGGACTCGGACACCGTCGTTCTGGTGCTGGCGGGCGAACTCGACCGCGATTCCGTCGCGCCGCTGCAGGAGCAGCTGGAACGGGGCGACGGCAGCGGGCGGGTCATCGTCGACTGCTCCGGCCTCGGTTTCTGCGACTCGTCCGGACTCAACGTGCTGCTCAGGGCCCGGCTGCGGATGCTGGAGGCCGGAGGAAGCCTGGACCTGTCGGGACTGCGTCCCCCGGTGGACCGGATGTTCGACATCACCGGCGCCCGGGGCGTCTTCCACGTGTACGAGAGCACGGAGGACGCGCTCGCCCGGCACGGCCACGAAGGCGGCGGGCGACATGTCGGCGGGTGACATGCCGGAAGGCGTCGACGGCTCCCGGGAGCAGGTGCGCAGGCTCGCGCTGTACGGGACCCGCGGCGTGGTGTCACGCTGCCGCGACTTCACCGCGCGGGCGCTCGCCGAGTGGGGCTGGATCCCCGCGGAGAGCGAGGAGGCCGAGCAGCGGGTCGAGGACGTGCTGCTCCTGGTGTCCGAGGTGGTCACCAACGCGTGTCTGCACGCCGGCGGCCCGGAGGAGCTGGTCCTGCGGCACGGGAACGGGTGGCTCCGAGTCGAGGTGGCCGACACCAGCCCCGAGCACCCCCACGTCCAGCGGTCCCGGTCGCCCGCGCTGCCCGGCGGCCACGGCCTGATGGTCCTGGACAGGCTGGCCGGGGACTGGGGCAGCGAGGACAGGGGGCCGGGAGCGGTCGGCAAGGTGGTCTGGCTGGAGGTCAGTCGCACGTCCCGTCCGCCGTGGCGTCCTCCTCCGCCTCGTCCTCTTCGAGGAGACCCTTCCTGAGTTCGCCGAGGATCCGGGTGAGCAGCCGCGAGACGTGCATCTGGGAGAGTCCGATCCGCCGCCCTATCTCCGCCTGGGTGAGTTCCTCGCCGAAACGGAGCTCCAGGATGTGCCGGTCGCGTTCGGGGAGCCGCTCGAGGAGCGGCCGCAAGGACGTGAGGGACTCGATCAGCTCGTAGGAGGGCTCGGCCGTGGCCAGGTGCCGTGGGCTCGCGCCGGGCGCCGAGTCCTCGTCACCCGCGGGGACGTCCAGGGAGCGCGCCGCGTAGCCGTGGGCCGCGATCTGGCCCTCCGTGATGTCGGCCTCCGTGAGGTGCAGCCGCGTCGCGAGCTCGGCGCGGCTGGGCCGGCGGCCGAGGTCCTGCTCCAGGGCGTCGGCGGCCTTCGCGAGGTCGATCCGCATCTCCTGGAGGCGGCGCGGGACGCGCACGGCCCAGCTGGTGTCACGGAAGAAGCGCTTCATCTCGCCGACGATCGTGGGCAGGGCGAAGGCGGAGAAGTCGATGGAGCGCCCGGGGTCGAAGCGGTCGATCGCCTTGATCAGGCCGATCGTGCCGACCTGGATGATGTCCTCCACGGGTTCGGCGCGGTTCCTGAACCTGCGGGAGGCGAACTTGACCAGGCTGAGGTTGAGTTCCACGAGGGTGTTGCGGACGTACGCGTGCTCCGGTGTGCCCTCCTCAAGGACCCGCAGGCGTTCGAAGAGCGCAACCGAGAGGGTCCGGGCGTCGTCCGTGGAGACCGAGGTGGGCCGGGTCGGCTCGGGCAGGCCGTCAAGCGCTGTCCGGCGGGTCATGGCGCCCGGCGTCGCGACGGTTTCCGGGGCCGTGGGGAGGGTGACCGAGCGGTCACGGACGGTGGACATGGAAAGCTCCTTCGACGGTGGCGAGGGGCCTCCGTCGCCGCCGAGGGAGCGGATCCGCGGGGCCCGTCAGTCGAGCGTCCTGTAAGGAAGGGTGCCCGTTGCCCGGCGGTTTGACACGGTTTGTTCCTGATTTGTCGGATGGGGCCACGCAACGGAGCCCGCGCCCCGGAGTCTTCCGGGGCGCGGACCGGCCTTCATGGCGCGAACGCCTTCCGTGACGAGTTGACCCACCGCCTCACCAGCGGTACCAACGGCCGTTGCCACTCCGCATCAGGAACCCGAGCAGCCACACCACGAGCACCGCGATGGCGATCCACCAGAGGACGTCGAGAGCGAAGCCCGCGCCGAACAGGATCAGGATCACCAGGAGGACGAGAAGAAGGGGAACCATGGCAGAACCTCCGTTGCCTCTGGGGCCGGCCGGTCCTCGGCGCGAAACCCTTGGATTCCCGGCGTTTCCCCCTTCATCCGCAAATCATGTGTGGCTCCTTTCCCCGAGGCGTACGAGGTTTGAGCGGCGCCTGCGCGGTGACCCGCAGGAATGGTGGGGGCCCGATCCGCAGAGAGGAACGTGTCGTGTCGCCTGACGGCAAGCTCGACGGAAGGAACGTCCTCGTCCTGACGACGAACTACGGGACGGAGCAGGTCGAACTGGAGAAGCCCATCGCCGTTCTGCGTGAGGCCGGAGCCCGCGTCACGGTGGCCGCCCAAAAGGACGAGCCCGTCCGCACCCTCGTATCGGACCGCCGCCCCGGCTCCGACGTCGCACCGGACACGACCCTTGCGACCGCCACCGCGGACGGCTTCGACGCCGTCGTCGTCCCGGGCGGCACCCTCAACGCCGACCGGCTCCGCACCGACGACGAGGCGCTGCGCCTGGTCTCGGCCTTCGCCGAGGCCGGCAAACCGGTGGCCGCGGTCTGCCACGGCCCCTGGCTCCTCGTGGACAGCGGACTGGCCCGGGACCGTGAACTGACCTCGTACCCGTCGCTGCGGGCCGACCTGGAGAACGCCGGAGGCACCTGGGTGGACCGGGAGGTCGTCGTCGACACCTCAGGACGCCACCCCCTGATCACGTCCCGCAGGCCCGACGACATCGACGCCTTCGCGGCCGCGATCGTCGAAGCCCTCGACGGCGGCGGGAACCGGGGATGACGCATACCGATGAGAAGGACGAGAAAGGAGCCCCTCATGGCCAAGAAGAGCGGTATGGAGAAGGCCAAGGGAAAGATCAAGGAGACCGTGGGCAAGGCGACGGGCAACAAGCGGATGGAGGCCGAAGGCAAGACCGAGGAGATGAAGGGCAAGGCCCGCGAGGTCATGGAGAAGGGGCACCGGCGCAGCGGGAAGGCCGTCGACGACATGAAGCCGCGCCCGCCCGCCTAGGGCCTCTCGTTCGGATCTTGCCGGGCTCGCGGGCCCTGGCACCGCGCCTCGCCGCGTTGTCGTCGGTTGCCATGGCTCCGCCATGGCGCCCTCCTCCGCCTTGCGATGCCCGCGCGGTCTCACCCGTGGCCGCCGGGCCGGGCACCCGGCCCGGCGGCCACGGACCGGGGCTGCCCGGCCGGGCACCCGTCAGACACAGCCACCACGACCCTGAGTGCAGGCGATAGTCATGACCACCGCACGCGACATCATGACCCCGGACGCGACCTGTGTCCGCTCCTCCGAGACCCTCGTCGACGCCGCCCGGAAGATGGTCGAGCTCGATGTGGGCGCGCTGCCCATCTGCGGCCCCGACGAGAAGCTCAAGGGCATGCTCACCGATCGCGACATCGTCGTGAAGGCCGTCGCCCAGGGCAAGGACCCGGCACAGTGCACCGCCGGCGAGTGCGCGCAGGACGAGATCATCACCGTCAAGGCGGACGACAGTGTCGAACAGGTGCTGAGCGTCATGAGCGAACACAAGATCCGCCGGGTCCCCGTCATCGACGGACACATCCTCGTCGGCATCATCGCCCAGGCCGACGTCGCCCGCTCCCTCTCCGACCGGCAGACCGGCGACCTCGTGGAGACGGTCTCCGCGGAATCCTGAGCGGCCCGGAGACCGGCCCCGGCCCGGTGGCGAGCTACCGCCACCGGGCCGCGGCACGCCTCGGGACTCACCGGAACGCGCAGGGACTCACCACGAGACGTCGGCGGCGTCGACGATCCGACCGCTCATGTTCCGCTCCACCATCCGCAGGGCCGCGTCCGCCAGGTCCCCGTGGATGTGGGCCACCGCGTCGCGCGGCACCGTGACACCGAGGTGCCGGATGTGCGCGTCCAGGGCGGAGTAGAGGACGCACTGCTCGGTCACCTGGCCCGTGAGGACGAGCCCGTCGACCTCCAGACCGCGCAGCAGATAGGCGAGCGGCGTCTCGTAGAAGATGGAGTGGCGGGCCTTGACCACGAACAGGGAGTCGTCGTCGGGCCGGACCGGCTCGACGAGTTCGGGGTGGTCGCCGGAGAGGGCCATGTCGAGGATCTGGCCGTGGTGGGAGCGCCAGCGGCCGAAGTTGTCGTTCGCGTAGATGACCGGAACGCCCGCCGCCCTGGCGCGCCGCAGCAGGTCCACGATGCCGGGGAGGGCCCGGGTCACCGACGGGACGAGCCGCTCCGCGTCCTCGTGCCGGTAGGTGTTGAGCATGTCGATGACGACGAGCGCGTCCTTCGCCAAGGCCGACTCCCCATTTCGCTCCCAGTTCGTACCGGTACATACCGGTACGTCCACGCTACCGGCCCGTCCGCGAGGCGCCAGGCGACCGGGCATGGGACGCGGATCGCCGGGTACGCGCGACGGTGTCCGTGACACGACGTGAAGGTGAGGAAGTCATGAGCAGGGTCGAGCAGACGATCGACGTGGATGTTCCGCTGCGGACGGTGTACGACCAGTGGACGCAGTTCGAGGAGTTCCCGAGGTTCATGGAGGGCGTGGAGGACGTACGGCAGACGGACGACCGGCATTGCCACTGGCGGACCAAGGTGGCCGGGGTGCGCCGGGAGTTCGACACGGAGATCGTCGACCAGCTGCCGGACGAGCGCGTGTCGTGGCGGACCGTCGGCGGGGACGTGCAGCAGAAGGGCGTCGTCAGTTTCCAGCCCCTCGACGGTGAGCACACCCGGGTCCGGCTGGCCATGGACGTCGAGTCCGACGGTCTCCTGGAGAAGGCCGCGGACGCGATGGGCGTGCTGGACCGGCGGGTCAAGGGCGACCTGCGGCGGTTCAAGGGCTTCATCGAGGAACAGGGCCGGGAGACGGGCGGCTGGCGTGGCCGTATCCGCCCCGGCGACGCGGGAACGGGCGCCGGCGGGGAGACCGGGCAGAGCACCCCTGGCGCCGCCATGGGTGAGGGACCCGGGCCGGTCCCGGCGGAGCCCGGACCCAAGAACATGCCCACGCCCGGGAACGAACGGAACGCCTGGCCGATGCCGCCCGGCCCCGAGGACCCGAACCCCCGCGGCGGCATGTGACGGGCCCGGGACCGTTTCAGGCACGCCCGCCGTGGCAAGTCGCGGGTCATGATGCGCTTCGGATACACGATGATGACCGAGCAGGCAGGCCCCCGTGAGCTGGTCGGGCACGTGGTCGAGGCGGAGCGGGTCGGATTCGACTTCTCCGTGATCTCCGACCACTCCTTCCCCTGGCTGGCGTCGCAGGGGCACGCGCCGTACGCGTGGAGCGTCCTCGGAGCCGCCGCGCAGGCGACCGCCCGCATTCCCCTGATGACCTTCGTGACCTGCCCGACCTTCCGCTACCACCCCGCGGTGATCGCGCAGAAGGCGGCGACGCTGCAACTGCTGTCCGAAGGCCGGTTCCGGCTGGGCCTCGGCTCGGGAGAGAACCTCAACGAGCACGTGGTCGGCCGGGGCTGGCCCTCCGCGCGCGTCCGCCTGGGCATGCTCGACGAGGCCGCCGAGATCATCCACGCCCTGTTCACCGGGGAGTACGTGACTCGCCACGGCCGCCACTTCCAGGTCGACGACGCCAAGCTGTGGGACGTCCCTGACACGCCGCCGCCCGTCGGCATCGCGGTGTCCGGCCCCCGCTCCTGCGCGCTGGCCGGCCGCCACGGCGATCTGGTGATCGCCACGGAACCCCGCCGCGAGCTGCTCGACGCCTTCGACGCGCAGGGAGGGGCGGGCAAGCCCCGCATCGGCCAGCTGCCGGTCTGCTTCGACACCGACCGGGACGCCGCGGTGGCCCGGGTCCACGAGCAGTTCCGCTGGTCCGTCGGCGGCTGGCGCCTCAACGCCGAGCTTCCCCTCCCGGCGGGATTCGACCAGGCGACCGAGTACGTCCGCCCGGAGGACGTGGCGAAGAGCGTCCCCTGCGGGGACGACGTCGGCGCCGTCGTGGACGCCGTCCGCCCCTTCGCCGAGGCCGGCTTCACCGACCTCGCCCTCGTCCAGGTCGGGGGCGCCCACCAGACGCCTTTCCTGCGCTGGGCGGAGACGACGCTGCTGCCCGCCCTCCGCGGCCTCTAGGGACGGCCCGGGACGCGTCGCCGGAGTGCCGGGACCGGGCCGTTCGACCGTACGGACCCTCCGTACCCCGCAGGGAGATGAGACGCCATGACCGCACCGAGCAACCCCGACCCGGACCCCAGGAACCTCCCGGACGGCGGCATGCGACCCGGCGAGACACCCCCGGCGGAGTCGGGGACCGGCACGGGCACCGGCCCGCACCGGCCGCCCCGGCGGGGCTGGACCACCGGCCCCCTCCTGCTGCTGTGGACGCTGGTCGTCGTGTGCGCCCTGTTCTTCGTGGTGTACGCGATCATCCTGGCCACCGACTGACCGGGCACCGGCCCGCACCACCCCGACCACCCGCCCTCCCACCGAGACGAAGGGAACCGGCCATGGCCCGCAACGAGCCCGACCCCGGCGCCCGCGGCGACGACGTCTACCAGCCCACCCACTCCGACGCGGCCAACCGGCCCTCCGGTGAACTCGATCCGGACAACGCGATCGTGACGGACCCGCTCGAGGACATGTCCGTCCCCGGCTACTCCCCGCCCGAGCGCCCGCGCGGCGTCACCCGGCACGGCACCACACAGCGCGAACAGCGGGAGGGCGAGCCGCTCGACGACAGGCTCGCCCAGGAGGTCCCGGACGTGCCGCCGCCGGAGGGCGACGGTATCGGGGACCTGCCGGAGGGGGCGGGCGAACCGGTCGACGAGGAGGCCGGTGCCACCCGGGCCGGCCGGCTCGCGCCGGTCGCCACGCGGCCGGGCCGGGTGGACCGCGCCGTCGCCCGGGACGTCGGCCCGGACGACGGGGCCGCACCCGCCGAGGAGGCCGCGATGCACGTGGACACCGCGGCGGACAGGACCGAGGAGGAGCGGGCGGCGCCCGAGAACGAACCGTAGCCGTGGAGGCACACCGCATGCCCGCCGTGAGCCGGGGCAGTCGCCCTCCGAAGACCTCGACGAGTGGAGGAAGGCCATGAGCGCGCGCAGGGACGGACCCCGCGAGCACACGTCGGACGACGCGGCGCGGCGGCAGCATGAGCTGGACCGTGAGGCCGCCCGCGTCCGCGAGGCACAGCTGCTGGGCGACGGCGACGACGCGATGCGGCAGACCACTCCCTCCCAGGCGGAGGGCGAACGCGGGACGGACGACGAGGACGGCACGAAGGCGACGAAGGGGCGCCGCGGAAGGTGACCGACAGTGACCGGCAATCGGCCGGGCGACCCGTGACCGACCGAAAGGCGAGGGCTCGGGCAGCGATGCCCGCCCGACATCTCTGGGGACACCATGGACCTCGACTTCCTCAAACCGCTTCTGGAACGTTCCGGACCCTGGGCCTCCGTCTACCTCGAGACGAACCGGGCCACCGAGGACGCGGCGAAGATCCAGAAACTCCGTGACCGGTCCGTCGTCGCACAGCTCGTCGACGCGGGCACCGATCCGGCCACCGTCCGCGCGGTCGCCGAACGGCTCGCGGCCGAGCCGGCCTCCGCTGCGCCGCCCGGCCGCGCCCTCTTCGCCACGGCCGGCGAGATCGTGCTCGACCTGCCCCTCCCGGTGGCCCCGCCGGCCGTCGAGGTGACCTGGTCGGGCCTCCCGCACATCGCCCCGCTGGTGTTCCTGCGGACCGACGAACCGGACTGCCAGGTCGCCCTGATCGACCGCACGGGCGCCGACCTGGAGCGGTGGCACTCCTTCGGCAGGGAGCGCATGGGCACGGCCGAGGGGGAGCAGTGGCAGGGCCGCGGCCACCGCAGCGTCCCCGAGGACCGGTACGAGTGGCACTACACCAACAAGGTCGAGGACGCCTGGGACGAGACGGCCGAGATCATCGCCGCCGAGATCGCCCGGCGCTGCCCCCAGGACGGCGGCACGCTGCTCGTCCTGGCCGGCGACGCACGCGAGCGCAAGGCCGTACGGGAGCGGCTCCCGCAGCAGCTGCGGAACATCGCCGTCGAGGTGGAGAACGGCAGCCGGGCCCCCGGCGCGTCCACCGAGAACCTCGCCCGCCAGATCGAGGAGGCCCGCTCGCGGTACGCCCGCGAACGGGTGCAGCGCACGCTCGACGCGTTCCGCGCGGCGCGCGGGCGGCCCGGCGAGCACCGCGAGTCGACCGTCGAGACCGCTCCCGGCCCCGCCGCCGAAGGCGTACCCGCCGTGGTGGAGGCCGCACGGGAACACCAGGTCGCCACCCTGCTCCTCGGTCACGACGCCTCCGACGCCGGGCGACCGGTCTGGGTCGGCACCGGCGCGTACGACATCGCCGTCGGCCGCACCGAGGCGAAGGGCTGGGGGTTCGGCAGGGCCGAGGAGGCCCGCGCCGACGACGCCCTGCTGCGTGCCTGCGTCGCCGCCGACTCCGAAGTGCTCGTGGTGCCCGAGGACATGACGGGCCCGGCGGGCGGTCTCGGCGCCGTACTGCGCTGGACCTCCGGCCCGACGCCGACGACCGTCTGACCGACCGACCCCCGAGCGCCCCGTACCCGCCGGCGGTTCCGGCGGGTACGCCGCACGGGTCAACCCCGCGCGTGTCAGACCATCCGACCGGAGCGGCCGTCGTACGGCGGTCCATCCTCGGTCCCATGCGTCCGATCACCGCCTGTCTCCTGATGAGCGTCCTGTGTCTCGGGCTCGCCGGATGCGGGAGCGTCGAGGAGCGCGCGTCCGCGGCGCGGTCGGCTGCCCTCGGCTTCGGGGCGGCGCTGCGCGCCTCCGACGAGGTCCGGGCCTGCGAGGCGCTGGCGCCGGCCACCCGCGAGGAGCTGGAGCAGGACGGACCCTGTCCCACCGCCCTGGCCGCGCTGCGGCTCGACACCGTCGCGGGGGAACCGCTCGCCACCGACGTCTACGGAGAACAGGCCAGGGTCGTGTTCGCGCGCGACAGCGTCTTCCTCGCCTCCTTCCCCGAGGGCTGGAAGGTCACGGCGGCCGGATGCGTACCGAGGCCCGGACGCCCGGCCCGGTGCGAAGTGAAGGGGGACTGAGGTGCGTACCGTGTTCGTGCTCTGTCTGGTGGTCGTCACCGTGGGCCTCGCCCTCGCGCTGACGGTGGGGCTGATGCAGCGATGAGCGGTCCCCTGCGCTTCCTCCGCGACAACGGCCTGACCCTCGCCTTCGGCACGGCGTTCCTGCTCACCCTGACGGGCCAGGCCTTCGCCGGCTGCGCGGAGCTCAACACCGTCCTGCGCTCGTCGGGACTGCATCCCGTCGGATGCGGCGAGTACGTGCTGACCTCCGACTTCCTCGTCGACGTCACCGAGAACTGGCAGTCGGAGTTCCTCCAGTTCTTCCTCTTCGCCTTCGGCACCGTCTGGCTGGTCCAGCGCGGTTCGCCGGAGTCGAAGGAGGTCGACAGCATCGGCCGGGAGTCGGACGAGCGGCAGAAGACCGGCGCGTACGCGACCCCCGAGTCGCCCCGCGCCGCCTCCGCCGGCGGACTGCGGCAGAGCCTCTACTCGAACTCCCTCGGCATCGTGATGTGCCTGATCTTCCTGCTGTCCTGGCTGGCCCAGTCCGTCACCGGCGTCGTCACCTACAACGAGGGACAGCTCCGTGCACTCCAGGACCCGGTCGGCTGGAGCACGTACGTCCTCTCCGCCGAGTTCTGGAACCGCACGCTCCAGAACTGGCAGTCCGAGCTGCTCGCCGTCGCCTCCATGGCGATCCTCTCCGTCTACCTGAGGCAGCGCGGCTCCCCGGAGTCCAAGCCGGTGGGCGCCGCCCACACGGCGACCGGGGTGGAGGGCTGACGGCACCGGCGCGGCACGGTGCTCGCCTCAGGGCCAGGACGTCTCCCGGATCGTCAGGAGTGTCGCGACGCCTCATGCAGGGACGCATCCGGCGAGGTTCTCCGTGTTCGTGATCTCCTTGTCCAGCTTGTCCAGATGCGGGGTGACCTGGTCGACCGCCGCCGGCCCGGTCATGTTCCTGTCCAGGTGGTCCATCGTGACGTCCAGCTCCCGGAAGGCCGCCTGCAGGGCGTCGGTGTTCACACCGGCCTCCTCGGCGGCGTCCCGGATCTCCGCCATGTCGTCGGTCATGTCGGCCCTGACGTCCTGGATGCCCTGAACCGTCTCGGACGGGTTCAGGTTCCGCATCTCGCTGCTGTGGCCCCGGAGACCCGTCAACTCCTCGCAGACGGCCGCCGTGGCGTCCGCCCGGTCGTCCGCGACGCCGCCGGACCCGCCGCCGTCGTCGGAGCATCCGGTCAGGGCGAGCACGAACGCCGCGCCCGCCGCGACCAGGACGCCCGGGACGGCCCGGCGCCCGCGCCGGCCTCCTACGGTGCTGGGGGACATCACGCACCACCTCCTCGGTACGCACTCCTCGTGCGCGGGTGTCTCGCCGCGGCGGCTACCCGCTGCCGTGTCCCGCACACGCCGGGGGAGAGGTTCCCTCGCCGGCCCGTACGCCGGCCGGCCTCACGGCTTGAAGAGGATCTTGACCGCGCCGTCCCGCTTGGTCTGGAACATCTCGTAGGCGTCCGGTGCCTCCGCGAGCGGAAGGCGGTGCGTGGCGAAGCCGTCGAGTCCCAGCGGATCGTCGTCCCCGAGGAGGGGCCGCAGCTTCTCCACCCAGCGCAGGACGTTCGCCTGGCCCATGTGGAGCCGGATCTGCTTGTCGAACATCACGACGAGCGGCATCGGATCGGCCGCACCCCCGTAGACGCCCGCCAGCGACACCGTGCCCCCTCGGCGTACCAACTCGACCGCCAGGTGCAGCGCGGAGAGCCGGTCGACGCCGTAACGGCGCATCAGGCGCCCGGCGAGGGCGTCGGGCAGACGGCCGACCAGCGACTGCAGACCGCGGGCGATCGGCGCGCCGTGGGCCTCCATGCCGACGGCGTCGACGACCGCGTCGGGCCCCCGGCCGTCCGTCAGGTCGCGTACCCGGTCGACCAGTCCGTCGTCCTCGGCCGGATCCAGGGTGTGTACGCCCCGGGCCGCCGCGCGGTCGCGTCTTTCAGGTACGGGATCGATCCCGATGACCAGGCCGGCTCCCCTCAGAAGGGCGATCCGGGAGGCCATGTCGCCGATCGGGCCGAGCCCGAGCACCGCGACCGAGCCGCCGGGCGGCACCTCCGCGTACTCGACGGCCTGCCACGCCGTCGGCAGCACGTCCGAGAGGTAGACGAAGCGGTCGTCCGGTGGGCCCTCCGGCACCGGGATCGGCAGGCTGTTCCCGAACGGCACCCGCAGGTACTCGGCCTGACCGCCCGGCACCTGCCCGTACAGCTTGGTGTAGCCGAACAGGGCCGCCCCCGTGCCGTACGCGTGCACCTGCGTCGTCTCGCACTGGGAGTGCAGACCGCGGGCGCACATCGCGCAGGTACCGCAGGAGATGTTGAACGGGACCACGACCCGGCTGCCCGGCCGGATCCGCCGCACCTCGGGGCCCACCTCCTCGACCACGCCCATCGGCTCGTGCCCCAGCACGTCCCCCGGATCGAGGAACGGCCCCAGCACCTCGTACAGATGGAGATCGGATCCGCACAGCCCGGACGTCGTGATCCGCACGATCACGTCGGTGGGCTCCTGGATGGCGGGATCCGGCACCGTCTCCACCGAGACCTGTCGCCTGCCCTGCCATGTGACGGCCTTCATCACGGCCACCTCCTTCCCGTCTCTTCGCGCCGCGCCGGGCGGTTCACGGCGTCGCGGCCAGCGGCCGCGGGCGGCGACGACCGACCGGTAGGACTCCTCCGTCGCGGCGGCGACCCGGCGACGGTCCGCCCGAGGTCCGTTCCCACGTCGGTCTCGTGGGCGATGAGCGTCGGCGGACTGGTGTCCGCCGCGCGCTGGTGACGCCGACGGTCTGCCACTGCTCGGACAGGTGCTCGGGCAGTTCCCAGGCGGAGAGCGGGACGGGCCGCTTGCCGTGCTTGCGGCGCGAGAAGCGTTCCTCCCCGGCCGCGGCGGGGTCGTGGAAGAGGGCGTTGACGCCGAGTACACGCATGGGGGGCCTTTCCGGTGTCGGCGGGCGGGCTTGCCCCCGGGGCGCGGAGCGGAAGGGCGGGGGCGGGGGCGGATCGGGACGCACGCCGGAGGCTCTCGACCGGCCCGGAGGATCTCGGGCTGGTCCGGTGATCTTGGACCGGTCCGGAGATCTCGGCCCGGTCCGGGAAGTGTCCCGGAGCGTCCAACCAGAACCCGCCGTGCGGCTACCCGTGCCGAGCAGCGCTACTCCTCGGATAACGGATATTGCCGATCAGGTGCGGAGACACCGGAAGATTCGGCGGCGCATGGACCGGCACCGTCCGGGCAGGGGCCCGTTGCCGCTGCCCGGACCTTTCCCCTCCCGTCCGGGCAGTGGTGGCACGCGGCGCGACGGCGGCACCCCCCCCGCGCCTGCCGCGGACGGCGACCAGGAGGGCCAGGTCGAAGCCGGGGGTCGCTTCCCCACAGCCGCCCGACCTGGCCGGACCATCGCCTCGGCGCCCGCCGGGAACCGGCAGCGCTCGACAACCGGATTCAGCGCTCGACCAGCGCCCGGGCGGCCCGGACGATGTGGGAGCGCGAGATGCCGGCCGCGTCGAGGAGTTCCCCGGACGTGCCGGAGCCCGGAAGACCGGTGACGGCGAGGTGGGCGAAGGCCGGATGGGCGGAGGCGCGGGTCCGCGCGTCCGTGGCGAGGGCCGACAGGACGGCCTCGCCGATCCCGCCCTCCGGATGATGGTCCTCGACGACGACGAGCGCACCGGTGTCCCGGGCCGCGCGGGCGATGGCCCCGGTGTCGATCGGCTTCACGGAGTACAGGTCGACGACGCGGGCACGGACCCCGTCGGCGGCCAGCCGCTCGGCGGCGGCGAGGCACTCGTGGACGGTGACGCCCGCGCCGACGAGGGTGACCTCGTCGTGGTCACCGTGGCGGAGCGTCTTGGAACCGCCCACCGGGAAGGACTCGCCGTCGGCGTAGAGGACGGGGTAGGCCCCACGGGTGGTCCGCAGGTAGGAGATGCCGTCGAGATCGGCCATGGCGAGGGTCAGGGCCACCGCCGAGGTGGCGTCGCTGGGATAGAGAACGGTCGAACCGTGCACCGACCGCATCATGGCGAGGTCCTCGAGGCCCATCTGCGAAGGGCCGTCCGCGCCGATCTCGACACCGCAGTGGGTGCCGCACAGAGCCATGTCGATCTGCGACACGGCGGCCATGCGGATGAAGTCGTGGGCGCGCGTCAGGAAGGCGGCGAAGGTCGTGGCGTACGGGCGGAAGCCGCGCACCGCCATGCCGACGGCGTCGGCGATCATCTGCTGCTCGGCGATGTACGTCTGGAAGTACCGCTCCGGATGGGCCGTGCGGAAGTCCTCGGCGTGGGTGGAGTTGCCGACCTCGGCATCGAGCGCGACGACATCGGGCCGCGACGCGCCGAGCGCGGCGAGGGCGCTGCCGAAGGCGACCCGGGTGGCGACCTCGTCGCCGACGTCGTAGCGAGGCGGCGAGGACGGTCCGCCGGTCCGGGCCGGTGTCACGGTGACCGGCGGTGCCTCGGGCGGCCGGGGGCCGCGCACCCGCAGGTCGCGCACGCCGCCGAGCTCGGCGACGGCACGGTCCGCCATGTCCCCGGGCAGCGGCTTGCCGTGCCAGCCGTTCTTGTCGGCCACCTCCGTCACACCACGGCCCTTGACGGTCCTGGCGACGACCACGGTGGGCGCCTGTCCGTCGGCGGCCGTGGTCAGGGCCCGGTCGACGGCCGCGAGGTCGTGGCCGTCGACCACGATCGCCCGGCACCCGAAGGCCTCGGCCCTGCGGGCATAGGCCGACGTGTCCCATTCCAGCTCGGTGGGCCCGCTCTGCCCGAGACGGTTCACGTCGATCAGGGCGGTGAAGTTGGCCAGCCGGTGGTGCCCGGCCTTGTCCAGGGCCTCCCACACGGAGCCCTCGGTCATCTCGCTGTCACCGCACAGCACCCACACCCGGTACGACCGGCCCTCCAGCTCCCGGCCCGCCAGCGCCATTCCGACGCCGTACGCGACGCCCTGGCCGAGCGAGCCCGTGGCCACGTCCACCCACGGCAGCACGGGCGTGGGGTGGCCCTGCAGACGGTGGCCGGAGCGGCGGTAGGTCGTCATCAGCTCGTCGTCGCCGATCGCACCGGCCGCCTTGAACATGGCGTACAGGAGCGGCGAGGCGTGCCCCTTGGAGAAGACCAGGTGGTCGGCCGCCGGATCGTCGGGAGCGTCCCAGTCGTAGCGCAGGTGGCGGGTCATCAGGACCGCCATGAGGTCGGCGGCGGACAGGCTGGAGGTGGGGTGCCCCGACCCGGCGGCGGTGCTGGCCCGCACGGAGTCGACCCTCAGCTGCTGGGCGAGCTCGAAGACCTGGGCGAGATCGCTCGCGGGGCCGAGGGCGGTGGTGGAGGGCGCGGTCATGACGCAGGTCCTTTCACGCGGGGAGACCGGACGGGGGAGGCCCGAGCGGTCCCCCGTCTATCCGGAGCGGGCTTCGCGCGTCTTCGTACGGTTCTCCTTGCGTATCGCCTCCAGCAGTTCGCTCCTGCTCATCCGTGAGCGGCCCTCGATGTCCAGACGCCGCGAGAGTTCGTACAGGTGCTGCTTGGTGGCCTTCTCGTCGACCCCTTCACCGCTCCGGGCGGGCCGCTCCCGGGGGGCCGGTACAGATCCTCCCGGCGGTGCAGTTCGGCCCTCTGCCGTGCGACCTCGGGGGCGAACTCGTCCTCGCTCATCCCGAGCATCGCCAGGCTCTCCCCGTCGAACACGGGCGCGTCCTCGCCCACGACGGCGCCGATGCCGACCTCGGGCCGGTCCGGCAGGCCGATCTTGCGTGCCACCAGGACGTCCATCGGTGTTCCGAGCGCGCGGGCGATCTCCGCCGCGACGGGTACGCCGCCGCGTGGGAGGGCGAGCACGACGGGCTCGACGAGGTCGCCGTCGGCCACCCGTTCGACGAGCCGTGCGGCCAGCTCCTGTCCCGCCTGTCGATGATCGTGGAACCGCATCGGATATCGCCCTTCCCGCCGGCACCGCCGTACGCCGCCGACGACTGTCCGGCGACCCCGGCGGCCCGAACTGTCGGGGCGAGTACCCGGTTCGGGCCCGGAAATGCCCCCCGGGACGGGTCGTTCGTATTGCCTCACACGTTCTGCCGTTCGTCACGGAGGGTGGTCCGGTGGTCCCGGGCGCCACTTGGTGCGCCGGTCACGCGTTGGGGTTGCCGTGACGCCGTTTGCAGTGACGGTTCTGCACCCGTGGCCTGCAGGTTCCGGCCCACGTGCGGCGTCCCCGACGGAAGCGGTGGGGACAGGTTGTGGAGCATCCCGACGTATGGGCGCGTGTCGACGGTTACGGGCCCGAGCCCGGGGACCGGTCGCGGGGAACGCGCGGGCTCGTGGGCCGCGACGGCGAACTGGCGGAACTGCGGTCGGCCCTGGCCCTGCACCGACTGGTGACCGTGACGGGAGCGGCCGGGATCGGCAAGAGCCGGCTCGCCCGTACCCTGGCTGCCTCCCCGGTCGGTGACGCGGGGCAGGCCGTGGTCCGGGTGCGATGGCACGACGGTGTGCCCGTCGGACCGCGCGCGCTGACGGCCAGGCTGCTCCGCGCCCTCACCGCCGCGGCGGGGGCGCCGCCCGGCGGCGTCCCGTCCCTCCGCCGTACCCCTGCCGCCGCGCGCGAGGGCGTGGACATCGCCGAGGCGGCGCGCGCCGTCCCCGCCGAGACCCTTCTGGTCGTCCTGGACGACATCGACCCCGTACACACCGAGTGCGCGGGCCTGGTCCAACGCCTCCTGATGGCCGTGCCGGGACTGCGCGTCCTCGTCACGGCCCGCCGCGTGCTCGGGCTCGGCGACGAGCACGTGATCCGCGTCGCGCCGCTGGAGGTCGAATCCCCGCCGGGCGGGACGGAGCCGTCCCCCGCCGTCGCACTCTTCCTGTCCCGTACGCCGTCCCGCGCCCACGGCGGCCTACCGGTGCGGGCCTCCGAGCTGCCCACGGTCAGAAGGGTCTGCCGCCTCCTCGAAGGCGTCCCCCTGGCGATCGAACTGGCCGCGGGCCAGCTGGGCGACCGGACGCTGCGGGAACTCGCCGCCCGGCTGGAGGCGGACCAGTGCTGGCTGACCGGCCCAGGCCCCGCGCTCCGGCGGCACCGCTCCCTGCACGCGTCCATCGGCGCGGTCCACACGCTGTGCGATCCGGTCGTACGGACGGTGTGGCACCGGGCGAGCGTCTTCGAGGGCTCGTTCACCGAGGCCGCCGCCGTACTCCTCTGCTCCGGAGCCGGCGTCGAACCGGACCGGGTGCCCTCCTGCCTCGCTCTGCTGAGCGCCACCGGAGTGCTGCGCGCGCTCGGAGAACCGGGCGGGGTGCGCCGGCCCCGTTACCGCATGGCGCGCGCCGCACGGGACTTCGGCACGGAACGGCTCCGCAGCGCGGGGGAGCTGCCGGCCGCGCTGGCCCGGCACGCCGTGCACTACCGAGGCGTGGCGGCGGTCGCCGAGACCCTGTGGCACATGGGTCTGCAGCACCAGGCGCTGCAGACCGTCCTGGACGAGTACGACGACCTCATGGCGCTCGCCCCCCGGGCACTGGCCGGTGGCGACGGCCGGCCGCCCGACGCCGAGCACATCGAGGAAGCCATGGAGGTCGTGCTGCGTCTCTGGTTCTGGTGGGCGGTCCACGAGCAGGGCCGCGAGGGCAGCGCCCTCCTCCTCGGCCTGCTGCCCCACCTCCCGCCCGGGAGCCCGCTCGCACCACGCGGACAGTGGCTGGCGGCCTGGCTGACCGCCGCCCACGACCCGCGCACCGCCAGGCGGCTCCTGGACCTCGCCTGGCCTGCCGCCGTCATGGCGGGCGACGACGCGCTCATCGGCCGGATCTCCCATGTCCACGGCACGCTGGCCTGGCACCGGCGCGACCCGGAGGAGGCCGTCCGGTACTACCGCCAGGCGGCCGACACCGTCCCCGAGTCGGCGCCCGGCGGGCCCCCGCCGGCCGTCAGCCTGGCCGCGCTCGCCGTCGTGCAGGCCCACACCGACCCCCGGACCGCCGGGCGCACCGCTCATCACGCCCTCGCGCAGCCGCGCAACCGCGACGACGCCTGGGCCACGGCGCTGGCCCACTACGCCCGCGCGTTCGCCGACCACCGTGCCGGCCGCACCGGCCGCGCACGGCGCCGGGCCCACCGCGCCCTGACCCACCTCGCCACAGGACCGGACACCGCTCCCCAGGCCCGCGCGGCGCTGCGCCGCCTGCTGGACCACCTGGAGACCCCTGCCGACGGCGCCCCCGTGCGCCACGACAAGCCGTTCGTGCCGGTGCCCCGCGCGGGAACGCGGAGCGGAGCGCGACCCTCCGCGACGGAAGCGACCTGGCCGCAGGGGTGAGACCGTAGGGGCGCCCGCGGGTGCCCTGTCGGCCGTCAGCCGGCCGTCAGCACCTCCACGCCCCGGGCGGTGATCTGCTCGATGACCGCATGGCCGGGGTCCGCGTCGGTGATGAGCCCGGTGATCTCCTCCCATGGCAGCACGCGGAACCGGGAAGCCGTGCCGATCTTCTCGGAGGACGCGAGGATGTGGGTGTCCGCCGCCCGCGAGGCCAGCGCGCGCTTCATCGCGGCCTCCTCTGCGTCTCCGGTCGTGAGCCCCGCCTCGGGGTGCACGCCGGCGACACCGAGCAGGCAGAGGTCGGCCGAGACGTTCTGCGCGGCCTCGACCGCGGCGGCTCCGCAGGCGACGGCCGAGTGCTTGAAGACGCGGCCGCCGAGCAGGAAGAGCTCGGCCCGCGGGTGCTCGAGCAGCGCGGCCACGATCGTCGGACTGTGGGTGATCACGGTGCACTCCAGATCCGGCGGGAGGGCACGGGCGACGGCGAGGGCGGTGGTGCCGCCGTCGAGGATCAGGGCGCTGCCCGGCCGGACCAGCGCCGCCGCCGCAGTGGCGACCTTCCGTTTGCCGTCGGTCGCGACGGTCTGTCTGGCCGCGTAGTCCGCCACCGCGGGCGATACGGGCAGCGCCCCACCGTAGACCCGCTGGCACAGTCCCTCGGTCGCGAGGTCGCGCAGGTCGCGCCGCACGCTGTCCTCGGAGATCCCCAGTCGGGCGGCGACGTCCTTCGCGACGATCTTGCCCTCGCGGGCGAGCAGTTCGAGCAGGTGGTCGCGCCGTTCAGCAGCCAGCATTCCGTGTTCTCTCCTGTTGTTGCACGTTTCTGCATGTATCGTAGCGCGGCATGACCGACAAGCCCATGCTCATCCTGATCGCCGGCCCTTACCGTTCCGGTACCGACGGCGACCCGCGGGCCATGGCCGCCAACCTCGCGCGCCTCGAAGCCGCCGCCTGGCCCGTCTTCGCCACCGGCCACCTCCCCGTCATCGGGGAATGGATCGCGCTGCCCGTCCTCAGGTCGGCCGGTGCGGGCCCCACCGACCCCCTCGCCGACCAGGTGCTCTACCCGACCGCCGACCGGCTGCTCGCCCACTGCGACGCCGTGCTGCGGCTGCCCGGCGACTCCGCGGGGGCCGACCAGGATGTCGCCACCGCCCGCCGTCGCGGCCTGCCCGTCTACCACGAGGTGACCGAGATCCCCCGCCGCACATCGCGGGAGACCGCGTGACGAGCCGCCCCGGAGTCGACGTCCCCGACCACCGGGGCCGCACCGGCCTCGACCGGGCCGGCCGCGATCTGAACCGCAACCCCGACGTGGTGGTCCGGGACGTGGAGCTCACCTCCCAGGGCTGGCACGTCCTGCGCCGCACCACGTACGACTACCGGCGCGGCGACGGGCGCTGGGTCACCCAGCAGCGCGAGACCTACGACCGGGGCAACGGAGCCGTCGTCCTCCCGTACGACCTCGAACGCCGCCGTGTGCTGCTCACCCGCCAGTTCCGCTATCCCGCCTACGTCAACGACCATCCGGACGGCATGCTCGTCGAAGCGGCCGCGGGCCTGCTCGACGGCGACGACCCGCTCGACGCCGTCCGGCGCGAGAGCGCCGAGGAGCTGGGGGTCACGCTCGGCCCGCTCACCCACGTCCTCGACGCCTACATGAGCCCCGGCTCCGTCACCGAGCGCCTCCACTTCTACGCCGCCCCCTACGCGCCGGCCGACCGCACCGGAAGCGGCGGCGGCCTCGAGGAGGAGGGCGAGGACATCGAAGTCCTCGAACTCGACTTCACGGAGGCCCTCGCCATGGTCCGCGACGGACGCGTGACGGACGGCAAGACCATCCTCCTTCTGCAATGGGCCGCCCTGGACGGCCCCTTCGCCTGCATCCGCACCGAGTAGCCGCGACGGGGGCGAGTCCGCCGACCGGACGCATGGTGTCCGGCCCCCGGCTCCGGCATACTTACCGTCCAGTAACCACCGTTCCTCGGCGCGAAGGAATCCGATGCCCATGCCCGCACGTTCCGCCCTGCTGCTCGCCGGACTGCTCGCCTCCGCGGGCGTGGCCCACTTCGTCGCCCCCAAGCAGTTCGACGCCACGGTGCCGCGAGCCCTGCCGGGCGGCCCGCGGACCTGGACGGCGGCGAGCGGGGCGGTGGAGCTCGCGCTGGCCGCGGGGCTCGTGGTCCCGGCGACCCGCCGGGCGAGCGCCCACGCCACCGCCCTCTTCTTCGCGGGCGTCTTCCCCGCCAACGTGAAGATGGCCTACGACTGGCGGCACCGCCCGGCCCCCGTCAGGGCCCTCGCGTACGCCCGGCTTCCCCTGCAGGTCCCGTTGATCCTCTGGGCCCGCCGGGCGGCCCGCGCCGAGGGGTAGGGCCTGTCGCTCGGCCCGGCGTGTGGATCACGCCGCGTCGAGCAGCAGGCGCGCGGCCACCGTCGTCCCGTCGGTGCGGACCGTACGTGCTACGGCGGCCGCCCGCTGCCTGGTCCCGGGGAGCAGGGCCGCTTCGAGCAGGGCGGACAGGGCGGCGACGGTCGGCAGCGGACCGTCGTGGGCCACCCCGACGCCCAGCGAGGACACCCTGTCGGCCCAGTACGGCTGATCGGCACCCTGCGGCACCACCACCTGAGGAGCCCCCGCCCGGGCCGCCGTCGTCGTGGTGCCCGCACTGCCGTGGTGCACGACGGCGGCCACCCGGGCGAACAGCGCCTGCTGGTTCACCTCGCCGACGGCCAGGCAGTCGTCCCCGTCGTCGACCACGTCCAGGTCGGCCCAGCCGCGGGAGACGATCGCCCGGAGGCCCCGCGCCCTGACCGCCTCGACGGCCACCCGGGCGAGTTCCTTCGAACCGCCCAGGGGCATGCTGCCGAACCCGACGTACACCGGCGGTTCGCCGGCGTCCAGGAACGTCACGAGGCCGGACGGCAGCGGACGTTCGTCCGACCGCATCCACGCACCCGTCTGCACCACGGCCAGATCCGTCGGCCGCCAGGGGCTCAGGACCGGGTCCGTGGCCAGCCACGGGCGGTCGGTGAAGGCGTAGTCGCGGACGTTGTCCACCGCGGGCAGACCGGAGGACGCCCGGTGGGCGTTGACGACCGCGCCGAACATCTCGTTCGCGTTCCGCGCGTCCACCTCCCACAGCTTCCGGTTGTCGTCCATGTCCTCGGGCAGCCGCCGCCCCCGCCGCGCCGGCGGGGGCTGGTACGGCGACGGAAGGACCACCGGCTGGTGGCTCACGTGCACATAGCGGATGCCCAGCGCGTCGGCCACCGACCGCGCCCCGGCCGTGACCGGCAGCGGGCCGGTCGCCACCAGCGCGTCGCACCCCTCGGCCGCCGCCGCGACCGGACCGAACTGAGTGGCTATCAGATCGGCCGCGCGCTGCGCCAGTCCGGCGGCGGATCCGGGCTTCACCGAGACCACGAGGGGGCGCACCGGCTGCCCCACCGGCACCATCGGCACACCGGCAGCGGCCAGCAGCTCGGCGAACTCCTCGTCCGGCGGCGCGCAGACCCGCGCCTCGGCGCCGAGTTCCCGCAGCCGCACCGCGAGTCCCACCATCGGCTCGACGCTCCCGCGCGACCCGTACGTCGACAACAACACACGCACTTCGTGGCTCCCCTGTGCAGATCTCCGACCCAGGGCCTCTCGTTTGGATCATGCCGGGCTCGCGGCGTCTGGTGCCGCTCCCTGATCCGGCCTGATCCCAAAGACAGGCCCTAGCCGACGATTCTGCGCTACGCCCTGACCCTTGCCGCAAGGCGGCCGGTCACACAGCCGCGGGGAACCGCTGCCACACCCGGTGGCTGCCGAGCAGCCCGGCGAGTTCGGACAGCACCTGTCCGGCGTCGTCGCCGACGACGAGCCCCGGCGCGTCCATCGGAAGCCGCGCCGCCTCCAGGGCCGTCGCCCCCTCACCCGTACAGCCGACGGCCTTGCCGTGGCGGTAGGCCTCGGTCAGCAGCAGCGCCACCCGCGGGTCGAGGGACGCCGCGTCCGTAGCGATGTGGCCGGCCTTCGCGTCCCGTTCGCCCTGCGCGTCAAGGCCCGGAGCGGGACAGGCGGCGACGTACAGGGCGTCGAACTCGGTGGATCGCGCGGCGGCGAACGTACGCTGCACGGCGACCGCGTCGCCCGCGGCGTCGAGGACGCCACCGGCCGCGGCGATCACCAGCGGGACCGTTCCCGCGCTCAGGGCCGCCGCGCGGAACGCCCGTACGGCCTCCATGCCCGCGGCGTCGTTCTCGTCGGCGACGATGCCGATGACCCGCCCGTCGAGCGGCCACGTGGCGCCGAGCTGCGAGAGCGCGGGACTGGGTCGTACGTCGGCGAACGGCACCGTGGCCGGAGGTACGGGGAGGCCGAGGCCCGCGGCGACGCCTTCGCAGAGGACGGGGTCGATGTTGGCGAGGACCATCAGGGCACGTTCCTTCACGGCCTGTTCGTAGCACTTGCTCAGCTCGAAGGTGTACGCGGCGATGATGTGCTCGCGCTCCGTCGGCGTCATGCTCAGCCAGAACAGCCGCGGCTGCCCGAAGTGGTCCCCGAACGACTGCGGCGCCTCACGCACCTTGTTCGACGTCGGGATCTGGACCGGCGTCTCGATGTACGCGCCGGTGTCCGCCCCGGCCAGGAAGGGACAGCCGCCGTCCAGGGAGTTGGGCCGGTAGGGGGCGACGCCGGTGTGGACGGCCGTCTGGTGCATGCCGTCGCGCAGCATGTCGTTGACCGGGGCGTGCGGACGGTTGATCGGCAGCTGGGCGAAGTTGGGGCCGCCGAGCCTGCTGATCTGGGTGTCCAGATACGAGAAGAGGCGCCCGGCGAGCAGCGGGTCGTCGGTGATGTCGATGCCGGGCACGAGGTGGCCGGGGTGGAAGGCGACCTGCTCGGTCTCGGCGAAGAAGTTCTTCGTGTTGGCGTTGAGGGTGAGCAGACCGACCGGCTGCACGGGAGCGAGTTCCTCCGGCACGATCTTCGTGGGGTCGAGCAGGTCGATGCCCTCGAAGGTCTGCTCCGGGGTGTCGGGGAAGGTCTGGACGCCCAGCTCCCATTCGGGATACGCGCCCGCCTCGATGGCGTCGAAGAGGTCCCGCCGGTGGAAGTCGGGATCCATGCCCGCGACGAGCTGCGCCTCCTCCCACACGAGCGAGTGCACGCCGAGCCGGGGCTTCCAGTGGAACTTGACCAGCGTCGTCCCGCCGTCCTGGGCCACGAGCCGGAAGGTGTGGACGCCGAAGCCCTCCATCATCCGGAACGAACGGGGGATGCCCCGGTCGGACATGTTCCACAGCGTGTGGTGCGTGGCCTCGGTGTGCAGCGACACGAAGTCCCAGAATGTGTCGTGGGCGCTCTGCGCCTGCGGGATCTCCCGGTCGGGGTGCGGCTTGCCGGCGTGGATGACGTCGGGGAACTTCACGGCGTCCTGGATGAAGAAGACCGGGATGTTGTTACCGACGAGGTCGAACGTGCCCTCCTCGGTGTAGAACTTCGTCGCGAAGCCGCGGGTGTCGCGGACGGTGTCGGCCGAGCCGCGGGAGCCGAGGACAGTGGAGAAGCGTACGAACACGGGTGTCTCGACGTCGTCCCCGAGGAAGGCGGCCTTCGTCAGCCGGCTCGCCGTCCCGTAGCTGCGGAACACGCCGTGGGCCGCCGCTCCGCGCGCGTGGACCACGCGCTCGGGAATGCGCTCGTGGTCGAAGTGGGTGATCTTCTCGCGCAGGTGGTGGTCCTGGAGCAGTACGGGCCCGCGGCTGCCGGCCTTGAGCGAGTGGTCGCTCTCGTACAGCCGGACACCCTGGGCGGTGGTCAGGTACGCGCCGCTCTGCGCCGACCGGGCCGGGTCCTCCCCGGTGGCCTGACCCGTGGGACTGACGGTCTCCGGACCGCTCTGGTCCGGCTTGGGAGGCAGCGGGCCGTGCGGCTGCGTGGGCTCCTCGAGGGATGAGGGCTTGGCGCCGGGCCGACCGGGGACACCGGACTCGGCGGCCGGGTCCGGGTTCGGGTTCGCTGTCATCGAAACGCTCCTGTTCGGGTGGGGGCACGCTCTCCCACGTCTTCCCTGTCGCGAATGTCCCGAACATACGAGATCGCCCGAATGCGGGCGACTCGGGTGGCCCAGGGAGCGGCGAGGGCCTCAGAAGGCGTCAGCCGATGAAGGGCCGGGGCCGGAGCCATCGCGGCGACCGGGCCGTGCGGGGTGCGCGCAGGGCGGCGCGGGCCGCGTTGGCGCCGGGCGCGCCGTGGACCCCGCCACCCGGGTGGGCGGTGGCCGAGGCGAGATACAGCCCCCGGATCGGGGTCCGCGGGCGTCCGGTCCCGGGGACGGGACGGAAGACCAGCTGCTGGTGCAGGCTGGTGGTGCCCTGGTTGACGGCGCCTCCGACGAGGGCGGCGTTCCTGTCCTCCAGGTCGGGCGGCGTGAGGACCCGCCGGGCGAGGATCGACGCGCGGAACCCGGGGGCGAGACGCTCGATGCCCGCCTCCACGCGGGCGGCGACGACGTCCTTCTCCCGCTCGTCCCACCGCCCGCTCAGCCCGTCGTCCCCGGCGTCGCCCCGGATCTCCTGCGGCACGTGGGTGTAACCCCAGGCGGACTCCGTGCCGGCCGGGGAGCGCGTCGCGTCGGCCGTGGTCATCTGGCCGAGCACGGTGAACGGAACGTCCGGGACGCGCCCCATGGCGAGCTGCGCCGCGAATCGGGTGAGGTCGTCGACCCCTTCCGCCACATGGACGGTCCCGGCGCCGTGCGCCCCCTCGGCGGTCCAGGGAATCGGACGCGCGAGGGCCCAGTCGATCTTCACCGTGGAGAAGTCCCACTGGAAGCGGCGCAGATCCGCGCGGAGCCGGGCCGGCACGTCGTCCTCCGCGACCAGCCGCCCGTACAGAAGAGGAGCCGGCAGGTCGGCCAGGACGGCGCGGCGCGCCGGTACCTCGGCGCCGTCCTCCGTACGGACGGCGACGGCCCGGCCGCCCCGCACCACGACACGCGTCACCGCACTCCGGCAGTGCAGGACTCCGCCGCGCGCCCGCAGGCGCCGCACGAGGGCCCCGGTGAGGCCTGCCGCTCCGCCTGTGGGCACCGGGAAGCCGTAAGCCTGGCCCAGCATGCACATGAGCCAGCCGAAGCCGCCCCCGAGCGCCGACTCGGGCCCCAGGTCGGCGTGCAGGGCGTTTCCCGCGATCAGGAGCCTCCCGCCTTCGCCGGCGAAGTGCTCCTCGCCGAACCGCCGGGCGGGCAGCAGCATCGTACGAGCGAGGCGGAGGCCGTCCGAGGGGCCGGTGCGGGCGGCGAGCCGCATCCCGGAGAGGACCGGCGGGAAGGGGGTGAAGAGACACCCCAGCAGGTCGTCGCCCACCCGCCGCCAGAGACGGTAGAGGCGTTCCCAGGCACCGTCGTCGCCGGCGGCGAAACCCGCGAGGGACGCGGCCGTCCGCCGGAGGTCCCGGGAGAGCACCGGGCACCGGCCGTCGGACAGGGGGTGGGCGAGCACGGTCGGGGCGTGCGTCCAGCGCAGCCCGTACTCCTCCAGACGCATGGCCCGGATCACGGGGGAGGCGGCGGCCAGCGGATAGAACGCGCTGAACAGGTCGTGCACGTAGTCGGGGTGGACGCCGCGGTCACTGCGGACCGCGCCGCCGGGCTCGCCCTGGGCCTCCAGGACGACGACCCGCCATCCGGCGTCCGCGAGGACGTTCGCCGCCACGAGACCGTTGGGACCGGCCCCGACGACCACCGCGTCAGGCGCCGACACGGGGGCCGCCCTCCTCGGCGTACGAGCCCGGACCGGCGCCGGAGTCCGACCCCTCATGCTGCTCCGACTCCACGACACGGGCCAGCCTGGACAGCATGGCGCGATGGCGCAGTTGGAGGGCGGCGTCGAGGACGGAGTTGTGCCAGCGTGCCGCCGGCCCGCTCAACGGGTGTTCGTCGACGATGACGAGGGTGTCCTCGCCCCAGGGCTGCACCGTGATGGCGATGCGGACACTGCCCGACTTGCCGCCCATCGACTCGAGTTCGAGACGGTGCCCGGGCTCGAAGACGCGCGAGACGGTACGGCCGCGGTACTCCAGGGGCCCGAACTTCACGACGTATCCGATCTCGGAACCCTCTGCGGGCCACCGCCCGTCCCGGTTCCAGGAGTCGTCGGTGCCGATCACCCAGCGGGTGTAGAGCGAACCGTCGCGCAGGACCGACCAGACCTCGGCCGGCGGCTTGCGGATGAGCTGGTGTCGCACGGCCATGAGAGGCCTCCTTGTGAGCTGTGAGCTGTGAGCTGTGAGCTGTGAGCTGTGGGCTGTGGGCTGTGGGCTGTGGGCTGTGGGCTGTGGGCTGTCGGTTCTCACCCGCCGCGGCCACCGTCCCGCGCCGCCACGTCGCCTGACGGGACGTAGAGGACGCCGGTGGTGACGCGTTCGGCGGGGTTCTCGCCGAAGCGCGACAGGTAGTGCCGATCCGTATGCCGGCCGATGGCGGCGCGGACGACGCCCGGGGCCACGGCGTACGCCCGGACGAGGAAGCGCGCGAACAGGCCGACGACGACGCGCCTCGGCCGGTGCTCCGCCGCGCGGACGACGGCCCGTGCGACACGCTCGGGGCGGACGACCGGGGGCAGGGCCCGCACGCTGCGGCCGGTGTGGTTGGCGGCGTGCCGGAAGAACGGGGTGTCGACCCCGCCCGGCAGGACGGTGCAGACCGAGACACCGTGCTCGCCGGCGAGCGCGAGTTCCTGGCGGAGCACGTCGTCGAAGGTGACCATCGCGGCCTTGGACATCGCGTACGCCGACATGTACGGCGCCCGGACGACACCGCCGAGCACCGAGGAGACGTCGATGAGCACGCCGCTGCCCTGGCGCCGCATGACGGGAACGGCGGCGCCGGCGCCGTGGACCACTCCCATCACGTTGACGTCCAGGAGGCGGCGTACGTCCTCACTGGGGGTCCGGTCGGCGTGGCCGAGGATGCCGACACCCGCCACGTTCACCCAGACGTCGATCCGGCCGTGCCGTGCCAGCGCCGCGGCCGCCAGGGCGTCCACGGCCCGGCCGTCGGTGACATCGGTGGGAACGGCCAGCGCGTCGGCCGCAGGGTGTGCCGCCGCGCACCGCCGTGCCACCTCGTCCAGGACGGCCCCGCTCCGCGCGGCGAGCACCAGTCGGGCACCGCGTCGGGCGAAGGCGAAGGCCACGGCGCGCCCGATGCCGCTGGACGCGCCGGTGACCACGACGACCCGGCCACGTATCCGGTCCTTGCCACGCCTTTCCATGCCACGGCGTCTGACCCCTTCGCGGGCACTTCATGCGCCCGCCGCACATCCTTCTGCGCGCGCCGCACCCTCGTGCGCGCGTGTGCGATCACGACCGGGGTCCGCCTAGCCTGGAAGTCCGACAAGGCTTCCCGGGAGGGCGCGACGCGCCGGGAGGGGAAGCCGGCCGCACCGGTCGTGGACGTGAGGGGCGCCCAGGGAAGGAGTCCGTCATGGAGACGGCTGTACGAGGCATGCTGAACACCTACCCGGCCGACCTCGGAGGTGTCGACGCCGATGCCATGGCCCGGTGCATCGAGGAGTGCATCGCCTGCGCGCAGGCGTGTACGGCGTGCGCGGACGCGTGCCTGTCCGAGGGCATGGTCGGAGACCTCACCAAGTGCATCCGCACCGACATGGACTGCGCGGACATCTGTACGGCGACGGCCGCGGTCCTGTCGCGCCACACCGGCTACGACGCCAACATCACCCGTGCGATCGTCGCCGCCTGCCAGATCGCCTGCCAGGCGTGCGCGGACGAGTGCGAGCGGCACGCCGGCGTCCACGAGCACTGCAGGCTCTGCGCCGAGGCCTGCCGCACCTGCGCACAGGCGTGCGCGGAGCTCCAGGACCGACTCGGCTGAGCCCCGGAACTCAGGCGCCCGGCCCGCCGGGCGCCACCGGGCGCCGACTCATCGCCTTCCCAGACGAACTTTCCGTTATCCCGTTCCGGTCCCGGGGTCTCCCATGGGCCGGCATCGAACGGATGGGACGTACAGGTGAATCAGGGCATGGGTGCGAGCACGGAAGTCGTGGAACTGATCAGGGCGGCGCAGAGCGGCGACCCGTGGGCGAGGGACCGGGTGATCGCCACCCACCTGCCCCTGGTCTACAACCTGATGGGCCGCGCCCTGAACGGACACCGGGGCGTCGACGACCTCGTACGGCACACGATGCTGAGGGCCCTCGACGGACTCGAAGAGCGGGGAGGAGCGGGAGGTCCGAGGGATCCGGGCGCGTTCCGCCCGTGGCTGCTGGCCCTCGCCCTGCACGCCGCCCGCGAACACGCGCAGCGGTCCTCCCTCCTCGGCGCCCCCGGCGCCCCCGGCGCTCCCGCCGTTCCGGGCCCGGACTTCGCGGACCTGACCGTGGAACGGCTCCACCTGTCGGGCCGGAACCGCGAGGCCGCCGAGGCGGCCCGCTGGATCGAGCCCGAGGACTGCGGACTGCTGGCACTGTGGTGGCTGGAGTGCGGTGGCGAGGTCGGTCGGCACGAGATCGCGACGGCTCTCCGGTGGTCCGTCGAGCACACCGCGGGCCGGTGGGAGGGGATACGGCTCAGGGTCGAGGCCGCCCGGGTCGTCGTCGCGGTCCTTGCGGCGGATCCGCCGTGCCAGGGGCTGAGGTACGAGGCGGCGACATGGGACGGACACCCCTCCGCCCCGTGGCGCGAGCACCTGGCATGGCACATACGCGGCTGCGTGCGGTGTGCCGCGTGCTGCGACGGCCTCGTACCGGTCGAGGCCCTGGTGGCGGGACTGCCGCTGGTACCTCCGCCGACGCAGCTGCTCGCGGACGTCCGGGGGACGCGAGCGTACGATCCGGCCGGACGACACGAGCCCGTGGAGCCGGAGACCGTGCCACCCACACCCACAGCCACCACCACTGTCTCCGCCCGGACGGCCCAGGGCCCGCGGAGCTCCCGGAGTACCCGTCGTCGCCGACGTCAGGAGCGGGAACGCGGTCGCCGGAGGGTGATCGTGACCACGGGGCTCGCGGTCATGGCCCTGGCCGGAGGATCGTTCTACCTGAGCCCCGGGCGCGGGGGAGGCGGGGACGGCCTGAACCGCGCGGCGGCCCCGGCGCCGGACCTGCCGTCCGGGGCGCACGAGCCGGCGGGTCTCACCCCCGCCCCCTCGGCACCGTCGGGTCCGGCCTCCGCGACCGCCCCCGCCTCGCCCGCCACCTCGGCCACGCCGTCGCTCGCCGCCCGGGCCAAGGCCGCCACCACGTCCGCACGCCCGGCCCCCACCGCCACACCCGCACCGGCGAAGACGGCCGCTCCCCGCACCTCGGCGCCCGAACCCGAGCCCACCCGGACCGGCACGGGTTCGAACACAGGAGCAGGAGCAGGAGCAGGGGCAGGGGCGGGCGCGCAGGGCGGGTCCGGCAACGACTCGGTCGCCGACCAGGTGATCAGCCTCGTCAACGCGGAGCGCGCGAAGGCGGGTTGTGGACCTCTCGCGGCGAACGCGACCCTGACCGACGCGGCGCAGGGCCACTCCGACGACATGGCCGCGCGCGACTTCTTCGACCACACCAACCCCGACGGCGAGGGACCGGGCGAGCGCGTCACCGCGTCCGGCTACCCGTGGTCGACGTACGGGGAGAACATCGCGAAGGGCCAGAGCACTCCGGAGCAGGTCATGGACGCCTGGATGAACAGCCCGGGCCACCGCGCGAACATACTCAACTGCGACTTCAAGGAGATAGGGATAGGCGTCCACACCGAAGGCGGCCCCTACTGGACGCAGGTGTTCGGCGCCCGCTGACGCCACCGCCGGACGGCCGCGAACCGCCCCCGCCGTCCGCTCGTCAGCCGCAGTGGTACGTGAACGAGGCAGCCGACGAACGGGCGGTGGGCGAGGTGATGACGAGGCGCGCCACGGCCTGGTGCGTACCGGGTCCGTGGAACGTCCACAGGAGGCGGAGCCTGGCCTCCTCCTGCCCGCGGACCAGTCGTTCGCGCAGGGGCGCCGACCGGGTTCCGTCGCTGCGTTCCCAGCGGTACGTGAGGGTGCCCGGACGTCCGTCCGTCCGTACGACGCCCACGACCTCGGCCGTCCCGTCGCAGCCGAGGCGCTGCTCCGCGGCGCTGACCGTGGCGTCCCGTACGGCGACGCGCGGCCCGTAGCGCTGCCAGGCGAGGAGGGCGAGGACGGTGGCGAGCACGACGCCGGCGAGCGCGTACCGGCGCGGCCACCGGGCGCGGGCGGGCCGCGGTGCGGGGGCACCGGGGAGGGTGCCGTGCCAGATCTCGACGGCGGTGGGGGTGTTCCCCGCGCGCCGTGCGGCGGCCGCGGTCACTCCGGGGCCGAATCGCAGGACCTCGCCCTCGGCGGCCCGGACGGGGGCCGCTTCGGGCGTCGGACGCTCGAACCAGTGGCTGCCGAGTTCGGTGGCGCTGTAGTCGTCGTCGTTCATGAGATCGTGCACCGCCGGATGAAGACCTGCTGCAGGGAGCCGCCGTCGGCGGCGGCGGGGTCGGTGGTGGCGCGCGCCCCCCAGTAGCACCCGGTGCCCCGGACGTCATGGGTGAGCGCGAGGGTGTAGTGGGTGGCGCCTTCGCGGCGGAAGGTCTCGGAGCCGTCGGGCGTGCCGGGCGATCCCTTCTCGTCGCCGGTGAACCACTCGACGAGGATCGTCACGGGTCCCGTCCCGTCCGTGCTGACGTCGACGGTGGCGGTGGCGGTGGTCGGCCCGGTCTGGCGCAGGCCGGTGACGGAGACCGCCGTCACGGAGACCGGCGGGGTCGGGGGAGCGGTCGTCGGGGGCGTACTGGTCGGGGTCGTCGTCGGCGGTGCCGTTGGGGGAGACGTCGAGCCGGAAGGGACGGTCGGCGTCGCGGTCACGGTCGGCGCGGTGGTCGTGCCGTCGGTGGGGGACCCGTCCGGGGTGCCGCTCGGCCCGGGGCTCTCCGACGAGGAGGGCTCCGGAGTCGTCGACGTCGGAGCGGGTGCCGTCGGCGAGGGAGCCGTCGGAGAGGCCGCCGTCGACGGTGTCGCGCCGGGATCCGGCGGGAGCGTGGTCGGCACGGTGCTCGTCGTGGCGAAGGCCTGGGCGGCCTCGTCGCCGTCGGACTCCTCGCCCCCGGCCCGCGCGGCGAGGGCGAGCAGCAGCGCAAGGACGAGCGCGGCCGCACCCGCGGGCAGTCCGCGGGGCAGCCGCCACCGGAAGCGGGGCGGCGGGGTGGCCAGGGTCGTGGTGGCGAGCGAGGTCACGCCCTCCGACGCGCCGCCGGAGGAGGGGAAGAGCAGGGGCAGGAGCGCGGCCAACGCGGCCAGCCGCCCCCGGCCCCGCTCCTCCCAGTCCGGCCCGTACGCGGCCGTGGCGACCGACTCCAGCTCGCACACGAACGCGGCGGCGTTCTCCGGCCGTTCGTGCGGCGACTTGGCGAGGCCGCGCCGGATGAGCGGGCGCAGCGGCTCGGGTGCCTGCCCGTCGGGCACGGGCGTGTCCAGGTGCTGGAGGGCGAGTTCGGCGAAGTTGTCGCCGGAGAACGGTTTGTGCCCGGTCAGGCATTCGAAGAAGGTGGCGGTCGCCGCGTAGACGTCGGCCGCGGGGGAGGCGGGAGCGCCGTTCCACTGCTCGGGCGCCATGTAGGCGGGAGTTCCGGCGACTCCCGGTGTCGCGCCACGGCCGGTCGCGATGCCGAAGTCGACCAGCTTGGACGACCCGTCGGCGGAGACGAGGACGTTCTCGGGCTTGTAGTCGCGGTGGACGACGCCTGCCCGGTGAGCGGCGGCGAGGCCGAGCAGCGATCCCTTCAGTACGACGAGAGCGGCCTCGGGGCCGGTGGAACCCTCCCGCGCGAGGAGGGCGCGCAGCGCGACGCCGTCGACCAGCTCCATCACGATGGCCGCACCCCGCGGGGCCTCGACGTACTCGTAGAAGCCCACGACGTGCGGAGTGTCCAGCTCCCCGAGCAACCGGGCCTCGGCCCGGAACCCGTGCACGAACGTGTCGTCCGAACAGAACCGCTCACTCAGGTACTTCACGGCGACGGGCAGGCCGCTGCCGTCGTGCGTGGCGAGCACGACACGCCCACTGCCGCCCGCCCCCAGCTCCCGGACCTCGGTGTACCCCGGGACCACCCATGCGTCCATCCCCGCCCCCTCGACGCCGTGCCCGTCACTTCCCCTGACAGGGACAGATTCTCGCCACGGCCGGTTCCCGGCGGAAGAGGAGAGCCAGGGGTCAGTCCTCCTCCACGCCGGACAGCGCCTCGGTGATCAGACGGGTGGCGAAGTCGCGGTCGTCGGTGATCCGGTTGATGTGCTCCGCGAGCAGGAAGGCGGTGGCCTCCAGGGGATTCATCTCCTCCCTGGTCCAGTCGCCGTACTGTCGGCGCCACAGGCTGGGGCTCAGACCGGTGCCCGCCGCGACGACCAGGCCGGCCATCGTGGGGATGGCCTCGGGGCGGATGCTCCTGGGCATCATGCGCATCGCGGCGACGAGGTTGGGCACCACGTACTCGATGACGTCCTTGTCATGCTCTTCGTGGGCCATCCGCAGCCATTTCATGAACATGAAGATGAGGGTGCACGCGCCGTCCAGCAGGTCGTGGGCCTCTTCGGGGCTCAAGGACGCGGTGAACTGCTCGATCAGCTCCCGCTGTTCGGCGTCGGCCTCCGTCTTGCCGTCGTAGATGGCCTTGAGCCGGGAGTCGATGACCATGAGCGCCCCGCCCACATCGCCGGCGGGGGCGTACCGGGGGTCGCAGGACGATGTCACAGGCTTCCTCCTCAGGCGACGGCGACCGCGTGAGGCGGCGCGCGGTATGTCCGTACGGTAGACCGCCGAACGGGCGAAGGTCTGCCGAATCCGGAGGGAGACGTTCGTACGAGATCGGACCGCGCGCGCCCGGACGCCGTCCGGCCGACGACACGGGGGACAGCCGATCGGTTGATACGGAATAAGACATTCCGGACCCGAACCTGCTGTTCGCGCCACCGGACGGCGCCGCCGTGCCCACCGCCGTCTTCATCTACTCCCAGCGCCAGGGCGAGCGGCTGCACACGGTGATCACCGATCTCGTCCGCACCCGCCGGGAGCTGGCCGCGACCGAACGCCGCGAGGGCACGCTCGCCGAACGCCAGCGGCTCTCCAAGGAGATCCACGACACCCTCGCCCAGGGCCTGTCCAGTCAGCAGATGCTGCTCCAGGCCGCCGAGCGACTGTGGGACAGCGATCCGGCGGCAGCCCGCCGCCACATCCGCACCGCCGAGTCCATGGCCGAACACAACCTCGCCGAGGCGCGGCGCTTCGTCCACGACCTGGCTCCCGCCGACCTGGCGGGCGGCGGCGGTCTCTACGAGGCGCTGTCACCCTCGCCGACCGCGAGACCTCCGGCACCCTCCAGGTGCGCTTCCACCAGGACGGCACGCCCGCGACGGCGCCGCCCGAACGCGTGCAGGCGGCGCTGCTGCGGGATCGCGCAGGGGGCGCTCGCCAACATCCGCGAACACGCCGACGCGACCACAGCGGCCCTGACCCTCCGTCACCGGGACGACCAGGTCGTCCTGGACGTCGCCGACGACGGCCGCGGCTTCGATCCGGTCGAGAAGCCCGGCGGGGTACGCGGCCACGGCCTGCCCGCGATGCAGGCCCGCGTCCGGCAGCTCGGCGGCACCCTCACCATCGAATCGACCCCCGACGAGGGCACCGTACTGACCGCCGCGATCCCGCTTGTCCCCGACGCTGTGGCGTGAACGCTCTCAGGGCCGTACGGGCAGGCCCGGAGGGCGGCTGGGGTCGTAGTGCATGCGGGCGATGGTGTCGTCGGCGCGGTGAACGGTGTCGGGCCGCGGAGGCGCCGGCCAGACGCTCAGAACGTGCTCTTCCGGAGAAGGGGCGTCGCCTTCGTGGGCGTGCCCTTCGTCGCGACCGCGTACCTGTACGCGGACCCGGTACCAGCCCGCCCCCGCCGTGGCGAAGTTCCCGGCGCTCTCTTCGGCATCCCCGGCCCACCGGAACAGCCGCAGGACGCCACTCGTGCTGCAGATGCTCACGTCCACCACGGTCTCCCACTCCGGGCCGGGCAGGGCCGGTTCGTCCGCCCGGTGGTGGGTGGTCAGACGAATCCAGCCCGTGTGCGTGCCCGCCATGACCGTGAGGTGCTCCGGGCCCCCGGCCGCGAGGCTGTTGCCCGCGAAGATCCGCCGGACCGTGTCGGTGTCGTCGTACTCGCTCAGGAACTCGTCGCCCTGGAGGTAGTACTGCCCGTAGGAGACGGGCATCCGCTCTGAAGTCCACGTTGTACGGCGCATGCACCGGATCATGCACCGTCCCTCTGACAGCACGACCCGGCCGGGCGCGAGGAAGCGCCGTCCGCACGGCGATGTCCTCGCACCCGGCCGGGACCGGAACCGCGTGGCCCTTCGGCAGCGTGGCCGTCAGCCGTCGTGACGGGCCGCCTCAGGGGTACGCCGTACGCCGAACGCGGCGAGCGCCGCGCCGGCGACGCACAGCGCCCCGGCCACCAGTACGGCGGTGTGCACGCCGTTCATGAACGCCAGGTGGCTTCCCTCGGCGACGGCGGCCCTGAGCTGGGCGGGCATCTCGGCGGAGAGGGGAGCGACACCCATGGCCACCGCGTCCTTCGCCTCCTGCAGACGGGCCGCCGCGGAGGCGGGAACCCCCGCGGAGGTCAGTTCACCGGTCAGGGTGGAGCCGACCCGGCTGCTGATGAGGGACACGAGCACGGACGTGCCGAGCGCACCGCCGATCTGCAGGGCGGTCGCCTGGAGGCCGCCCGCCACGCCGCCGTCCTTGACCGGGGCGTTGCCGACGATGGCGTCGGAGGAGGACGCCATCACCATGCCCACGCCGAGACCGAGGGCGATGAACGGCGGCCACGTCGCGGCGTACGAGGAGTCCGGGCTCCAGCCGAGCATGAGGAAACAGGCGATGCCCTGGAGCGTCATGCCGAGCGGCATGGTGAGCCGCGGGCCGAACCGGTCGGTGAGCACCGCCCCCAGCGGGGAGGCCACGACCGAGGCCAGGCTCAGCGGCAGGGTGCGGACACCCGCCTCGACGGGGGTGAAGCCGCGGACGTTCTGCAGGTAGAGCATGACGAAGAAGATCACGCCGAGCAGGACGAAGAAGTTCAGCGCGGTGATGACGGTGCCGATGGTGAGCGCCGGGCTGCGGAACAGGCGCATGGGCAGCAGCGGTGACGCGACACGGGTCTCCACGTAGCCGAAGACCAGCAGGACCGCCACGCCCACCGCGATGACGCTGAGCGTGCCGGCCGATGTCCAGCCCCAGGTCTCGCCCTTGACCACGCCGAACACGACGGCGAGCAGGCCGAGCGCCAGGAGGACGACTCCGGGGACGTCGAACTTTCCGTTCGCCGCCGCGGTGTTCTTGCTCTGGGGCAGGACGAGGGCGCTGAAGACGAGCGCGACGATGCCGATGGGGAGGTTGATGTAGAAGACCGACTCCCAGTTGACGTGCTCGACGAGCAGGCCGCCGACGATGGGCCCGAGCGCGGTGGACACGGAGGAGACCATGGCCCAGATGCCGACCGCCATGCCGAACTTCTTCGGCGGGAAGACCGCACGCAGCAGACCGAGCGTGTTGGGCATCAGCAGGGCGCCGAAGAGGCCCTGCACGGCCCGGAAGGCGATGACCCCCTCGATGGATCCGGCGAGCCCGATGGCGACGGACGCGGCGGTGAAGCCGACGACGCCGATCAGGTAGAAGGTGCGGCGTCCGAACCGGTCGCCGAGCTTGCCGCCGAGGATCAGGGTCGCCGCCAGGGCCAGCAGATAGGAGTTGGTGACCCACTGGAGGTCCGCGGTGGACGCGCCCAGGTCCTGGCCGATCGCGGGGTTGGCTATGGCGACGACCGAGCCGTCGAGGCCGACCATGAAGAGGCCGAAGGCGACCGGTAATGAATAGTAGGGGTTATGGGTCCGAGCCGGAGAGACGACGGGGGCGAGTGGGCCGTCAGCTGTCGCCTTCGTAGAGGCGTCTGTAAACGTCGAGGAGCTGCGCCAGAGCGACCGCGAGGTCACCGGGCGGTGCCGCGTGCTCGGCGGCGTGCTCGGCGCAGGCGTAGACCGGCTCTCCGTCGACCAGGACGACGAGGGTGGTGAGGGATCCGTCTGCCGAGGCGGTCGCGCCGCAGGTCTTGCAGCGGGTGTCGGGCATGGTGCTCCAGTACGGGCTGTCCGCGGGCAGAGGTGGGCCCCTGCGGCCATTCGGAGGACGGTCTTCCGGTGTTGCCCAGGTCGCTTCAAGATCAAACTTTTTACCTGGGCAGGTAAAGACAAATGATCATGCGAGTCCGACGTTTGAGGGATGCCCACCGATCAACCGGCCTGGGTGCTAAGCCGTCGACAGGCCGTCGGTGCACGCATCCGCAGCGCCCGCGAACACGCCAACCTCTCTCAGCTGCAACTCGGCAACCTCGTCGGGGCCGACCACAAGACGATCCACCGCATCGAGCACGGCACCAGCGACCCCAAGCTCGGGCTCCTCATCCAGATCGCGCACGAGGTCAAGACGGATCTCGCCGATCTCGTCAGGTAGCCCACGCAGCGATCCGGACGGACTGCCGGCCTGCTCGCGGACGATCGGCGTTCCGCCCGCGAGCAGGGGATCAGAGGGCGACGGCGTCGCAGGCGACGGCGTCACGGAAGAGGGCCAGGTCCAGCCCAACCGGCGTCAGATCCCGCAGATCGCGCACCAGATGCTCCGCGAGCAGGAACCGCGGGTCCGTGAGATCCCGGGCACCGGGTGCCGGATCAAGCTCGTACAGCGAATGCGGGACCCGTGAGACCCGCAGTCCGCCAGCAGGGCGGTACGCCGTCCCCTCCACCGCAACCAGTTCGGCGCGGCCAGCAAACACGGCGGCGTATCCCCGGTCCCTGAGCCGAGGACACCAGCGAGCCGCGACGAGCGCATGCGCGGCACAGACCGGAGGTTCCGCCGTCCGACCCTCAGGCCACTCCGGGCGGTCCGGATCTCGCTCGGTACCCTCGGGCTTCGGGACGAGCCAGAGAACGCCGTCCGAGGTCACCGTTGCCGGACCCAGGCCGAACTGACAGAGCAGCCGGCGGGGATCCTCCATCGCGGCGCGCTGCCGGAGCGGGTGGAAGCTGGGGTACATGGGCCGTCCGGTGTCCGTGCCGACGACCCGTGCCCAGAGGATGCCTTCGTCGTCCCAGTCGGACGGGCGCGGGTCCTCGTAGGTGATGCCCTGGGACGTCACCCGCAGCGGTCCTTGGACGAGTTGCTGGTTGGCGCGCATGATGATGCGAGGTACGGGTCGCTGCCCCCTGGCGGGGCAGCCGACGACGTCGGCAGGCGCAGTCACGGGTGCTCCCTGCGTACGCGCTTGGTGACGAGGTCGCTGGCGGCGAACTCCCGGTACTTCTGGTGGCTCGTGCGCCCGCTGTGGTCCATGGCCCACAGGTCGCCTTCGGCTTGGGACATGGCGACCTCTGACTTCTTGCCGCACTCCTTGCACTGGACGTAGCGGATGGATGGCTTGCGCTCGGGGTCCGGCAGGACCCGCCATACGGCGTGGCTGAGGATCCTCCTCACGTCGGCTCACCCGCCCGCGTCGAAGGCTCGATGAAGCTGTACAGCGGGGTGATGTTGCGCTCGGCCGCGCACGCGGCGTGGGCGTAGACGTGGACGGTGTCACCCGTCTCGGTGCGATGCGAGCGGATGCAGACGTTGGCGTTTGGCTCCGGGCAGTACCGGCAGTGCCGCGTTTTCGCGCGCTTCACCGCATCTCCCCGGTCCGCTGCACCGGGATCGGGTCGCAGCCACAGGTGACGATCGACCACTCGCGATCCGGCCCGTCGGCGAGCACGATCTCTCCGGCGGCGGTGAGTGAGCGTGTGACGGCGCCGCAGTGCCAGCAGGCCTCGCCGTGCAGGCGGGCGATGCTCACTGCTCCTTCGACGAGCATGGGGGCCATGGGCCCTCCTCCCTGTCCGTGTGGTGGGCAGGGAGATCGTGCGTCTCGGGAAAGGCCGCAACTGCTACAAGCTGTAGCAGTCGGTCAGACGGCGCCGACCCACTCGGCGAACCGGGTGATGTCCTCGGCGTCCGCGCGGTGATGACGGCGTAGGCTGGCCGCGACTTCGCGGGCCCACGGGTGCTCGCGGGTGTGCTGCGGCGCGGCCGCGCGGGCAACCTTGAGGCTCTCGAACGCGTCCTGTGGCCGTCCTGCCCAGTCCTGAGCGCGGGCCAGCTCGATGTAGACGCCGCTGCGGCGTTCAGCAGGCATGCTCGCGGGCGGCTTCCACTCGGTGGCGACGCGGAGCGCCCGGTCGACGTGGTCGGGGCCGAGGCTGACGGCGACGGCGACCTCGTGGGCGCGCACGGAGTCGGGGCCGAACGCTGTGCCGAGATAGGTGCCCTCGGGCAGGCCGGCGGCCAGGCGGTGGGCGTGCTTGAGGTGGGTGTCGGCGGCGCCTTCGTTTCCGGCTCGTCCGGCGATGACGGCGGCCCGCATGTGGAGAGCGCCGCGGGCGGCGGCCTCGGTGCGGCCGGTGGGAGCGGGCGCGGCTTCGGCGGCGTGCTCCAGGGCGGCGAGGCCGACGGCATGGGCGCGGGCGGCGAAGAACGTCTCGGTGCGGACGTAGGCGGTGACGGCCTGGACGACGGGGTCGGCGGAGCGGTCGGCGGCCCAGCGCATGAGGTCGATCAGCCGGGCGGAGAGGTCGCGGGCGCCGTACTTGAACGCGATGGCGTCGGCAGAGCGCGCGGCCGAGGCGAGCATGCGGGCGGCCGTCTGCTGCTCGGCGGCCGGCGCGGTGTGGACGTAGCGGATCGCGTCGGTGAGGACGGAGGGGATGTCGGTGGCGATGCGTCCGTACTGGGCGCCGAGGCGCCAGCCCACCGCCGTTTTGATCGCGTCCGCGAGCTCGTCAGGGTGCCGGTCGGGGTGTCCGAGGGGGATGTCGTAGCCGGTGATGGCCGCGGACAGTTCTGGCAGGGCGCGGTGGACGCGCCGCTCGGTGCCGATGTGCCCGGTGCGGAGCTGGGTGGCGTCCACGTCCAGCGCGGTCGCGATGGCTTCGAGGACGTCGTCGCTGGGGCGGCGGGCGCCGCGTTCGATCGAGCGGACCATGGCGTACGAGACTGATGCCTTGGCGGCGAGCTGGGTCTGGGTGAGGCGGCGTGCGCGGCGGCGGGCGGCGATGCGCTCGCCGACCTCGCGCGGGCTGTCGGCGGACATGCCCCGACCGTACCCGCGCGCCCGGTTCCGTACGGCCGGATCGTCAGCTCTCGTCCACCAAGTCCAGCAGGTCGATCAGTGAGTTGACGCGCCAGTCTGCCGCCGCGACGACGTCCGGCTCGTCTGCCCAGAGGTGTCCCCAGGGCCCGCGGCGGAGGTGCGCCGTCCGCAGGCTGGCCGCGCGGGCGGGGAAGACGTCGTTGGCGGGGTGGTCGCCGACGTAGAGGGTCTCGTGCGGAGCCGCGTCGGCGACCTTGAGTACCCGGGCGAAGAACTCCGGGGAAGGCTTCGCGACGCCCCACTCGCCCGACATCACGACCAGGTCCGCCGGCAGGTCCAGAGCGCGCAGCAGTTCGCCCGCGCGTTCGGTCTGGTTGCCCGCGATGACGACTCGGACGCCGAGCGCGCGCAGGCTGGTGAGCGCCGGGCGGACGTCGGGGTAGAGGTCGGTCTCGTCGAGGTACTCGCCGCGGCCTGCGGCCTCGCGGGCGGCGTACTCGGCGGCGATGTCGATGCCCGGGCGGAGGAGCCGGATCGCCTCGGCGTTGTCGAGTCCGCGGGCGACGACGGCGCCGACGAGCGCGGACAGGGTGTGGTGGGGGATGTCGAGCCAGTCGGCCCACGCCGCCCAGTAGCGGTCGTCGCGGACGAGGGTCTCGCCGATGTCGAACACCATGGTCTTGATCACCCGAAGAGCGTACGGGCGGTGGGCGGGGGATGGCAGTGGCAGGTCGTACGATCCGGCTCGTGGCGATCGAACTGAGTGACGACCTGATCCAGCTGGAGACGAAGGCCTGGGAGGAGATCCAGGCTGGCGCGCTGACTGTGGATACTGCGGCCGCGGTGCAGGCCGCGATCACGGCGCATGCCGAGGCGACCGGACAACTGCGTTACGACGTGGAGATGGAGCTGAAGAAGCGGGACCGTAACCCCGTGCCGCCGCTCGCCGGTTGACCTTGGGCATGACGAAGCCGCCCCCCTCTCGCGCTACAGCGCGAGAGGGGGGCGTGGCGGTTCAACGGGCGGCGAGCTGCCAGACGCCGAGCAGGACGCCGGCGGTCGCGGTGAGGGCGGCGATGCTGGCGACCGGCCATCGGCTCTTCTCCAGAGCATCGAGGCGGGCCTCGTGGTCGGCGAGCTGCTTGTCGGTCTGGTCGGAGCGCTGAACGAGCAGGGCGAGCGAGCCGTCGACCCGGGCGAACCCGGCCTCCATCGTGCCGCGCATCCGCTCCAGCTCCAGGGCGACCTGCCCCGACTCCGTCGGCGTCATCACCGCGCCGCCGGCTCGTCGGTGCGGAGCCAGCGGGGCAGGAGCGACTGGACCGCGGGGAGGGCCATGACGCGGGCGAACCCTCCCGCGACGGCCAGGGCGCCCGCGACCCAGGGCAGGGCCTCGGGGATTCCGGACGCCGAGACGACTGCGGGGAGGACGACGGCGATGCCGACGGCGGACTGGAGGACGGTGCGCGCGGTGCGCTTCGAGGCATCAGACATGGGGTGATCCGTTCAGTGGGTGGTGGTGAAGCCGCGTCGGGCGGCCAGCTTCTTCAGGGACTCGGCGCCCGGGATGCCGTCGGCGGCCGGGCCCTTGTAGCCGCACCGGCGCTGCCACGCGGCGTACGCCCGGACCGTGGCCGTGCCGAAGTGGCCGTCGGCGACCTCGCGGGCGAGCAGGCCCTCGGCCACGAGCGCGGACTCGACGGTCTTCACGCCGTAGTACGACACCGGCGTGCCCCGCTTGGGCGGGTCGGCCTTCGCCGCGGCGACGAGCCGGGACAGGTCCACGACCGACTTCACCGGCGGCTTCGGGCTCGGCGCCGGCTTCGGCTCCGCAGGCTCCTCGGCGGCCGGTCGCGGCGCGCCGCGCTGCACCCAGTCGTAGAGGGGGTCCCCCGGGCAGGTGGTGGCGTGCCCGTCACGGTGCCCGCCGACCCACGTGCCCGCGCGGCCGTGCTCGCGCAGCTCCTCGATCGCGTCCCGGATGCCGTGCAGCATGGCGTCGCTCGGCTTGGTCAGGCCAGAGGAGCCGAGCAGCGCGCAGACCGCGTAGTCCTGAAGGTTGAGAGCCAGGGTGCCGTTGGCGCCGGTCCGCTTGTGGACCCCGCGGCCCTCGAACGTGGCGCCGTGCTCGCAGACGAGGTAGTTGTATGCGACGTCGACGTACCCCTCCTTCTTGTTCGCAAGGTGGCTGGCCCGGATCTGCCGGACGTACGCCGCGCACTGCTCGTGCGGGCGCGAGGCGTAGGCGGTGCCGAGGTAGTGCACCTTGACCCCGCGCGTCGAGCCGATGTACGCGGCCGGGCTGGTCGCGGGAGCGCCCCACTGGGAGCGCCGGATGATCGCCATGGCGACCTCCAGACATGAGAAAGGCCCCGGCCATCAGGCGCAGGGCGTACGGGAGTAGAGCGGGTCGGAGCGGGTCAGATCGGGTTGTCGATGTACAGGCCGTCGAGGAGGATCGCGTTCGTGCCGGAGCCGGCCGCGGTCGGCACGCCGACCTGGAGCAGCCCGGCGGTGGAGAGGGCGGCCCGGACGCCGTAGAAGACAGTGTTCGCGCCGGCCAGCTGCCAGCCACGTTCGTGGGCGGGGCGGAAACCGGTGTTGAAAGTGAAGGCCGTGACATTGGTGTTGGCAGCGAGCGCGGCGACCGTAATTCGGCCCTCGTACTCCCACCGCTCCACGCCCGCGATGCGTACCTTCCTCATCTGAGGCGGGTTGCTGGCGTTGGCGCTGAAGTTCGTGGCGTACGTGCCGATCGTGGACAGGAGGGTCCACTCCATGAGTTCTTCGGCGATGGCAGTGTTGAGCTTCCCGGCGGTGAGGACTTGGCCTGCCAGGAAGGGGGCGTATACCGCCACGGGGCCTCCTACGGGGCGAGGATGAGGGGCTGGGCAAGGCGCACGGGGGAACCTGCCGGATGTGCCTTCGCGATGCCGTTGGTCGATCGGGTGACGGTGGCGCTCTGCGTCAGGCCGGTGCCGGCGATACCGGTCACCGTGACCACCTCGCCACCGATGACCACGTCGAACGGGACCTCCGTCGGGTACGTCGCGGTGTCGATCCAGCGGGGACCGGGCGCGGAGACGAACGACAGGCTCGTGTCGTCAGCGTCGATGGCGGTGCCGAGGGTGCAGCCGTCCGTATCGAGCCGCCCGAGGACGGGATCGTCGAGAACACCCACGGTCCACGGAGCGCCCGGCGAGCACGTCAGGACGACGTCCCAGGTGTGGGTGCGGATGTCCTCGCTGATGCGCTGCACGATCAGGTCGACCGGCCCCGGCGGCTGCCACGGCGGAGTGCCGGTGATCTGCACCCGGTCGCCGATCTGAAGGGCAGACACTGCGGGGATCAGCTCGGGGTGCCGGTGCAGCATGATCCGCACCTGCGGGTACCGGGCCTCGTCCCACGTGCCCATGTGCAGCCGCCAGGAGGCCAGCTGCGGCGGCTGGGCATCGGTGTAGAGCGACAGAGGTACGGCCTCGTCGTACACGCCGACGGCGTCGACGGACAGGGGGCCGTCCTCCCGCACGATCCGGGCCGACGAGCCACCGATGCGCTCGACCGTGACATCGTTGCGGAGCCGAAGGTCGCTCTCGTCCGGCTCGAAAGGCGTCGTCAGCGCGGCGTACGGGATGACGACGGGCGTCTGATTCTGGAGGCTCGTCCGGTCCCGGTACGCCAGCGCCAGCCCCCGTTTGTCCTCGGTCAGGATCCCACCGTCCGAGTCCGCGCACTCCTGGAGCACGTCCAGGAGCGCGCCCGGACGCTGGGGGCCCATCAGCTCCGACACCCGACCCGGATCGTCCTGCCAGGCGCTCAGGACAAGCGTCTGAGCCTCCTCGGCAGCCAGACGCCTGAGGCGGTTGACCGCGGTCTCACCAGCCCATCCCGTATCGGCACCGAGGAAGGGGAGCGGCGCCAAGTTGGCATGGCCCGTGCTCAGTACGGTGACGTGGCCGACGCGCAGGCCCGTGAAGGCGCCGAAGTTGGTACTGACCTGGGTAACCGAACCGCTTTCGGAGAAGACGGATCCGCTGAACCCGCCGGTCTGACCACCGATGTTGGTCCAGCTGATGTGCCAGTTCAGGTTCGGGGACGACTCTTCGACGCGAATCATGAGTCGCTGCCAACCAGTGAACAGGTCGGATCCGATACCGATTTCCTGATCGATGTGCAAGATGTTCTCGAAGTCAAAGGCCTGGACTGTGGCAACCCCGGCTCGCATCAAAACGCGCCAGCGCACCAACTTGCTGTTGGTCCGCCACCCGAAAATCTCAGCGTTGGACACAGGGGCGCTGTCGACCTTGTAGAACACGTGCACCGACCACTCGAACTGCCGCTCCGCTGGGACTGGAACGGGCGCCGCCATGGTGCCGCCCGCCTCCACCCCAGGAAGCGCCGACGACCCCGCAAGGGAGTCGTCCTGCCCGAATGTTGCCCTCGTGAACGCCAGCGGGCGGACGCCCTTGATGGGGGACCCCGCCTGCGTGGCAGTGGAGCCGTCCTCACACGGCCAGTACGCCAGCGGCGAGTACGAGGGGATCCGCCGGCGGAGCGTGCTGTCGATGGACTTGCGGCCCTGCCCGAGGCGGCGCAGGATCCCCGCGGTCTCGATGGGGGCGCGCACGTCATGGCCCGAGCGGTGCCATGTCGCAGGCCACGTGGGTACGGCGTGGACCAGCCGGGTACGGCGGTCGGTGATTGTGGCGTGGTCTTGGAGCGTCCAGACGTGGCCGGTGGCATCAGTGAATGTGGTGGTGCCCTTGGGGAGACCGCTGAAGACGGGGGCGGCGACGACCGGCCCATCGATGCCGTTGCGGAGTTCAGCGGCGTAGATCTCGCCGACTGGGGCCGCGAACGACAGGTTGTTGATGTCACCGACCTCCAGCGGCAGCGTGTTCGGGCTGATGCTCGTCGTGCCGGGGCGGGTCACAGGGTCGCCCAGTTGCGTCCACGGTCCGGCGATTGTGTTGGCGGTGTAGAAGGTGGCGGTGTGGCCGCTGCCGCCGTTGTTGACGTCAAGGGTTACCCGAAGGGCGAGACGGTTGTACGGGCGTGCGCCGGCCAGCGGGATGGTCGCGGAGATCGAGAAGAAGTCGAGACCCGTGGACGACCAGGCGAACGCCGGAATACCGGTGGGGGCGACGTCGAAGTACCACGATCCTGCGGCGCCCCACCGTCCCATCAGAAAGGTTGCGATGCTGGGCTGCCAGTTGTCGAGGCGGGCGTCAACGCGGACGTCGATGTCACCGGTGATGTCGAGATCGGCATGGTCAGGGGTGGACGCCCGGTCCTGGACCGCATCGTTGATGCGTAGAAACGTCTCTCCTGCCGTCGTACTGATGCGGATGGGTGTGTTGCGCGGGAGCTTGCCGAAATACGGTGAGTTCGGGTTGCGATTGGAGTACAGGCCGCCCGGCGACAGCAGGGTGAGCGCGCCGGATCCCGGGTCCACCGGCCGGCCCTCATCGGACCGGCCGTAGGAGAGCTGGATACCGGTGGACTCGACGACGTGCTCGGTCACGTCCGTCCAGGCCCCATCGATCTGGAGTTCTACGCGGGCGTCGGGGACTGGCATCCGGCCCTCCTTCCTACGACTGGCCGAAGGCGATCTGCACGTCGCCTCGGCCCTTGGTCTGCACGATGTCGGTGATGACGTCCTTCAGTCCGGGGCCCCGTAGTTCGATGACGATCGGCTGCTGCGAGGCGCCGGGCGCCGGGTAGTTCGCGCCGGGCGTCATGCCGGGCAGGGACGTGCCAGGGAGCGCGCCGCCGAGAAGGCCGGTATCGAGGCCGCCGAGGGCCCCCTGCGCGCCCTTGACCATGGCGGCGATGGACGACTGCACCAGGCCGCTGCGGGCGGTGATGCCCTCGGCGAATCCGGTGGCGAGGGACTGGCCGCTGTACAGCGTCCAGCCCTTCCCGGAGAACGGCCCCTCCTTGGCGGGGCTGAAGGGGAAGAAGTTCCGGGCGGTGCCGACGATGCTGCTAGCGGCCGACGCGACTGACCCGAGCATCGACAGGATTCCGTTGATGAAGCCCTGCACCAGCGACTGACCCGAGCCGTACAACTTCGAGCCGAGGCCGGTGAGCGCCGCCGCGGCCTTGCCCGGCAGCTCGCGGATCTTCTGGATTGCCTCGGCGCGCTTCTCCACGATCGCCTGGTTGAGTTCCACGCCCGCGCGCAGGGCCTTCAGCCGCAGCTCAACCGCCAGCCCAGTCAGCGCTACCGCTGCCCTGCGCGGCAGCTCGGTGAAGCGGCGTACTGCGTTGTCGACGAAGCCCTGCACGGCCTGCCGGGCATACGCGTTCGCTCCGGCGAAGTCCCCCCGGAGCAGGGCGGTGATCGCCTTGACCGCGGGTACGACGACAGCGGTGATGGTGCGGGCGAGGTCGCTGGCGAGGTACTTCGCGAGCTTCCCGATCAGGTCGATCAGCGGCTGAAGCAGTGGCATCAGGGCGGTGAGCAGCTCGGTGGACAGGGTGGCCCAGGCCTCGATCAGCGGCCCGAGCGCGACGAGCAGCTCTCCGAGCGCCTCGCCGAGCACGACCAGCGACGGGGCGAGGGCCACGACGAGCTTGCCGACGACCCCGAGCCACAGGGCGAGCTGGTCGCCGATCATCTTGGCGAGTGGGGCGATGACCGTCGCCAGCCCGGCAAGGACCGGCTTCAGGGTCGCGCCGATCGCGGTGGCGACCTCCTTGACGACCGGCGCCAGGGCCGCGAACACGACCGCGAGGGCGTCGAAAAGCGGCGTCAACGCGGGCAGGAGCGAGGCCACGAGGTCGCCAATTACCGGCAGGATCGGGGCCGCGGCCTCGATCAGCGCACCGAACGCGCGCGCCGCGGCGGCCAACACGGGCCCGAGGGCCTTGATCACGGGCTGCAACGCCTTGCCGAGCGCCTTGATCACGGTCTGGATCGGCGGTCCCAGCGCGGTGAAGATCGGGGCGATCTGGGCGAGCGCCTGCCCGAGGAGCGGGCCGATCGTCTTGGCCAGGGTACTCATGGTCTGGAAGATGGCCTTGAGGCCGTCCTGTACCGGCTTGGACGCGAAGGCGTCCGCGAGCGCGCCGGTGACCTCCTGGAGGACGCCGATCATGCCGCCGCCGGACACCTGCGCGGCCTTGAAAACGCTGGCGAAGACCGAACCCAGGTTGCCCAGCACCTCAAAGAGGTCGCTGGCCAACTCGATGGCGTTGTCGATCGCCTTCTGCATGGCGCCGGACTCGAACGCCTTCTGCATGCGCTCCGAAAGCTTGTCGAACGCGCCACCCGCAGCCTTCGTCAGCCGCCCGAAGGACGGGGCCGCTGCCGCGCCGATCTGCACGAGGCCCTGCACAACCTGCCCCGGGATCCGAGCAAGGTTGTACAAGCCGACGTTTGCGCCGGAGATCGCCTGCCCGAGGGCACCGCTCTTGCTCAGGCCGATGGCCGTGTTGCCGACGCGGTGCGCCATCAAGTTGAGGGCGCCGGCCGCGTTGGTCAGCCCGTTGCGGAGGATCGGCAGCGTGCTCGTGCCCATTTCCTTCAGGACCCCGTCGAGGCCACGGAAGAGTCGCTCCTGCACGCCCTGCTGGAGCGCCTTCAGCTCGGGCGCCATTGCCTTGACCTGCAACGCGAACGCGCGGGCGCTCGGGGCGAGCTTGGCGAGGGCCTCCTCAAACTCGGCGGCCTTCTCCGGGTCGAGCGCCGCCGACATCGCGTCGGAGACACCGGCCATGCCCAACTTCAGCGCGACGGATGCGAGCCGCATCGCGATCATGCCGGACATGGCCACAGCAGCCGCGGGGGCGAGGCTGCCGATGGTCGCGGCCAGACCGGCCGCGGCGGGCCCAGCCGCGCCGAGCATGGCGCCGAGCTTGCCGACCGACGCGGCCACCGACAGGAACCCGGACGCAGCAGGCTGGAGACGGTCGAAGTTGATCCGGCCCCAGGCCTCGCGTACGCGGGTGAACGAGCCGTCGAGCGCGGTCGCCATGCGGCGGCCGGCGGCCTGCATCCACTCCATCCGGGCCTGGAAGGTCCGGGCTTGGGCATCGGCCACTGAGGAGTAGACGGTGGTGATCCGCGTACCGGCCTGCTCGGCCTCGCTGAAGCTGTCCGTGACCGCGCGCCCCATGACGGCCGTGTCGCGGACGAACCGGCCCCGCAGGTCGCGCAACTGTCCGTTGACGTCGAGGCGGAAACCTTGCATCTGGAGCTGGCCCCGGGCCAAGTTCCGCTCGAAGTCGCTGCCGTCGGCGCGGATGTAGCCGACGAGGTCGCCGATGGTCAGGGACATCTCAGACCCCCTTCAGTGTCAGGTGGATCGGAGAGCGGCCCGGATCTCGTCGGGGTCGTCGACGATGGAGATCTCCTCGCCCGCGAGGCGCCAGAAGATCGCCTCAGGCGAGAGGCCGCGGAGGAGGGTCTCGAAGCGGCGCTGGGTCAGTCGCGCGATGCTGCGGGGGTCGAGCCCGTACTCGCGGGCGTAGTCCGCCTCGACCGCCCACCAGTGCCGTTCGACCGCGCGCGCCGTTCGGCTCGGTTCCGGGGCTGCGGGGCGAGCGCTTTTCCCGGGTCGTCGCTCGTGAGCGCGGCGTAGGCCTCCTGGAACGTGAAGTCGGTCTGGCCGGAGCCCTGCGCCATGCCCCAGGTGAGGATGGTCATCAAGCCCATGCTGCCGATGCCGGCCTCGATCCACTGGTCGAGCACTTCGGGGCCGAAGAGGGCGTCGACCAGGTCCTCCACGTCCGCGCGGTCCGAGGATGCGGACAGGTCGGCGAGCCGGTCGCCGAAGCCGAACGGAAGGTCGGACGGCACGCGAACGATGACACCTTCGATGTCCTCGGTGCGATTGCCAAACGCCTCGCGCTTGAACTCGTCCCACGACGAGCCGCCCGCGGTCACGCCTTCACCGCCGTGGTGGCGGCGCCGGAGCGGGTGACGGTGGCGGACCAGGAGACCTTGTCGTTGTTGCCGCCGCCCTGGTCGCCGAGCTGCCACGTGGCCTGCCAGACCTCCCACGTGGTGTCACCGGGGGCCGCGAACCGGAAGCCACACAGGCTGTCGTTGCCGAGGCGGCCGGCCTGAAGCTCGGCGAGCGCCATGGCGGGATCGAGGGCGCCGGTGGCGGGGTCCTTCAGGCGGAAACCCTCCAGGGACATCGCCATGCCCTCCTGCATGTTCTGCGTCTCGGCCCGACCGTTCGACCCGAAAGTCGTGGTGTCGGTGGCCTCGTACTCGAAGCTGCGCGAGAAGGTGTTGATGCCGCCCTCGCCCGAGCCCGCGTCCGCGGTACGGAACGCGACCCAGGTACCGGGGTTGAGGAAGTCCTCGATCTCGAACTCGCAGTCGCGAGCGTTGTACTTGCGGGGTGCCATGGGCTCCTCCTGGGCATGACGAAGAGCCCGCGGCCGGGAGGCGGCGGGCTCGGAAGTGGGTGGGGTTAGGAGCGGTGAGCCGTCGGGCTCACGACCTCCATACGGAAGTTCGCGACGTGCTCGTGCCGCTGGGTCTCGTCGACGCCCATGGACGCAGCGTCGCCCTGGATACAGACGGACAGGATCAGCTCGGTCCCGCCCGGCAGGACGACCGGGCCGAGGCCGTGAAGCGCCGACCGGATCGCGCGGCACCGCCGGCGGGACACCCGCGGGTCCGCCGTGCCGCGCACCCGGACCTGCACGCGCGGTTCGTCGTACGGGAGCAGGGAGTCGGGCTCGGAGCGGTCGTCGTACACGGTGAGGACGACCGCCTCATCCGGCTCGGGCGGCATGTGCTCCAGAAAGCAGTCGTCGGTGAGGTCGCCGCCGGGGGTGTAGGTGACGAGACCGCGCTCCGCCAGGTAGCGGGCGAGGCCGTCAAGGAGGTCAGGTTCGTCATCCACGGAGCCACCGCCGCATATCCACGGCCATGAGCTGAAGGACGACGTCCCGCTCCCGATTCATCGGGATCTCCAGGTACTTCGCGGACCGGCCGGGCAGGTGCCGCCAGGTGAGTTCCTCGTGCTGCCTGACCGCGTAGACGGTGTCGAAGGTGACCGCGCCGTTCAGGCCGTCGCGGACAACGCGGCCCGAGCGTTCGAGGGTGCCCTCGTCGAGCGGCACGATCTTCCGAGCCTCGGCGAGAACGTGTTCGAGGCCCCGTTGCAGACCCTCACCGGCGAGGCGCCGCCCGCGCGCGGTCCACTGCGCGCGGGCGTTCCCGGGGCGAAAGCGGGTGTACTGCGGGCTCACAGAAGCTGCACCTCCACATGGTCCGGGGTCGGCATGCCGCCGCCGTCGCGGTCGAGGCGGGCGATCACGGTGGTCTTCCGACCGGACGGCAGGGTGACACGGGAGTCCTGCGGGCAGTCGATACCAGGCCGGGCGTAGAACGTCGACGAGGAGACGACCTCGCGGCCGGTCGGATCCCGTACGGTCCGAGTCTGCTCGTCGACGAAGCACCGCACTGGCGAGGCCGGGCCGTACCGGGGGCCCACCGAGGTGCGCCCGAGGTACGGCTCGACCGTCACCGTGTGACCGAGCATGAACTTGGGCAGGGTCGTCAGCACGTGGCCACCGCCCCGATCACCAGGAGATCCGGCGTCAGGTCAGGGGAGCGCAGCGCGTCCCAGACCGAGGGCGCGACCTGCCGCCCCGGCGCTTCGTCACCCGACGTTGCGGTGACGGAGCGGCTGAGCTTGGCCGAGCCGATCTCGACCGACCCCCAGCCGACCCCGGCCCCGCCCGTCACGTCGCCGACGTCGATGCCCCACTCCACCTGCGCGCAGCACGCGTCAGCGAACGCGGCCAGAACGAGCGGGTCAGTCGGCATGCCGGTGTCGTCGACGCTGTACGCACAGAGCCGGAACACCTGGGAGTCGAGGAACGCCGAGGCGCGCCGGAGCCGGACCGTGATGTCGGCCGGCGCCGGAGACTCCCCGGTGTACTCCTCGAACTCGGTGGCGGTCGCGTAGATGCGTGGCATGGCGACCACCCCCTCAGGCGCTGGTGCCGATGATGACGATGTCGTATGAGACCGACGTACCGGCCCCGGAGTTGGCGATCTTGAGCAGGTCGGCGGTTCCGGCGGTGACCGCGTAGGCGGTGGAGTCGGCCGAGCCGGTCATGAGCGCCACGGACGCCCCGGGGCGCAGCGTGAGCGTGCCCGTGGCGCCGAGCAGCGCCGCCCACGCGTTCGCGGCGGCCCCGCCGACGACCACGTTGTTCGTGTTCGCAGACGACGCGGCGATGACCAGGCCCTTGATCCGGGCGAAGGTGAGCGTCGCCCCGAAGGAGTCGACGAGGACCCCGGCGAGGTCGAGATCCTCCGTCGCGGATGCTGCAAGCGTCCGTGTGTCCGCGAACCGCAGGTCGGCCTTCCCGGCGCTGGTGCCGGACTCCAGGTGCAGGCTCCGCCGCCACGCCAGCGGGTCAGCGGGCGTGGACAGGTCCGCGGCCTTCGTCTGCGTGCTGGACACGCTGACACCGAGGTCACTGGTGAGCGGCATGCGTCAGGCCTCCTCAGCGAGCGCGAGCACCGTCTTGCGCGCCTTGCTGTTCCGCTCGACCTCGATGACCCGGGCAAACTCGGCCACCGCTTCCTCGTCGTCACCGAGCGCGTCAAGGTAGGCGATTACCTCGGCCGCGTCGTGGACGGCGGGATCGAACGCCCCCTCGGGGAAGGTGCCGACGGGCTCCGGCTGCTCTGCCTCGGCCCCCAGAGACACGGCGTAGCCGCGGCGGCGGAAGTACTCGACCGCCGCCCGGCCCTCCTTGGTCTCGTCGGACACGGACGCAGCGCCGTCCTTGAAGACGACGCCGCACGATTCACCCTCGAACTGCGGGTCCGGAGCGGTGACGTGGTATCGGTTCATGACGTCCTCCTACTGGACCTTGAGGTTCCGCAGGACGCCGCAGGCCTTGGTGTTGCGGAGCACCATGGCGACCGGACCCATCTCGATCTCGCCCGACTTCACGGCGCCTGCGGTCTGGAAGTCGGGCATCCAGGTCTCCACCAGCGGCTTACCGGCGACGCTCGCACCGTGCAGCGAATCGAGGCCGAAGCTGGCCGCGTACAGGTCCGTCAGACCGGTGATGTTGCCGCCGGCCCCAGCGCCGTCCGCGTCGCGGGTCTCGATCGGGATGATCGGCGCGGTGCCGAGGGCGTTGTCGCCGAGGTCGATGAGCCGCCACGGGCCGTAGGTCTCGATCTCCCGGCCCAGGTCGTCCTTGGTCTGGGTGTAGATGCCGGCCCAGCGACCGAGGGCCCGCATGCGGGTGATGCTCTTGGTGTTGCCGAGGATGGCCTTGACGCCCGGGGGGAGGGAACCGGGCGCGCCCTGGTCGCCGCCGCCGGTCTGGGAGGGGACGATCCGGGAGAGGAAGTCGTCGACGAGGTCGAGCTGCGCCATGGCCTCGGCCTGGGTGTCGATGGTGCCGCGGGTCCAGTCGAGGTAGCCGCTCGTGACGCCTTCGGAGGCCGGGAGGTACTCGGTGCTCGTTCCGGTGAGGGCCTTGTCGAGGCCGTCGAAGCCGTTGGCGTCGACGGCGACGTCGCCGTTGATCAGCTCGTCCTGGAACTTCGTCCGGGTGGCCGTCAGCAGCTGCTGCATCTGGAACGTGATCTCGTTGGTCTGCGCGGCGCCGAGGCGGGCGAGAACCCGGTCGATGTCGAACCGGCCGCCGAGAGGCTTGAGCTCGACGGACGAGCGGGCGCGGGTGGCCTGTCCGGCGGTGTACTCGGCGTTCAGGGCGCGGAACGCGGCGGAGCGGGCGGCCGTGAGGCGGGTGAAGCCGTAGGTGAGGGTGCCGCCGCCGGTGCCCGGGTTGACCGTGTCGTCGAAGACGATCTGGTCGAGCAGCCAGGAGTACCGGCGGAGGTTGTCGATGACGGCGTAGTCGACGTCCGTCTGCGTGTTCACCTGCGCCTGGGCAAGGGTGATGGGCATGAGGTTCTCCTCAGGTGGGATCAGGTCTGGTAGTGGTGCGAGACGGCGCCGGACAGGGACCCGGACCGCCCCTTCGCGTTGGTCTCGCCGGTGCCGCCGGACAGGTCGCCGCCGGAGCGGCTGGCCGACTGCACGGCGAAGGAGGCGTTGTCCTTCACGGCCGCCGTGATGGCGTCGTCGAGAGCCTTCGTGAAGCCCTTGTCCGCCGGGTCGAGATCGGCGATCTGCCGAAGGAAGGACCGGGAGTCGAGCAGCGCGCCCGCCTTGGCGCCGGCCTTGTCGGCACGGGTCCAGACGGCGAGTTCGACGTCCTTGGCGCGGAGCTGGCTTTCTCGCTCGGTGAGCGCGGCATCCTTCTGCTCGATCGCCTTGGCGAGCGCGGCGGGGTCCGGCGGTACGTCGTCCTTGACGAGACCGAGGGCCTTGCCGAGCTTCTCCGTCAGCGCCTTCACGGCCTCGTCGGCGGCCTGCTGCTTCGCGGTGGTCCGGTCCTTCGCGGCCTCCTTGCGGGCGGCGGCGAGGTCCTTCTTCAGCTGCTCGACCATGGCGGCCTGGTCGCCGGTGCTGCCCTTGCCGGACTGCTGTCCGGAGCCCTGTCCGGAGTCGGATCCGGAGCCGTCCGTCTGTCCGGACTGGTCTCCGCCCTGGTCAGCGGCCTGTCCTCCGGACTGGTCCGCGCCAGATCCGGAAGCGGATCCGTCTCCGTCCCCGCCGTCCGCGTACAGGTACGGGTCGAAAGGGCCGGTCGAGTAGGGGTGGGCCCAGCCGGTGCCGTGGCGGGCGTGGCGGGCGAGGGTGCGCTTCGGCATGGTCGTGCCCTCCTGGGGCGCGTAGGGGTTGGCCGGCGCCAGGCCGACCTGAGGAAGAGGTGGTGCATGGCCCGCGCCAGGCGGGCCGTCGTGCTCCCGTCCGCGCCAGGCGGAGGGAAGTTCAGGGGCGCGCCGCTGTCGGGCGCGCAGGCGGGGAGACTGGGCGCATGGAATCGACGTTGAAGACGTACGAGGGCCCGGCCGTGATCGACGGCGAGGAGATCGCCGACCTGCGGGTGCGGGTCTTCGCCACCTATGACGACGGAGTGACCTGGCCCGACACGCCGGTGGAGCTGCTCCGGGGCTGGGAGGCGGAAGCCGCCATCCCCCACGCCAATCTGGGGCCTGCCGCGCAGTGGGTGGACGCCCTGCACGGGGTGGAGGTGCAACTCCCGGGTGTCCCGCACACCGGGCGGGCCATCGTGACGGACGTGCAGCCGGTCCTCGGTGACGGCTGGACGATCCGCTTCACTGGTGCCGGGGTGCCGCCGATGGCCGAGGTCTAGCGGGCCTGCCCGATCTGCTCTCGGGCTGGCTTGCGGCGAAGGTCCGGGTGCGCATCCACATGGGCGCGCGCCTTGGCCTGCCACTTCCGTACGTACGCCCCAGCGCGGCGCCGATCGGCCTCGGTCGTTGCGGCGACCTGCCGCCGCTTCCACGCCCGGATGGTCCGCTCGATCTCCCGCTGCCGTTGCGTGTCCGCGTACGTCGTTCCCGGCGTCGGGTGGTGCGGCGGCCGGATGGTTACTCCGGGCAAGAACGCGGACAGGGAGTGCCTGCAGTTCGGATGGAACAACCCGGCCGCGCGCGCCTCAACCAGGCTCCCGGCCACGTGCACAGCGACCGTCTCCGGCGGCCGGAACGCAGCCCGCAGGCCGGACGGCTGGATCGCCTTCTCGACCCGCACCGTCCGCGGCCCCGACTCGGGGCCGAGCGTGAGGACTTCGCCCTCCCACGGCGCGCACAGCTCGCACTCCAGCGGCGCATCAGACACGATCACCAGCCCCACGCCAAGCTCGCCCAGGGCGTCGATGTGGCCCTCGATCGCCGCGCGGGCGGTGACCGACCGGACGGCCATCTCGGCGTAGGCCGCCAACTCCCAGGAACGCCCCGCGGAGTCGACGAAGCCGCTGACCCCGCGCTGGGCAAAGCGGTCGAGCGCGTGCTGAGTGGCCTGCCGCCGGGTGAGGCCGCCGAGCAGCGTCGAAGCGGACGCTCGGGTGACGATCGACCGGTACACGTCCACGACCGCGCGCGTGATGCGTACGTACAGCGGGCGCGTGTCCTGCGCGTACGAGGCGGCGAGCCGGTCGACGGCCGGCGCCCCGGGGAGAACGTCGCGGGCCTGGAGCTCGCGGCCGATGTCGAGCGCGCCAAGCTCGGCGACGGCGGCCTGCCGCCCGCGGCCGTACGCCTCGGCGAGCGCCTGGCCGACGGCTCCGTTCGAGTCCTGCTGAAGGGCGGCGGTGACCTCCTCCACGGCAGCCCGGAGGTCTCCAATCGAGCGGAGCTTGATCTCCGCCCACAGCGGGCTGTCGATGCCCTCCATCAACGCCTTGCGGAGCTTCTCCAGCAGCGCGAGCTCCGCGTCCACGTACAGCTTCGCGATGGCGGCGGCCAGATCCTCTGCCATGGCGGGGGAGACAGGCATCGGACCCCTCCTCATCTCCCTCGGCGGGGCCGGGTCACTCGGCGCCGGTCTCCGTCGGGTCGGCCGTGTCACGGCCGGACTCGGCCTTGACCCGGGCAACCTCCTTCTTCTGTTCCTCCAGCGGCATCCCCGGGTTGACCAGCGCCACCAGGGCCTCCGTTGACGCTGCCTCGGCGCGACGCAGCAGATCCGCCGACTCGGCCAGCGTCTTCACGTCGTCCTGGATGGAGTCCGCGAACCGCACCTCGGGCCGCTCGACCTCGACGGTTCCGGTGTGGGGGAAGAGGTTCGAGTTCTCCAGGATGAGCAGCGTCTCGACGAACTCAGAGACCGAGACGGCCTCCAGCTCGGACTTCCGGGCCCGCGTGGCCATGCTGCGCGCCGTGTCCGCCCGTACCTCGGTCGCGGTCCGCAGGCCACCGCCGTCGTCGTCCCCGAACGTGCCGCCCGAGTAGCCGGCGTTCCGGATGCAGCGGGACACGAGATCCTCGATCGTCGCTCGGTGCTCGGCGTGCCGGATCTTGAACTGGTTCAGGGTGATGCCCTGGCCCTGTTCGGTCGGCGGGATGTTCATCGGGGCGAAGACCTCGCGGTCCTGCCACGACACGCCCTCGCCGACCCCGTTCGACTGGAGGTAGCCGGCAGGGACGATGATGCGGCTCTTCGCAAGACGGACGTCCCGCATCCAGCTCGTGTACGTCTCGTCGATGCCGCTGAGGAACGTCTCCGCTCCCTGGAAGTCGGATGTGCCGAGCCCGGCCGAGCCCGGCACGTCGTGCCAGTCCGGGGCAGTCATCGTGTTCGGGACGTAGACGCAGGCGAGGCGGCCCTTCAGCATCGGCAGGCTGATGGCCGGCTGAAGGCCCCGGGTGTCGGGGTAGGCGTTCAAGTCGACAGGCGTGCCGAGGTTGTCCTCCGTGCCCTCGTACACCGCGTGGAGGATGGTCGCCGGCTCGTGGTGCTCCAGGTGCCGGACGACCGTCTGCCCGTCGACCGCGATGACCTTCCAGAACGTGACCTCGCGCAGCCTGTCTCCGAAGAAGCGCGGCGCGGCGCCGTCGGCCCGTACGACGGTGGCCCACGGGCGGGGACTCATCTTCAGGTCCCACATGGCACGCAGGTAGCCGCCGCCGAGGGCCGCGGTCATCTCGGCCTGCGCGATGAGCGTCCTGAGGAGGCCCTCCTTGTGGAGCATGTCCTCCAGGCGCTGCATCGTGGCAGTGTTCTCCGTGACCAGGGTCGGTGGCTCGGAGAACAACAGGTCGGCGCTCGTACGGGCAATGTCGCGGGCGAGCGGCATATGAAGGTTCGCCCGTTTCTCGCCGAGCGGGGTCGGCTCGCCCCAGAAGAAGCGGGAGACGGCGCCGACAATGCCGCCACGGTACTGGCTCGGCCGGTTCTCAGGTTGGCCGTGCTGGCGTTCGATGCGTCGGCGGTATCGGTAGGTGAGGCGGTCCGGGCTGGCGGCGTACCAGGCGGACCAGTCCTCCATGTCAGAGGCAATGATCGGGCTGATCGGCGGCCACGCTGCACCCTTCTCAGGCAGCGGCATCGGGCACCTCCTCAGCGTCGTCGGGGAGCGGGCGCTCGAACGCGGCGGCGGCCTCGCGGTAGAACACAGCGATCTCGCTCCGGAGGGTGGTCAGTTCGAGCACGCCCTCGCGCAGCGCCACGGTGATCTCGCCGATCTGTACCTCGGGGGTCCCGCCCACGCGCATGAACACGGGGAGGGTGAACTCGGCAAGGGCCATCAGCTGACCTCCTGCGCAGGCGGCGGGGTCCAGCCGAGCGCGACCAGCGTGGCGGCCGTGCCGTCGGGGATGTGGATGAGGGTCTCAGCGAGGGTGCTGATGTCGTGCACTGCCAGTTCCAGCCTCAGGACCGGCCGTTCGTCCATGTCGGCGTCGAGCGACAGGGCGCGGACGCCCTTGAGCGGCAGGCCGTCGACCGTGATGGAGCTGAGGCCGGCGGCGCTGAGTTCGATGCGCGCGTTGCGGATCACGCGGCCACCTCCAGCTTCGTGCGGATCAGGTGGCGCCACTGGTGCGCCGTGGTGTGAAGCCCGTACCTGAGGGCGTCCACGCTGTGGTCGTCGATCTTCAGGGGCGCGTCCTCGCCCTTCAGCGCGGCCTTCTCGTCCCACGCGTACGACGGCAGCTCGGCCAGCAGGCCCTTGCACGAGCGGTGGATGGACAGGACGTTCTGCCCAAGCGCCACGCTCACGCTGCGGATGCCGTCCTTCACCGTGTTGTCCGCCTTCGCGACGCCCGGGACGCCGTCGGACCACAGCTGGTTCATGAACGATGCCGCCGATGGGTCGACGAACACCCACTGCGGGGTCACACCCTTCACGCCGCGGTGCTCGTACGAGGCCAGCCAGCCACGCAGGTTCTCGCTGTACTCGGCGTCCGTCAGCTGGCGGCGCGCGAGCCGGGAGTCATGCCGGTACTCGGACGCCACGTACAACCGGCTGTCCGCACCGGCGCCGATGAGCAGGGCCGAGAACGGGTTGATCGTGCCGTAGTCCAGGCCGACGCACATCCAGTGGGAGATCTCGGGGATGAGGTCGACGACGTGCCGCTTCTCGTCGAACATGTCGTAGACGACGCCCTCAGCCAGACACCACTCGCCGAGGATGTACCGCCGGTAGAACAGGCCCGTGTATTCCAGCTTCAACGCGTCGACGTAGGCCGGCGGAAGGTATGGGTTGTCCTCCAGGCTGAAGCTGAAGCGGTGCAGGTCGATCGCTGCCGGGTCCTGGGACTCGACGAGCATGCCGTCCCGCCGCAGGTGCATGCGGGCGCGGCTGAGGTACTTCTTCAGGAGCCAGTGATTCGGCCCCTCAGGGTTCGTCGTCCCGAACCACTGGGCGCCGGGCACCGACAGGCGGGTACCGAGCATTGCGAAGAACGACTCGGGGAAGGTGGTGACCTCGTCGAGGTACGCCCCCGCGAGCGTGAGGCCCTTGATCTTCTCGGCGGCCCGCTCGTCGTTCGCGCCGGCCACGTAGATCGTGCGGCCGAAGAGAATCAGCTCACCCACACCGGACTTGTAAACGCAGCGGCGCGTGCCGACCATCTCGATGATCGGGTCGATGATGTTGCGCTTCAGGGTGCGCTCGGTCTTGCCGACCATCAGCAGGGGCCCGGCAGGCCCAGTGCGGACGTACCTGAGCCACACGAAGATGGACGAGATCGTCTTGGACGACCGGACCGCGCCCTCCCAGAGATTGCCGCGGGCTGCCGCCAGCTGCGTCGAGCGAAGCTGCTTCCCGGTAAGGGCTTTGTACACGGCGCCTCCTCCCGGTCGGCTACTCCGTCGGCGTCTGGCCACCGCCCATCACGTCTCGGAGCCAGGCATCGACGGCGGCCAGGCCCTGGGTGTCGGTCTCCGGCGGGACCAGGCGCAGCGACTGCGCAGCGGCGGCGGTCGCGGCGGCCATGAGGGCGCGCTTGTCAGCGGCCGGCGGTTCGGGGACGTCCTTGTACTCGTACTTGTTGTCCTTGCCGCCGAAGTTGTAGACGGTCGCGGGCTCCCAGCACTGCGCGGAGAGACGGAGGGCGTCGTCGGTGAGAGCGTCCGCGAGGATCGCGCGCTTCTCGGCGAGCTGGGCAACACGGTGCCGGGTTGCCTCCTCGGTCATGGTGACGTCGAAGGTGAGGCCGAGGCGGGCGGCGATGACGGACACGGTCCGCTGGCCGCGGACGATCTGGCGGGCGATCTCGTTGCGACCCAGGCCGGCGGCGTGGAGCTGGCGGACGGCTTCCTCATCGGCTTCCCCGACGGGGATGTCGTTCTTCTTCAGGCCCACGGGTCACCTCCGGGTACGAGGAAGGCCCCGACCGAGGGTGGTGGTCGGGGCCTGGCGTTTGTCTCCGGGCATGCCGGATCTGCCGCCCATGATGGGGCACACTCAGGGGTTTTGCAACTAGGTGCAGAACCTCTACTTCACGTTGCCGCGCACGCCATCACCGAACAGGCCGTTGACGTAGGTTACGTAGGCCGCGGTGAACGTGCCCTCGCCGGTGATGACGCCGGTGATGTTCTCGCCCGGCGCGAGGTCGACGGTGTCGATCTGGTCCTTGTCCATGCCGAGTTCGGCCGTGTGCTTGCTGCCGGCGTTGTCGGTGATGGAGAAGTACAGGGGGTTGATGCTGATCTTCTCGTCGCCGTTGTTGGTGACGGTGACCTTCACGCTGGTGTACGCGGTGGTGCCGTCGTGGAGGACGGACGGCTTGAAGGTGACCGTCGTCGCGGTGACCTTGACCGGAGTGTCGGCGGCGGGCTCTTCCTGCTTGACCGGCGCCTTGGTCGAAGGTGCGGGGGGCGCGGCCTTGCCAGGGGCGCTGGTCTTCTGCCCGGCCTTCGGCTTGTCCGTGGTCGTGCTGTCGTCGCCGTTGGTGAGGAGGGCGGCGAGGACGACCAGGAGGATCAGGCCGGCGATGATGACGCCGAAGATGATGGCGATGATGGCACCGACGCCGAGGCCCTTCTTCGGTGGCGGGGGTCCGTACGGGCCGCCGGGGCCGCCGGGGTACGGCTGGCCGGGCGGGGGCCCCCATCCGGGCGGTGGGGTCTGCGGGGGGCCGTACTGGGGTGGCTGCGTCACGGTGGGCTCCGGTGGTCCTGGTGTGGCGATCAGGTGAACCTACCGCGCAGGCAGGGGCCTGCGGTGCGGAATCTGATAAAGCTCGCTCCGGACGTCCGCTTGTCACCGGCGGGCACTAGGTTCCCGGCCATGAGCATCGACTGGGGGGACGCCCCGACTTGGGTTGCCGGAGCCTTCGCGGCGGCCGCCGCCTACTACACGCGCGGCATGTTGAAGAGCCAGCGACAGCAGATCGACGAGCAGCGCGAGTTCATCCGTGAGCAGTCCGCGAATCTGGCCCTCGAGCGTCAGGCCCTTCGCGCGCAGGCGGAGGAGCGGAGAGTGGCGCACGCGCGACAGATATCCGCGTCCTGGTTCGGCGGGATGGTGCGGGTCCTCAACGCCAGTGATGCGCCGATCACGGACGTGACCGCGATGTTCGGTGAGCGGGAGTCGGTCAAGGGTCATGAGGTGGTCCCGGCTGGCATCGGTGACCATGAGCTGCTGTCAGGTGAGTACGACATGCCGGTGGACGTGATCGGCGCGGGACGTACCTATGCCTTCGCGGCTCCCGAAGAGGGAGTGGAGGGGACGGTGTGTGTGCTCTTCTCTGACGAGGATGGGCAGCGGTGGCGCCTTGGTGTCGACGGCAAGCTGGAGAGCGCTCCGGAGGAAGGCGTCGAGGCTGTTCGTGCCTCGGAAGCGTAGGGGCGCGCCAGGAATTGCGGGGCGCGCCTACGGGGTGGGAGCAGCTTTCTGGGGGGCGGGGGCCGGTGGGATGGTGCGGGAGGGTCGCCCTCCGGGCCCTGGCGGGCCCTGCGGGTGAGTCCCGGGCGCCTTCGGCGCGTTCACCGGGACTCAGTCCGCGCAAGCGCGGACCGCTCCTGGCCTGCGCCTTCGGCGCGCACCGGCCAGGAGTGAAGGGCCCTGCGCCTTCGGCGCGCACCGGGCCCTTCAACCCGCCTTCCATCCCACCGGCCCCCGCCTTCCAGGCCGGAAATCGCTGCGATGTGGCCTGAGTTGACACCCTTTGGTGTTGCAAAACAGTGCAGCAATGGCTCATAATAGAGACACGAGGGCAGCAAGGGGCCGCAAACCCCAAGACCTCGCAAACCAGCAAAACTCAACAGAGAGAGGACATCATGTCCGACAAACACGACGAGGACGTCAACTCGGTCGGGTCCGCCTTGATCGCCACCTACGTCATCCTCGTCCGGGTCTGTGCCCGGCTCCCCCTCCCGATCGCCCTGCCGAGCGGCCCGCTCCTCGACTCCACGGAGTTGATCCCGGCGGTCACCCGGCTGACGGACCTTCTGGAGGAGCAGCCCGCCCCCGAGGACCTGAAGACGGAGGTCTTCACCGCCGCCCTCAGCTGGCTCGCAGCGGGAAAGCTGTTCTCCCGGTTCCTGGACCGCCCGGACGACAGGACGGCCAAGCCGGAGATCGAGTTGATCCTCGTGAAGGCTGCTGAGTCGCTCGCCAACGCGGCGGCGCTCCTGGTGGAAGAGAAGTAGACGAGAAGCCCCCCGGCAGCCAGCCGGGGGGCTTTCCCGTGCGCGCGGCGAACGGACGGCCCTGCGGGCCGGGCCGCCCCCATGTGACCTACGGCCACGGGCGGCCAAGCTGAGGAAAGCGGCCCCTGAAGTGCCCTTCGGGCACGGGCCGAACAACCCGCCCTGACGGGCGTGGCGCTTCGCGCCGGGCCCCACAAGGCGCTTCGCGCCGGGCCCGCCCCTGCGGGGCAGAAGGAGCGCGCTTCGCGCGCGGCACCCCCGGGCTTCGCCCCGGGCGCGCCTACCCGGCGGCTCCGCGTCGCCGGTACGCCTGCCGCCCCTCCATCGCCGCCGTCACCGTCGCACCCAGCCACACGTTCGCGGCGCCCCGCCGGCCGTCCGGGGCCGGCCACCGCCCCTTCGACCTCTCCGCACGGATCGTTCCCGCACTGATCCCTGTGGCGGCCTCGATCTCGGCGGCGGAGTACAGGCGGCGCGGCTCCAGCTCGATCGAGGGCCGGGCGAAGTGCGCCGTCACGGCGGCGTCTACGGCAGCCGACGCGTACACGTACGCGTGGCCGCGCTTGCCGAGCGGCTCGGGCCAGTCGGGGTGGCGCGCCCACTGGTTCCGTACGGTCGTCTCGGCGCGGCCGTAGCGGGCCGCGATCTCCCGGAGGGTCTCTCCCTCGGGCCGGGTGGCTACCATGATGGTGTCGGTCTCCCTGTTGAGGCTGGTTGGCGACCGGTGGGGTTTTGCGACGGGCGTTCGCGCCTGTGGGCTTCGGCCCGGCCCTACCGGTCGTTTTGCTGTCCGGGGTGAGAGTGAGGGGCGCCCCCCGGCTGGCTGCCGGGGGGCCTGGTGGTTACGGGGTGTCGGTCTCTTCCTCGCCGTCGAGGTAGGTGATGAGCGCGTCGCCCGCGTGCTGGATGAGGAGTTCGATCTCCATCCGGGACACCGCATCGGCGCTGTAGTTCAGGTACCGGCTGATCAGCTTGTTGGCCGAGAGCCACTGGAGGGACGCCCCCCAGATCATGGCCTTCTCGAACTCCTTGATCGGCTGGTCCTCGATGATCTCCACCAGTCGGGACACCGCCTGGATGGTGGTGGCGCCGTCGAACTCGGTCACCTGCCGGGGCAGGGTGATCGGGATCGGGAGGCCGGTGCAGATCAGTCGGAGCGTCTCGTAGACCTCGATGAGGGCTCCGATCAGCGCCGCGCTGTTGCGCTCGATCTCGTCGGACATGTTGTCCTCACTCTCTGTTGAGTTGTGCTGGTTCGAGGTGGTTAGGGGTTTGCGGCCCCTCTCGCCCCCTCGTGTCTCTATTATGGACCACAACTGCACTGCTTTGCAACACCCTGGGGGAAGGGAAAGGCCCCAACCCTCAGAGTGCGGAACGTGAGCTCTTGTCCGTTTCGTAGTTGAGGTTGGACAAGGGTCGCTGGTCACGGGCGTGGGGTGGTCCTCAGGCGTCGGGGCGGG